>CALWAW010000045.1 GCA_944375845.1 uncultured Lachnospiraceae bacterium
GGATCAGACGGACAGTGGAGACCGAGCACGTTTCCGAGGCCGAGGCAAAGCGGCTCATCGACAAAAAGGATAAGCAGCGCAGGAACTATTTCAAGTTCTGGACCAGAAAGGACTGGAGCGACAGGGGAAATTATGACCTGGAGTTAAACACCTCCACCCTCACCACAGAGGAATGCGCCAGGATCCTTTTCGCGGCAATGGAAAAGTAGGAAGCGAAACTGCACGCCTCCGGAGCGAAAGCTCCGGGGGCATTTTTGTTTTTTGAAAAAAGGCTGTGAAAATCCCGTCCCATCCGCCATATACAGGTAAAGACAGAAGGAGGAGAGGCATGGAAAAGGAAATCATCAGGGCCGAGAGGCTTTCAAAATACTACGGAGACGGGGAGGCCCTCGTCAAAAGCGTGGATCAGGTGGAGCTCTCCATAGAAAAGGGCGGGATCACGGCCATTGTGGGACGAAGCGGGTCGGGAAAGACCACCCTTCTCCACGTGCTGGGAGGCCTGGAGCCGCCCACCGAGGGTCGGGTCTTTGTGGACGGGCGCTCCCTCTACGATATGCGGGAGGCGGAGCGCACCAGGTTCCGGCGGGAGCGGATCGGCTTTATTTTCCAGAAGTTTCAGCTGATTCCCGATATGACGGTGGCACAGAACATCCGCTTTCCCCTTGACGTGGCGGGAAAGCCACTGGACGCGGATTTTGAGCGGGAGCTTGCGAAGCTTCTGGATCTGGAGGACCGGATGGGCTTCTATCCCCATCAGCTCTCCGGCGGCGGTCAGCAGAGGACGGCCATCCTGCGGGCCCTTCTGATGAAGCCGGATCTGATCCTGGCGGACGAGCCCACGGGAAACATCGACGAGACGGCGGGGCGGGAGCTCCTTGATTTTATCCGCCGCTCCAACGAGCAGTACGGGCAGACATTTGTGATCGTGACCCACGACAGGTCCGTGGCCGATATGGCCCACCGGGTCATCACCCTCAAGGACGGGCGGATTGTGTCCGACACCGGAAAGGGAGGCGGAAGATGAGGCGGGGGAGGATGCTCCGCTACAGTCTTCAGTGCGTTGTAAAAAGCGGGGCTTACCGGGTGTTTTTAGTGGGGGTGATCCTTTCCATCGCCCTGCCGGCGCTGTTTCTGACGGCGGCGGACAATATGCTCTACACGGCGGGGGAGCGGCAGAGGGACATCTACGGCGAGTTTACGGATCTGTATTACGGAACAGAGAAGGAGCTTCCGCAGGAAGCCATGGATCTGCTCTGCAACGAAGAGCTGAAAAGCCTTCTGGGAGAGGAGACAGAAAAGATCGGACGGGCCGGAAATCTCTACGCCGTGACCGTGTCCGCGGAGGATGGAGAGCCGGGCTCTCTGGAGCAGGAGGCGAAGGAGCGGGCAGGGGACTCGGAGGATTTTCTGGGGAACCGGCAGGCCTCCGGCTATCTGGCGGCCGGCCTTCTGGACGGGACGGCGTCGGAGCTTGGACGGCTTTCCCTGAAGGAGGGCAGCTGGCCGCAGACAGGGCAGACGGTCATAACGGAGAGCCTGCAAAGGCAGCTGGGAGACGGGGCCCGTCCCGGAGGCGCCCTCATCTGGCGGGGAAAAACCTACAGGATTTCAGGGATCCTCGAGGATTACGGGATGCTCTGGGTGAGCAACACCAGTCAGAGCGCCGAGGCGCTCCTGCTTCCGGAGGCGTTTTTCTCGCAGGAGGATTTCCGGAGAGAGACAGAGGGAAGCACGATACTTCACCGCACCCTGATGGAAACCACCGGCGTCTTTTCGGGAGAGGCCTATGGGGCGGACTATAATCTGGTGCAGAACCTTCCCATCAAAAACGTCCGGTTTTCCATCCCCCCTGTGATCCTTGCGCTGGTCTATGTGTGCCAGACCCTTTTGCTGGCGCAGCTTTTACTTTTAAATATGCCCCGGCTCTCAGAGCGGATGAGCCTCTACCGGCTTCTGGGCGTGGAGGCGGGAAGGATTCCCGGGCTCCTCTATCTGGATCTGTTCTGGATCTTTGTGATCGCCCTGATACCGGGCCTTGTTCTGGGAATCGGCGGCGCCGCCCTGCTGGGATGGGCCGCGGGCCTCGCGGCGGGAAGCCGGGTCCTGTTCCGGGTCCTTCCGGGGGAGCTTGCGGGCTCGGTTCTGATCTGCGCCGCCCTTATGGCCTTAAGCGCCGTACCGGCGGCTGTGCGGCTGGCCGGGACGTCGGCGGCCGCAAGGCGGGAAAATCCCTTCAGGAAAAGGCGGAGCCTTCTTTCCGTCCTCCTCATGGGCTGTCTGATCTTTTCCGTATTTTTCCTGTACGGAGCCTTCGACTGCTATTTAAAGAGCGACGAGCGGATGAACCTTTCCGTTCCCGTGTACGGAAAGCTGGCCACCGATTACGATTACGAATTTCTCGCCTCCACCATCAGCAGCGACACCAGCTATCAGGACGAGGACGGAAGCTATATCGGCATGAGCGTCATGGAACCGGACGACATCTTTACCGTATACAACGAGCCCTACCTGGGCATGGATGAGGAGGATCTTGAGATCCTCCGGGGAGCCGACGGGGCCAGAAAGGTGTCCGCCTACAAGGAGTGCACCCAGCTCAAGTTTACCCTGAACCGGGAGGACAGCTATCAGCGGGCTTTGGAGGATACCTTTATCAGCGGGGCAGTGGGCGGCTTCCAGGACGAGGTGCGGGAGTACTTTGACCTTGAGGAATCCTACGTGGACTGCCGTCTCCAGGGCTATGGGGAGGAGGAGCTTTTAAGCCTCGCCCCCTATGTTGAGGAAGGGGAGATCAATCTGGAAAAGATCCGCTCCGGCGAAGAGGTAATCCTGATGGTCCCGGATCTGGAGATCGATTTCGACGAGGTGGACGACGGAAACGGCGGGAGCTATCAGGTGATGACCGTCCATCACCTGGAAATGGGCGCCTACAGCGGGAAGGAAAACCAGTACCGGGATA
>CALWAW010000046.1 GCA_944375845.1 uncultured Lachnospiraceae bacterium
CACCTGCCCCGTCTCAGGCCGGATCTCCGTCACGAAGGCCGGGCGGCCCAGGGAGAGGCCCAGTCCCTTCCTCTGGCCGATGGTGTAATGGATAATTCCCCGGTGCCGCCCCAGCACATTTCCGGCCGGATCCACATAGTCGCCCGGCCGCGGCGCGCGCCCCGAATAGCGGCAGATAAAACCCGCGTAATCCTGATCGGGGATAAAGCAGATCTCCTGGCTGTCGGGCTTTCCCGCCACAGGCAGGGCCTTTGAGAGGGCGATGTCCCGAATCTCCTCCTTCGTATAGGCTCCCACCGGCATCAGGGTGCGGGAAAGCTGCTCCTGGGTCAGCCTGTAAAGGGCGTAGGTCTGATCCTTTTTCGCCGTCACGGAATTCCGCACGGCGCGCCTTCCGTTTGCCAGGGTGTCAATGTGGGCGTAATGGCCCGTGGCGATAAAATCCGCTCCCAGCCTTTCGGCCCAGGAAAGAAGCGCCTCCCATTTGACGAACCTGTTGCAGGCGATGCAGGGGTTGGGCGTCTCGCCCCGCAGGTAGGACGACACAAAATAGTCCACCACGGTTTCGCGGAATACCTCTTTAAAATCTGCCGTGTAATGGGGGATTCCCAGGTGCTCTGCCACCCGGGCGGCGTCGGAGACGGCCGAGGAGGCGGAAGGCTCCCCGCCGCCCGCATGGCATGGTCCGGCGTCAGAGACGGCCGAAAGACCGTGGCAGCCCTCCCCCTCAGGGAGGGCCGCACGGTCCTCGCTCCACATTTCCATGGTGACTCCGATCACCTCGAAGCCCTGCTCCTTCAAGAGGCAGGCAGCCACCGAGGAATCCACCCCGCCGGACATGCCCACCACAACCTTTTTTCCGCTCATATCAGTATTCTTCTTCCTCTTCGTGCTCGCTGATGTCGGATTTGGGCTTTTCCAGCCCCTCGATCCTGATATGGTGCTTTTCCGCGTAGTCCCAGAGAGCCGCGTGGATGGCCTCCTCCGCAAGCAGAGAGCAGTGGACCTTCACCGGCGGAAGGCCATCCAGAGCCTCCATCACCGCCTTGTTGGTCACCTTCATGGCGTCCTCGATGGTCTTTCCCTTCACCATCTCTGTAGCCATGCTGCTGGTGGCGACGGCGGCGCCGCAGCCGAAGGTCTTGAATTTCACGTCGCGGATTACCTGGTTTTCATCCACATCCAGATAAATCCTCATAATATCGCCGCATTTGGCGTTTCCAACCGTGCCCACGCCGCTGGCGTTCTCGATCTCGCCCACGTTCCTGGGATTCTGAAAATGGTCCATTACTTTTTCGCTGTACATTGATCTTCCTCCGTGATTAAGCCTTGTTTTCTTTTCCTCCGTTTATGAAATCCTCATATAAGGGCGACATGGAACGGAGCTTTTCCACGATCTCCTTAAGCTTATCCGCCACATAGTCGATCTGCTCCAGGGTGGTGTCCTCTCCCAGCGTAAGCCTTAAGGAGCCGTGGGCGATCTCGTGGGGAAGGCCGATGGCAAGAAGCACGTGGGAGGGATCCAGAGAGCCTGATGTGCAGGCAGAGCCGCTGGAAGCGCAGATCCCCGCCATATCCAGCATAATCAGCATGGACTCGCCCTCAATAAACTGGAAGCTGAAATTGGCGTTGTTGGGAAGCCGCTTCGTCCTGTGGCCGTTGAGCCTGGTGTAGGGGATCTCCTTTAAGACCCGGTCGATCAGATGATCTCTCAGGGCGCTCTCCCGCTTCGCCCGCTGCTCCATGGAGGCGGCGCAGAGCCTGGCCGCCGCTCCCAGGCCGATGATGCCGGGAACGTTCTCCGTCCCCGCCCGGCGCTTTCTCTCCTGGGCCCCGCCGTGGATAAAGGAGCGGATCTTCACGCCCTTTCTGATATAGAGGAAGCCGATCCCCTTGGGCCCCGAAAGCTTGTGCCCGCTGGCGGAGAGCATATCGATGCCCATCTGGTCCACGTCGATGGGCACGTGGCCGAAGGCCTGCACCGCGTCGGTGTGGAACAGAATTCCCTTTTCCTTCGCCAGCCTTCCGATCTCCTCAATGGGCTCCAGCGTTCCGATCTCATTGTTGGCGAACATCACCGAAATCAGGATCGTATCGGGGCGGATGGACGCCTTAAGCTGATTGAGATCCACGATCCCGTTCTCATCCACATCCAGATACGTGACCTCAAAGCCCTTCTTCTCCAGATACTCACAGGTGTGGAGAATGGCGTGATGCTCGATCTTCGTGGTGATGATATGCTTTCCCTTATGGCCGTAAGCGTCCGCCGTGGCCTTGAGGGCCCAGTTATCCGATTCCGTACCACCGGCAGTAAAATAAATCTCCTCCGGCCTCGCCCCCAGGATCCCGGCCAGCTCTGCCCGGACCTTTGTGATATCCTCCTTATTGGCCGCGGCGAAGCTGTATACCGAAGAAGGGTTTCCGTATTTTTCCGTAAAATAGGGGAGCATTTCCTCCACCACTCTGGGGTCTGTCCTTGTTGTCGCCGCGTTATCCAGATAAATCAACTGTTCCATAGCTTGCAACCTTCTTTCCTTACGTTATCTTATTCGCGGGAGAGGCGTTCTGTTCTCCCTTTTCCTCAAGGCTTCTGCTCTTGCTGGCCAGCTCCTTTAAAGAAATGCCGTTCAGGGTGTCCTCCACCGCCTCCTTAAGGCGGCGCCACACGTATTTTGTCACGCAGGATCCGGCGCTTTTGCAGTGCGGCTCCGCTGAAAACCCGGCGCAGTCCACCGGGGAGAGGTCCCCCTCCAGCGCCCGCAGGATGTCGCCCGCGCTGATATGGCCGCTGTCCTTCGCAAGCCGGTAGCCGCCCTGGCTTCCGCGGCTGGCCGTCACAAGGCCCGCCCTCTTTAACATGCCCAGAAGCTGCTCCAGATATTTCTCTGAAAGCTCCTGCCGGTCCGCGATGGACTGAATGGAAACCGGCCCCTCTGTCTCATGGACGGCCAGATCCACCATCGCCCTGAGCCCGTATCTTCCCTTTGTGGATAGCTTCACCTTCCGCCTCCAATTCCCAGTAGTTTACTATGATTTACACCCTCACTATACCACCAGCCGGTATGTTTGTCAACAGAAATATTGCGCGGCCCGGCGGAATATACTGTATCAATGTCAACGGAGGCGCGCGATGAAGGAGCACAGACAAAAACATCCCCTTGTTTTCGGCACGCTGATTCTCACCGGCGCAGGGCTCTTCACCAGGGCCGCCGGTTTTTTTTACCGGATCTTCCTTTCCCATAAGATCACCACCGCCGCTCTGGGGCTTTATCAGATGGTCTATCCTCTGTACAGCATCTGCTTTTCCTTATGCTGCGGCGCCATCCAGACCTCCCTCTCCCGTTTTGTGGCGGCGGAATACAGGAAACGGGGCGGCGGGGAGAGCCGCCGCTTTCTGGCAGCGGGCCTGGCCCTCTCCCTTTCCTTTTCCCTTCTGGCGGCCCTGGCGCTCTTTTCCGGCGCGCCCCTGCTCGCCGCGAGGCTCCTGGCGGAGCCCCGGGCGGCGGCTTTGATCCGGGTCATGGCCCTCTCCGTCCCGGTGAGCGCCGTCCACTGCTGTATCTGCGGATACTACTACGGACAGGGGAGGGCGGAGCTTCCCGCGTCGGCCCAGCTTATGGAGCAGGCGGCCCGGATTTTCTCCGTGGTTTTTGCCGTACGGATGGCGGAGGCCTCCGGCCGGTCCGCCACGGCCCTTTACGCCGCGGGCGGACATCTGGCCGGCGAGCTGGGCGCCCTTTTTCTGAGTCTCTCTGTGTTCGCCTGCGAAAGCCTCAAGGGCATCAAAAAAACGCGCAGAACTTCTTCTGCGCGCAAGAGCTGCGGTTTTCTTATGAGCTCCATCCTGTCCATGGCCCTGCCCCTGGCCGCGAACCGGCTGGTAATCAGCCTTCTGCAAAGCGCCGAGGCGGTGCTGATTCCCGGCTCCTTAAGAGCCTTCGGCCTCTCCGGCGAGGAGGCCCTAAGCCTTTACGGAATCCTGACGGGGATGGCCCTGCCCTTTATCTTCTTTCCCACGGCGCTCACCGGCTCCCTCTCCGTCATGCTTCTTCCCCATATCGCCGCCGCCCAGTCGGAGGCCTCCTACGAGAGCATCAGCCGCTCCTCCCGGCTCTCTATCCGCTTCAGCCTCTATGTGGGCGTCCTGGCCGCCGGCCTGTTCCTCCGGTTCGGCGCTTCCATCGGCCCCGCCGTCTTTCACAATGAGACTGCCGGAGAGCTCCTCACCGTGCTTGCCTGGCTCTGTCCCTTTCTCTATGTGTCCGGGACCCTGGGAAGCATCATAAACGGGCTGGGCTACGTAAAGGTCACCTTTCTCCATAACGTCCTGAGCCTGGGGATCCGCCTGGCCTTCGTCACCCTCATGATCCCCAGGATCGGCATGAGGGGCTATCTCTACGGCCTTCTGGCCAGCGAGCTCTTTGTGACCTCCTGCCACTACGCGTTTCTCAGGCGGAAGACCGCCCTGGCCCTCTCTCCCGTCTATGAGCTCCTGCGCCCGCTGCTGGCCGCCTTTGCCGGAACCGGCTTTTCCTTCCTCGCTTCCGCCATGAAAGGGCTTCCGGGCCTTATGGTCTCCGGCGCCCTCTACGTGGCGGGATACCTGTGGGTCCTTTATTTCACCAGAAGATAGGCTACAGGGAAAGCTCCTCCCTCGCCCTGGCCCTCCTGTCGGCGATGGACTGAATCAGGGGCACCAGGAACATGGCCACCAGGCCCCCGGCAAAGCCGTTGTTGTAAAGATTCATCCCGCTGTAGACGATGCCCACGTTGAGGGCCACCGAGGAATGGAGGAACCCGGCTGCGATGCCCCAGAGGATCCCGAACCTTCCGGCGATGGGCGCCAGGGTGGTGGAGAGCAGAAGGGCCAGGATGGCCGAAGGGTCCGTGATGCTCCACAGCTTTGTGAGGCTGGCCAGCCACACCCCCGCCATCACCGGCGCGATGTTTCTCAGATGCTTTCCCGTGGCGCTGAAGCCCAGTACCGTAAAAATCGCCCCGATGCTGGGGCCGTTGAGCTCCCCGCCCACCAAAAGTACAAAGCCCGCCGCGAAAAAGCCGTTGATCCCGATATTGAGCATCACGGCCCGGGGACCCTCGGATACCAGGTAGTCGGCTCCCCTTCCGTCGCTTTTCCAGATGTTTTTATAGTGAAGAAGCGTCTCCTTCGGGGAAGGGAACAGGCTGATCACGATCAGGGCCGCCAGGAAGATTCCCAGGATCGCCGCCATTTCCCAGGTGTACTCCGTGGCCCACAAAAGCCTGGAGGGGATCTCCATCCCGAAGGATTTGCACAGGGACATGACCACCGTGGCGATGATTCCCGCGGCAAAGCCCACGTTGTAGAGGGAATAACCCTTGTGGGCGCTGTGGACATGGCTGCTCAAGGGCGGAAGCACGAAGCCGATGGCGACGCCGGTGGCCGCCGCCAGAAGAAGCCTGGCCCAGAGGGGAAGATGCCCGATCTGCATCAGCTCCGTGATGATGGGCGAAAGGCTGGTGCCGTAAAAGCCGATATAGATGTACTTGGAAACCGGAGTTTTATGATACCTGGCGTAAAGGAAAACGCCCGCCAGGATGCTCCAGATATTGAGCAGGTTCTTTCCGAACAGGGAAAAGCCGAACATGAGGCAGGCCGAGGTGATGGTGTGGCCGTTGATCTCCATCCCCAGGGCCCATACAAGCCCCAGGCAGAGCAGGGTGACCGCCCCCGCGTTCAAAAAGGCTGCTCCCGGCCCGCCCACCACGAAATAATCGGTGATGAGAAAATCCGGCTCCTTTAAGATATTAAAAAGGCCGGAGCCGATGGAGGCCGGAGACTGCAAAAGCAGCCCGGCGGCCATGAAATAAAGCGGCGCCAGGGCCAGCAGAAAAAACTTCTTTTTCATCTGACACCTCCCTCCCTATGCCCAGACGTAAGGGGTCTCCTGGTAAACGTAGAAATTGATCCAGTTGGTATAAAGGGCGTTGGCGTGCATCCTCCAGCTGAGGAGCGGCCGCTTTTCCGGGTCGTCATCGGGATAATAGTTTTTGGGGATGGCCGTATCCATTCCCCTGCCCCGGTCCCTTCTGTATTCGCCGTCCAGAGTCACCCTGTCGTATTCCGGGTGTCCCATCACGAAAATCTGCTTTCCGTCCCGGCTCTGGACCAGGAACACCCCGGCCTCGTCGGACTCCGCCAGGAGCATAAGCTCCGGACAGGCCAGGATATCCTCCCGCTTCACATAGGTGTAGCGGGAATGGGGCGCCCTGAACACGTCGTCAAAGCCGCGGACCAGAGGCACCGTCCGGTCCAGGACCCGCTGCTCGTAGATCCCGAACAGCTTTTTATCCATCTCATATTTCTGAATCCCGTAATGATAGTAAAGCCCCGCCTGGGCCCCCCAGCAGATATGGACGGTGGAGGTCACATGGGTCTTTGTCCACTCCATGATCTCAGTGAGCTCTCCCCAGTAATCCACCTCCTCAAAGGGCATCTGCTCCACAGGAGCCCCGGTGATGATCATCCCGTCGAACCGGTGGTCCCGCACCTTGTCAAAGGTCACGTAGAACTTGTTCAGGTGGCTCATGGAGGTGTGGGTGGACTCGTGGCTCGACATGTGGAGGAAGGTGATGTCGATCTGGATGGGCGTATTGGAGAGGGCTCTGAGGAGCTGGGTCTCCGTATCCTCCTTGATGGGCATCAGGTTCAAGATCAGGATCTGAAGGGGGCGGATGTCCTGGGACATGGCCCGGTTCTCATCCATGATGAAAATATTTTCCGTTTCCAGGATGGCCCTTGCGGGCAGGTCGTTCTGTATTTTAATGGGCATTATTCTCTCTCCTGTTCTGTCATCTTAAGGAAATCCGCCTCGGTGATGACGGGGATCCCCAGCTCCTTCGCCTTCCTGTTTTTGGAGGAGCCCGATGTGATGTCGTTGTTGATCAGATAGTCCGTCTTTGCCGTCACGGAGCCGGTCACCTTCCCTCCCAGGGCCTCGATGAGCTCCTTCGCCTCTTTCCTGTTGGCGAAATGCTCCACGGAGCCGGTGATCACAAAGGTCTTTCCCTCCAGGGGCTTTGGCCCGCCGGATGGCGCTTCTTTTTTGATGGAAAGAAGCGCAAGCGCCCGCATTGCCTCCCCGCATCTGGCGTCCGAGGCGAAATAGTCAAGGATCCCGTCAGCCAACACCGGACCGATTCCCTCCACGGCCTCCAGCTCCTCCCGGTCCGCGTGGCGGAGCCGCTCAAAGTCGTCGTCGAAGGCCCGGCACAGCACCCGGGCGTTGGCCGCGCCGATTCCGGCGATCCCCAGCCCGTAGACAAACCGGGAGAGGGTCGTCTCCCTGGCCCGCATGGCCGAGGCGATCAGATTTTCGTAGGACTTTTCTCCCATGCCCTCCATGGACACGATCTGCTCTTTATGGCGCTCCAGCCGGAAAAGGTCGGCAAACTCCCGGACGCAGCCTGCGTCCACCAGCTTTTCCAGCGTCGCCTCGGAGAGGCCGTCGATGTTCATGGCGTCCCTGCTCACAAACAGGGAGAACCGCTTGATCCGCTTCGCCTGACAGTCCGGATTGGTGCAGTAAAGGGACTTGACGCCGTTTTCCTGGCGGATCTGCGTTTTTCCGCCGCAGACGGGACAGGCCTCCGGTATTTTCAGGCTGCCGCTCCCGGTCAGGTTCTCCGCGATCTGGGGAATAATCATGTTGGCCTTGTAGACCGTGATCTGATCCCCCTCCCCCAGCCGCAGGCCCTCCACGATGCTCACATTGTGGACGCTGGCGCGGCTCACGGTGGTGCCCTCCAGCTCCACCGGGTCGAATACCGCCACCGGGTTGATGAGGCCGGTCCTGGAGGCGCTCCATTCCACATACCTGAGCGTGGTCCCGGCCGTCTCGTCGGCCCACTTAAAGGCGATGGAATCCCGCGGGAATTTCGCCGTCCGCCCCAGGGACAGGCCGTAGGAGATGCTGTCGTAGAGAAGCACCAGCCCGTCGGAGGGGAAATCGTTCTCGCCGATGCGCTCCTCAAATTCCCGCACCGCGCCGGGAAGGCTCTCCCGGTTCACCCGCTTATACTCCACCACGTCGAAGCCCTGTGAGGCAAGCCACTTGAACTGCTCCTCCCTGGAATCGGAAAAATCCACGCCGTCGGCCCGCACCAGGGCGAAGGCGAAGAAGTTCACGTTCCGCCTGGCGGTGACGGCGCTGTTTAGCTGGCGCACCGTTCCGCTGCAAAGGTTCCGGGGGTTTTTATATCTGGCGTCGGCGTCGCCCATCTCCTGGTTGATTCTGTAAAAATCGGAATACTTGATGACCGCCTCGCCCCGGAGCACCAGCTCCCCCTGAAAGGGCACGGATAAGGGCAGGTTGGAAAAGACCCGGGCGTTGGGCGTGATCACCTCTCCGATCTCGCCGTTTCCCCTGGTCACCGCCTTCCTGAGCCTTCCGCCCTCGTAGGTGAGGACGATGGTGAGGCCGTCCATCTTCCAGGAAAGAAGGCCCTCCTTATCCCCCAGCCAGTCCGCCAGGGCCATGGGGTCCTTCGTCTTGTCCAGGGAAAGCATGGGGCTTTCGTGGGCCTCCCTGGGGAGCTCGCTTAAAATCTCGTAGCCCACCTGGGCCGTGGGGCTCCCCGCCATGGTGACGCCGGTCTCCTGTTCCAGAGCGGAAAGCTCGTCGTAAAGCCGGTCGTACTCAAAATTGCTCATAAGCTCCCTGTTTTCCTGATAATAGGCCCTGGCCGCCTCTCTTAAACGCCCGATGAGCTCCTTCTGTCTCGCAAGCTTATCTTCCATGAGTCCCCTCCGCCCTTTTCCGCTCCTTATAGGGCCTGTCGTCCGAAGCCGCAAGCCAGGCCTTAAGCTTTTCAATCTCTTTTTCATCCGCCTCCCGGAAGCCGCCCGACGGGATGCCCTCCAGGGTAAAGCCCATGACCCGCACCCGCTTAAGGGCCGTCACCCGGAAATCAAAATATTCGCACATCCTGCGGATCTGCCTGTTGAGCCCCTGGGTCAGGATGATCCGAAACTGCCTGGGGCCCGTCTTTTCCGCCTTGCAGGGAGCCGTCACCGTTCCCAGAATGGGGACGCCCCGCTCCATGGCCGACAAAAATTCCGGCGTCACCGGCTTGTTGACCGTCACCAGATATTCCTTTTCGTGGGCGTTTCCCCGCCTTAGGATCTTGTTCACCAGATCGCCCTGGTTCGTCATTAAGATCAGGCCCTCGGAATCCTTGTCCAGCCGGCCGATGGGATAGACCCGCCGGGGATAGGCCACCATGTCCACGATATTTTTCTCGTCCTTAAAGCGGGCCGTGGTGCAGACCACGCCCACAGGCTTATTCACAAGAAGGAGCACCGGAGGCTCCTTTGCCTCCACCGGCACTTTGTCCACCGCCACCTGCTGGCCCGGCGCCACCTTCTGTCCCATGACCGGCGGCCTGCCGTCCACCGTGACGCGGCCCTCCTCAATGAGCCGGTCGGCCTCGCGCCTGGAGCAGACGCCCGCCTCGCTGAGATACTTGTTCAGACGGATCTCCATCTGCCGCTCCCCCTTTCCGTATCCAATATGAACATTATAGCCGCCGGGGCATTTCCCGTCAAGGCTGGGACACGACGCAAAAAGAGGCGGGACCAGGAAATTCTCCCGATCCCGCCTCCCGTTCAGGGAAGCTTAGGCAGCTTTCTTTGTCTTTACTTTTTCTGTCAGCCTGGTGCTCTCCTTATAAGGCCGGGCCAGCATATAAACGATGCCTGCCGTCAGGATCACCGCCGCCAGCGTGCCGGGAACATTGCCGTTTCCGGTGAAGAGCAAGCCGAACTGATAGATAATCAGGGAAACGACGTAGGCGAACAGGCACTGATAGCCGATGGCGAACCAGGTCCACTTTCCGCTGTTCATCTCCCGCTTGATGGCGCCGATGGCCGCAAAGCAGGGAGCGCAGAGCAGGTTGAAGGTGAGGAAGGAATAAGCGGACAGAGGCGTAAAGGCCTCCCGCATATTGCCCCAGATCTCCCAGCCGTCTTCCGCCACCTCTTCCAGGCCGCCGAAGAGGATGCCGAAGGTGCCCACCACGTTCTCCTTGGCGATGAGGCCCGTCACGCAGGCCACGGCCTCTCTCCAGTGTCCCCAGCCAAGGGGAGCGAAGATCCACGCGATTCCGCGGCCGATGGCTGCCAGGATGCTGTCGTCCATCTCCACGGCGCCGAAGCCGTCAGGGCCCCAGCCGTAGGAGGAGGCAAACCAGACCAGGATCGTGGATAAGAGAATAATGGTTCCCGCCTTCTTGATAAAGGACCAGCCGCGCTCCCACATGGAACGGAGCACGCCGCTCACCGTAGGCCAGTGGTAGGCGGGAAGCTCCATGACGAAGGGAGCCGGATCACCGGCGAACATCTTTGTTTTCTTTAACATGATGCCGGAAATGATGATGGCCGCGATGCCCACAAAGTAAGCGCTGGGGGCCACCCACCAGGCGCCGCCGAACAGGGCACCCGCGATCAGGGCGATGATCGGAAGCTTCGCCCCGCAGGGGATAAAGGTTGTGGTCATAATCGTCATCCTGCGGTCACGCTCGTTTTCAATGGTTCTGGAGGCCATGACGCCGGGCACTCCGCAGCCGGTTCCGATTAACATCGGGATAAAGGATTTTCCCGAAAGGCCGAACTTGCGGAAAATCCGGTCAAGCACAAAGGCGATACGGGCCATGTAGCCGCAGCTTTCCAGGAAGGCCAGGAATAAAAACAGCACCAGCATCTGGGGCACAAAGCCCAGCACCGCGCCCACGCCGGCCACGATGCCGTTCAGAATCAGGCTGGAAAGCCACGCCGGGCAGCTGGCCGCCGTAAGGCCGCTTTCAATAAGGGTCGGAATACTGGGAACGGTGACGCCGAAAAGCTGCCAGCTCTCCCCGAAAAGTCCGTCGTTGACCCAGTCGGTGAGATAAGTTCCCACGGTGGATACCGACACGTAGTAAACAATAAACATTACAACAGCAAAGATCGGAAGGGCCAGGAACCGGTTCGTCACCACCTTATCGATCTTGTCGGAGGTGGTAAGCCTTCCGGCGTCCCGCTTCTTATAGCAGCCCTTGATGATGGAGGCGATATAAATATAGCGCTCGTTGGTGATGATGCTCTCGGAGTCGTCGTCCAGCTCCTTCTCCGCCGCCTTAATATCCGTCTCGATATGGGCCAGCTTTGTCTTGTCGATGTTTAACTGGGCAAGAACCTTGTCGTCCCGCTCAAAGATCTTGATGGCGTACCAGCGCTGCTTTTCCTCGGGAAGGTCATGGACCGCCGCCTCCTCGATATGGGCCAAGGCGTGCTCCACAACGCCGTTAAAGCTGTGCTGGGGAGCGGTCTTTCCGTTTTTCGCCGCCTGGACGGCCGCCTCGGCCGCCTCCATGATGCCCGTTCCTTTTAAGGCCGAGATTTCCACCACCTTGCAGCCCAGCTGTCTGGAAAGCTCCGCCGTGTTGATCTTATCGCCGTTCTTTTTCACCACGTCCATCATGTTGACGGCCACCACCACCGGGATCCCCAGCTCTACAAGCTGAGTGGTAAGGTATAAGTTACGCTCCAGGTTCGTGCCGTCCACGATGTTTAAAATGGCGTCGGGCTCTTCGTTGATCAGGTAGTTTCTCGCCACCACCTCCTCCAGCGTGTAGGGAGAAAGGGAATAGATTCCCGGAAGGTCGGTGACGGTCACGTCACTGTGCTTTTTTAATTTTCCCTCTTTCTTTTCCACCGTAACGCCGGGCCAGTTTCCCACAAACTGATTGGAGCCGGTGAGTCCGTTGAACAGCGTGGTTTTTCCGCTGTTGGGATTGCCCGCAAGGGCGATTCTGATACTCATAGCTTTTATCCTCTCCTCTTTTTACTGCACCTCTATCATTTCCGCGTCGGCCTTGCGCAAAGACAGCTCATAGCCCCGCACGTTCACCTCGACGGGATCGCCCAGGGGCGCCACCTTCCGTATGTGAACCGCCACGCCCTTCGTAATCCCCATATCCATGATCCTGCGCTTTACCGCCCCCTCGCCGTGAAGCTTCACCACGGTGACGGTATCGCCCACCTTCGCCTGTCTCAATGTTTTCATACTGTTCCTCCTGCTCTCTGCCTGGTCTGCACCATGATCTTTCCCGCCATTTCCCGGCTGATGGCGATCCGTGAGTCCTTCACGTTCACGATCAGATTTCCTCCGATGGCGGAGACGATGGTGACGGTCCCCCCGGAAACAAAACCGAGATTTTCCAGATGGGCCCGCACCTCAGGCTTTCCGCCCACCCTCATAATCATGGTCTCCTCCCCGATCTGCGCCAATGTCAGCGGCATCATCACTCATCCCTCTCTTCGTCCATAAGTAAGTCGTTGCTAACCAGTTCTCAAAAAATATGGTTAGAATTTTCTAACCACATATATGTTAGCACCAGCTAACTAATTTGTCAAGATTTCTTTTACTGTTTTTTCATCTTCTTCCTTTGACATCGCCGGGGAAACTTCCTATAATGATTGTATTCTTGACCAGGAGGAGGCAGACATGACCACCATCGCTGTCATCGACGACGACATTTATATCGGAAACATGCTGGAGGAGCTGCTGAGGGGTGAGGGCTACGACGTGGTGCGGGCCTATTCGGGCACGGAAGCCCTGCTCCTTCTGGACAGCCGCCGCCCCGACCTGGTTCTTCTGGATCTGATGCTCCCCGGCCTTTCCGGGGATGAGGTCTTAAAAAGGATCTCCGGCATTCCCGTGATCGTCTTAAGCGCCCGGGGAGACAGCGCCGACAAGGTGAGCCTTCTTCTCTCCGGAGCCTCGGACTATGTGACAAAGCCCTTCGACACCAGGGAGCTTCTGGCCCGGATCACCGTGCAGCTTCGCAGGCGGGAGCATTCTGATAACCCCTCCCTGCTCTCCTACGGCCCCCTTTCCCTGAACGCGGCCCCTCACACGGCCGCCCTGAACGGCATCCCCGTCCACCTCACCAGGACGGAATACGCCATTTTGAAGCTGTTGATGCAGAACCCCGGCCAGGTGCTGACAAAATCCCAGCTTCTGGAGCGGATCGGCGCCGACACCCCCGACTGCACCGAATCCTCCTTAAAAATCCATGTGAGCAACCTGCGGAAAAAGCTCCGGGAGGTGGACGGCCGGGATTATATTGAGGCGGTCTGGGGCATCGGCTTCAAGCTCAGAGATCTCTGACCTTTATGATTTCTTTACGGTTTTCTTTACCGCTTTCTTTACCGGTCTCTGCTACAGTATCCATATAAACTTACAAGGAGGTTTTCTATGGAATACGTTCTGACAGCCGAAGCCCTCACAAAGCGGTACCGGCATTTCACGGCTCTCGACGCCCTTTCCATCCATGTGCCGAAGGGGGCCATCTACGGCTTCATCGGGAAAAACGGCGCCGGAAAGACCACGCTGATCCGCTTGATCTGCGGGCTCCAGGAGCCCACCTCGGGGGACTATACCCTTTACGGTGTCCACTGCCGCGACCGCCTGATCGGAAAGGCACGCCGCCGCATGGGGGCCGTGGTGGAGACCCCCTCCATCTACCTGCACATGACGGCGGAGGAAAATTTAAGGGAGCAGTACCGGATCCTGGGGCTCCCCGATTTTGACGGCGTAAGCGAGCTTCTCTCCCTGGTGGGCCTTGAACACACCGGGAAGAAAAAGGCGAAGAATTTCTCTCTGGGAATGCGCCAGAGGCTGGGGATCGCCGTGGCCCTCTGCGGAGAGCCGGACTTTCTGGTCCTTGATGAGCCCGTAAACGGCCTTGACCCCCAGGGAATCATCGAAATGCGGGAGCTGATCCTTAAGCTCAACAGAGAAAAGCAGATCACCTTTCTGATCTCCAGCCATATCCTGGATGAGCTCTCCCGTCTGGCCACCCACTACGGCTTCATCGACAGGGGAAGAATCATCAAGGAGATCAGCGCCGATGAGCTGGAAGCGGTCTGCCGCAAGTGCGTCGAGGTGGAGGTCACCGACACCAGGGCCCTGTCCCGGGTGCTGGATTCCATGGGCGCGGATTACAACATCATCTCCCACACCAGGGCGGATATTTTTGCCCAGCCCCAGATCACCGGGCTGGTGCTGGCCCTCCATGAGGAGGGCTGCGAGGTGCTCTCTGTCCGCGAGCGGGACGAAAGCCTGGAAAGCTATTATATCAGACTGATGGGAGGTGCGGTCCGTGATTAGACTGTTATCCGCGGGGTTTCCCCGCCTGAAAAAAGAAAAGATATTCTGGATCGGCGTAGGCTTTATGGCTATCGCAGCCTTTTTTATCGTGAGAAGCGAGCACCAGATGATGCTCCACTACGAAACGGAGCCCTCCATCGAAAACGTGGTGACCGGCTACTGCCAGTTCGCGGGGATTTTTGCCGCCGCCTTCTCAAGCCTTTTCCTGGGCACGGAATACAGCGACGGCACCATCCGCAACAAGCTGATCATCGGCCATAAAAGGAGCGCAGTCTACTGCTCCAGCCTGATCTTAAACATCACCGCGGCCCTCCTGATGTGCGCGGCCTATCTTCTGGTGGCCCTGGGCCTTGGGATTCCCCTTCTCAAGCTTTCCTTCGAGGAGCCCCTGCGGATCGCCTTTACGCTTTTCGGCTCAGCCCTGATGACCGTGGCCTGCTGCGCGATTTTCACCTTCATCAGCCTGCTTTGCCGCAACAAGGCGGCCTCCACGGCCTTAAACCTGCTGACGGCCTTCTTTCTTCTGATTGCCGCTTCCTATATCGTCATGTCACTGGAACAGCCCGAGTTCTGGGAGGCCTACTCCTTTTCGGACGAATCCGGCGAGCTGGTGGAGATGCCCGCCGAGCCCAATCCCTCTTATCCGCGGGGCCTTAAGCGGGATATCCTGGAATTTTTAAACGATTTCCTTCCCGGAAACCAGACCTTCCGCTACCTCGCCCTTCCCGGGCCCGAGGACTGGATCATGCCGGTTTACGCCTGCGTGACTGCGGCGGCCTTTACCGGCGGAGGGATCCTGCTCTTTAAGCGCAAGGATTTAAAATAACACGGAGGTGTCCCCATGAGCGCTCAGCTTTCCATACTCTGCGGCCTGCTTTTTATCCTCTGCCTGTGCCTTGCGTGCAAGGTCTGGATTTTGAGGACCGGGATCAGGGATATCCGCCGCCAGCTTTCCGAACGGCTGCGGATTTCCACCAACACCCTGCTCACCGTTCCGGGAAACGACAGGCAGTTAAAAAAGCTGGCCTCCGCCCTCAACAGGGAGCTTCGCGCCCTGCGGGACGCAAGGCTCCGCTATGAGCAGGGCGACCAGGAGCTCAAGGACGCCGTCGCCAACCTCTCCCACGATCTCAGGACGCCCCTCACGTCCATCTGCGGCTACCTGGATCTTCTGGAGAATACGGAAAAATCGCCCCAGGCAGAGCGTTACCTGGAGCTGGTGCGAAACCGCGCAGATTTTTTAAGGAAACAGCTGGAGGAGCTTTTCGGCTACTCGCTGGCCGCCTCGGCCCCCGAGGGCGAGCCGGAGCTCCTCTCCTTAAACAGCGTGCTGGAGGAAAGCCTGGCCGCCTTTTACGGCGCCATGGCGGGCCGCCGGATCACGCCGGAAATTTCCATGCCTGAAAAAAGGGTGGAGCGGTATGTGAACCGCTCCGCCCTGCTCCGCGTGTTCGGGAATATCATCAGCAACGCCTTAAAATACAGCAAAGGAGATCTCACCGTCGTCATGGACGAAGACGGCAATATCTCCTTTTCCAATCACGCCGAAGGGCTGGACACCGTCTCGGTGGGCCGCCTCTTCGACCGCTTCTATACGGTGGAATCGGCGCGCCGCAGCACGGGCCTGGGCCTATCCATCGCCAGGCTCCTGACGGAGCAGATGGGCGGGACCATCGGCGCCTCCCTGGAAGGCGATGTGCTCACCATCACCCTCTCCCTTCCCGCCTAATCCTCTTCTTTCACAGGCTCGTCCCGGAGCGAATCCTCCACCACCTCCCAGGCCTTTCCGAAATCCGCCTCCTTAAAGAGGGCGGCCAGTCCTGTGATCTGCTTTAATCTTAAAATCTCATCCTTATCCATTCCCAGATGCTTCGCGATCCAGGCGTCGGAGCGCCCCAGCTCGTGGAGCTCCTTTATGATGTTGCTCATCAGATCCACGTCATGGGAGCCCCTGGCCCTGTTGTGGCGGATAGTGCTCGCCATCCTCTCGTCAATGGGCTTGTCGATCACCGACACCGGCAGCATCCCCCGCTCCCGCCTGTAGATATCCTGATGATCCAGCATGATCCTGTAGCGGTGAAACCCGTCCACGATCACGTACACATCCCGCTTTTCGTCGTAATAGCAGACGATGGGCATGGTGTAGCCGTCCTCCTTGATGCTGTCATAGAGGAGCTTAAGCTCCGGCGGCGCCACCGCGTTGGGATTATAGGTGTTCGCCTCGATCTTTTCAATGGGCACGGGGCGCACCCCGTAGGCCGGGCTTTTAAACGCCATCTCCACTCACCACCTTCGCGTATTTTTCCTTGAGTCCCTTCACCATCCTCTGCTGCTCCCTGGTTAGTCCGAAGCCCATGAATCGGCAGATATGGTCGTTCTTTAAAATACAGTAGCACATCCGCTTCCAGCTGGGAATGTCCTTTGTGGACCGGATGTCGTCCGTATGGTCGGGAATCTTGTCGAGAAAGATCACCCTCGAGTTTTTCATAACCGTATAGTTGGAGACGCCGTTGCGCTTAATCCGGTAGCCGTGCTCCAGAAGCTCGTTTATGGTCTCCTCCTCCAGGCCGCCGCCCACGTTGTGCCAGAAGTCGATGGAGGTCTGGAATTTTTTGATGTAATTGTTCCGGAGCCTGGCCGGAAGGGTCGCCAGAAGGAATTTCGTGTACGACTCCCAGGTATGGCCCTCGGGCAGGGTGATGCTTCTGTAGCCCATGGCCTTGGAACGGCCGTAGACCGCGCCGAAGTTGGCTCCCAGCACCCGGCCCACCAGCCTGACCCAGGTTTCCGGATCGATGACCCGGTACAGGTTCAGGCTTTCCTTGGCGCTGTCGTTGAAGGGAGAGGCCACCCGCATCTGCTCCGGGTTCACCCCGGCCATGTAATAGAGATCGTATATTTTATTGTAATCGTACTGGAATTTATAATTGGCGTGCCACACGTCGGAGACGGTCCAGTCGTAGATGGGCGAGGCCATCCACACGTCCTTGAACTGCCTTGTGATCCAGCAGGTGCCCTTGTAGCCGTGACGGCGGTTCAGGATCCCGCTGTAGCGCTGCAAGGACTCGTTGGCCCGGATCCCCAGAAGGCAGACGGTGCGCCTGTTTCCGTGGGAGAGCCTGTACCAGCGGCCGAACTGCCTGGCCAGATCCTCCTGGTGCATCTTGTAATGATAAGTCGTCATGGGATTGTTTTTCAGGTTGATCACATAAGGGTGGTCCGGCATGGGCCGCACCCAGAGCTCCTTCTTTTTGTCGTCCCAGGGATACCAGTACATCTCATAGCTGCTGAGGGCCGTCCTGGTGGCCATGGGAAGACAGACCCAGTAGGGCCTCACCTCCTTTTCGATCCGCCTGAAGGTCCGCTCCACGTACTCGGTGGTGGCGGTGTACTGGGCCTCGAAATCCTGATGGAAAACGCCGATTTTCTTTCCCGGATAATATTTCTTCTGAAAATCCAGGGTCATGTTCAAAAGCACGCCGCTGTCCTTTCCTCCGGAAAAGGACACGAAGATATTGTCGAATTCCTCGAACAAAAAACGGAGGCGCTCCTGGAGCGCCTCATAGACATTGACTGATAAGTATTCCCGCCGCATCTGATTCCGCCTTTTCTCCCGGTAAAACTTCCACGTTCTTAACGCATTTTATCATATAGGCCGCCAGATTTCAACTAAAGAGAAAGCTCCACGAACTTATAGGCACCGTTCCGCCAGTTCATCTGGATACGGCCCTGCACCAGAGGGGGAAGCCCTGTGTCCGAGGCGAACCTGGAGGGAAGGACGGTGGTCTCTTTAATCTCCTGTACTGCAAGCCCCCAGGAGTTCAGAAGCTTTTTCCCGTCGTCTATGTGGAACACGTGCCTGGTGCCCCCCTTAAAGAGGCCTGTGGACCGCTTCGACCCGCGGCGGGCCCCTCTGGAGGTCTTGATGTCAAAGCAGACGCCTCCCCCGGGAAAGGCCGCGGCCAGGTTCCCCATAAGCTCCTTCACGTGCTCTTCCGTGATCAGGCCGATCACGTCGGAGGCCACAAAATAGAAGCCCCCGGAGGCCTTCTCCTTCACCTGGTCCAGCCACCCCTCCTGCAAAAGGTTTGAAGCCAGGTTCTGCTCCCGCTCCCCACAGGGCATCAGCCTCCCGCGAAGCTCCAGGACGTCCTCAAAATCCAGATTGATCCAGGTGCAGCGCCCGTTGTCCACCAGGGGGAACATGGTGTCCAGGCCGCAGCCCGCGTCCACGATCACCCCGTCGGGATGGGTTTCCAGAAAATGTCTGATCCGTTCGCAGAAGAACCACTGGTTGATGGACCAGCCCACCGCCTGGGATTCCCGGATCTTCAGATATTCAAAGGGGTAGCCGCACTGCTCCACCACCCGGCGGGCCAGCGGATCCTCAAAAAGCTTCGGGTATCTTTTCGCGCAGCAGGCCCGCCCGAACAGGGGCGCCAGCCAGGGTTCAAAGTCTTTGTTTCTCTCCATGTCGTTCTCCTTCCGTTCCACCCATTATAACAAAGGCGGACGGAAAAATCAAACGCGCTGCAGTGCGCGCCCCCGGCAGAAGGTTTTAAGGACCTGAATGTTCTTAAGCTCCTCTGGAGCTGTCCGGAAGGGATCCCGGTCGATCAGGATAAAGTCCGCGTTCTTTCCCGGCGCCAGGCTTCCCTTTTTGTCCGCTTCCCCGTACTGGGCCGCCGCCTGCTTTGTGACGGCCAGAAGGGCCTCCCTCACCGGGATCCGCTCCTGCTCTCCCAGAACGGTTCCCGCCCGCGTTTTCCTGCACACGGCGCACCAGACCGTCTCCCACATGTCGGGCGGGATCACCGGCGTATCCTGATGGAAGGTGAAGGGAAGTCCCGCCTCCAGCGCCGAGGCGGCAGGGCTGATCCCTGCGGCCCTGGAAAATCCCAGGTTTTTTATGTGGACGTCGCCCCAGTGGAACACATGGGCCCCGAAGAAGGAGACGAAGGCCCCCAGGGCGGCGGCCTTTCTCACCTGGTCCCGCCCCATAATCTGGCCGTGGATGATCACCGGCCGAAGGCGCGGAAATTCCGGAAATTTCTTTACGGTCCGCTCCATGCAGGAAAGGAACCGGGCGATGGCCTGATCGCCGTTGCAGTGGGCCAGAAGCTGGAGCCCTTCCCGGCAGGAAAGCTCCATGGCGGCGCGCACCGCCTCGTCCGTCATGACGCCGTAGCCGCAGCCTCCTCCGATATAGGGCTTTCGCAGCCAGGCGGTACGGCTCTGGGGAGAGCCGTCTAAAAAGATCTTAAGTCCGGCGATTTTCAGATGACCCCGGTATCTTCCCATGTAGGGGGCAAACTCCTCCTTCGCGGCCGGATAGTCCTCCGGCGAAAGATAGGCCGCCAGATCCAGCCTTAAAAGCCTTCGCTCCAGCAAAAGCCGGTACATGGGGAACATCTCCTTTGTGAGCATCCCTTCCTGTACCACGGTGATCCCATGGGCCGCGTAACAATCCTGGGCCTTCTTGTAGGCCTTTTCCAGCGCTTCCCCGTCCGGCATCGGAAGCTTTTTCTGGTAATGAAACAGCGCGTTTTCCTCCAGACAGCCGGTCAGCTTCCCCTCCTTTTTTTCAATCCGTCCGCCCTCCGGGGCTATGGTGCTTTCCGTGATGCCGAGGGCCTTAAGGGCCAGGCTGTTCATAAGGCCGCTGTGGCCCGACTGGTGCCTGATAAACAGGGGATTTTCCAGAGCCGCCTGATCCAGCAGGGAAAGGGGCGGATTCTTTCCCCCCTCCATCAGGTTGTGGTCATAGTCCCCGGCGGTCACCCAGGCGCCCGGCGCTGCGCCGGACTCCTTTATATACGCCCGGATCCGGCAAACCAGCTCCTTCTCTGTGGAAACGCCCCTTAAGGAAGCCTGCAAAAAGGAACAGGCAGTCTGGGTGAAATGGCTGTGGGCGTCCAGAAAGGCGGGCATCACAAAGGCCCCCTCCAGATTCACCTTTTCCGCACCGGGGGCGTCCCAAAGCTCCTCCTCTTTCCCCACGGCACGGATGATCCCGTCCTCCGCAAGGAGCGCGCCGCCGCAGACCGCGCCCTTCTCCAGATCCAGCACCCTTCCGTTATAAAACAGACGTTTTTCTCCCATCCCCGCATCCTCCTTTTTTCACAGTATCCGGCAAAGGCCCTGTTTTTATTCCCCAGAGCCGGCTCTGAGGAAGCATTTTGACAAATTTAGTTTCTGCCGCTCTGATTTTTCAAAAATTTGACAAAATATAGATAGAATCTTTCTCTGTCTGTTTTTATAATGGAAGCAAACAGAAAAGAGGAGGTTCCGCGATGCAGAAAACCTATGTATTGGATACCAATGTCCTGATCCAGGCCCCCTACGCTCTCCA
This sequence comes from uncultured Lachnospiraceae bacterium, assembly GCA_944375845.1. Taxonomy (GTDB): domain Bacteria; phylum Bacillota; class Clostridia; order Lachnospirales; family Lachnospiraceae; genus Lientehia. Next base: position 20,545 of record CALWAW010000046.1, read on the forward strand.
GTCCTTCGAGGACAATCACATTGTGCTTCCCCTGGCTGTGCTGGAGGAGCTGGACGGCTTAAAACGCGCCGAAGGCGAGACCGGCGCCAACGCAAGGCAGGCCATCCGCTTTCTGGAGGCTCTGCGGCTTAAGGGGAGCCTGATCGAAGGGGTTTGTCTCCCTGGCGGCGGCTCTGTCCGCCTGGAGGTCAACTGCACTCAGGAACCGCTCCCGGACGGACTTCCGGAGCATAAGAACGACAACCGGATCTTAAGGGTCTGCCTGGGGATCCGCAGGCAGACAGAGCGCGTGATCCTGGTGACAAAGGATATTGTGATCCGCATCAAGGCCCAGATGCTGGGCATCGAGGCGGAGGATTTCACCACGGAGCAGGCGCCCGTGAGCGAGATGCAGTATACCGGCCGAAATGAGGTTTTCGTGCCGGAGGATCTTTTCTCCGACTTCAAGAAAAAGGGGATCCCCCCTTCCGCCGTCTACCGGACGGGACCGGACGGAGAACGTCTTCCCGTCTCCCTGGTGCACAACCAGTTCCTGGTGCTGAAGGCGGATCAGTCTTCCAGGAAAACGCAGCTGGGCCGCTTTGACGGCAAGAAGATCGTTCCCCTTGTCCACAGAAAAAAGAAGCCCTACGGAGTCACTCCCAGAAACACGGGACAGTATTTCCTCCAGGAAGCCCTTATGGCCGGAACCGATCAGGCTCCTCTGGTGATCGTAAAGGGAATGGCAGGCACCGCAAAAACCTTCTATACGCTGGCGGTAGGGCTCCACGCCATTCTGGAGCAGGAAAAGCCGGAATACCGCCGGATTCTCATCAGCCGCCCCAACGTGCATTTTGACGACGATATCGGCTTCCTTCCCGGCGACGAATCCGAAAAAATCGCCCCGTTGCTCCGGCCCGCCATCGACAACCTGGAGCTTCTGGTGGATCAGGATGAGGAGGAGCGCTACAGCAACGAGCTCACCCTGGCCGATAAAGTTCAGGAGCTCTTTGACCGCGGCATCATAAGCGCCCAGGCGCTGAACTTTATCCGGGGCCGTTCTGTCACAAAGACTTATCTGGTGATCGACGAGGCCCAGAATCTGACTCCCAAGCAGGCAAAGGGAATCATTACCCGAGCCGGGACCGGTACGAAGATCATCCTGCTGGGCGATCCCTTCCAGATCGACAATCCCTTGCTGGATGAGCGGACCAACGGCTTAAGCTACGCTGCGGAAAAAATGAAGGGAAGCCCCCTCTGCTGGCAGATCACCCTTTCCTCCGACGAATGTGAGCGCTCTGCCCTGGCCATGGACGCCGGTCAGAGGATGTAAAGGGCCTGCACGTCACGGTTTCCTTTCGTTATACTGTATTTTTTGATATTTTTCTGCAAAACTGATTTACAAAACAGTTCTTTCCTTTTATAATAGCGCTTGGTCTATTGAAAAACGAAATAGGAGGAACTATCATGAAAGCGCTGATCCGTGAATTCAAGGAATTCATTTCCAAGGGCAATGTGATGGGCATGGCAGTCGGTCTTATCGTAGGCTCCGCTTTTACGGCCATCGTCACATCCTTAAACCAGGACATCATCACCCCTCTGCTGGGCCTGATTCTTGGACAGATCGATTTTACATCCCTGTCCCTGACCGTGGGCGGCGCTTCCGTTATGTACGGAAATTTCATCCAGGCCATCATCACCTTCCTGATCACAGCGCTAACCCTGTTCTTTGTGCTGAAGGGCTTCAATAAGATGACCCGCAAGAAGGAAGAGGAGAAGAAGGAAGAGCCCGCTCCCGAGCCTTCCGAGGACGTGAAGCTGCTCACCGAGATCCGCGACCTGTTAAAGAAGGAAGCATAAAATCTTTCATGATTAAAACCTGCGCATCATGCGCAGTTTTTTTTGTATCCCGGAGGGCCATTCGGCTCTCCTCTTTTTTCGGCATTTTTTTCAGAATTTTTTTTGCAAATTTTGTTTAAGAATTGACTTTTTTGGCAATAAGACATAGAATAGACTTATATCATACCTTTACACAGAAAGGAGAATGCGGATGAGATATGTTTGTTCTGTGTGCGGATATGTCTATGATGAGGCGCGGGAAAAGACGGCTTTTTCCGATCTGCCTGATTCCTGGAAATGTCCCGTATGCAAGGCGGCAAAGGCAGCCTTTGTCCCCGAAGCGCCGAAGGAAGCGCCTGAGCCTGCGGCAAAGCCCGCTGCTGCTCCCGGAATGAATACCGTTTCCGAAGAAGAGCACTTCACAAAGCTTTCCGTCGGCCAGCTGGCCGCCTTGTGCTCAAATCTGGCAAGAGGCTGCGAGAAGCAGTACCGCGGGGAAGAAGCGTCTCTGTTCACCCGCCTGGCGGAGCACTTTACCCAGAGTACGCCGCCGGATCCGGAGACCTCCATGGAAGCCCTTTCTGCCCTTATGACAGAGGACATCGAAAAAGGCTATCCCGCTCTCCGTTCAGCCGCCGACGCCCTTGACGACAGGGGGACAAAGCGGATCTGTGTATGGGGCGAAAAGGTCACAAGGATGCTGCTTTCCCTGCTCTCCCAGTACGAGAGCGAGGGGGAGGCCTTTTTAAGGGACACGCCCGTATGGGTCTGCTCCGTGTGCGGCTTTGTCTATGTGGGCGGGGAGCCGCCTGAAATCTGTCCCGTATGCAAGGTGCCGTCCTGGAAATTTGATCAGATCGAAGGGAGGGAGCCCGCATGAAAAAAACCGCCGTAAGAAATCTGCGCCTGTGCACAAAGGACTGCCTCTGCCTCTATGTCTGCCCCACCGGGGCCACGGATACGGAGGACAGTATCATTGACGTGGAAAAATGCGTTGGCTGCGGCGTCTGCGCCGAAGCCTGTCCCAGCGGCGCCATCTCCATGGTGCCGGAGGAATATCCGCCTCAGCAGGAGAAAAAGGAGCCGGTTCTTTCCGCCGCCTTCTCCCTGTCTGAGAAAAAAGCCCGCCAGGAGCGGATCGCCCGCTCTCTGGCCGATACCGCGAAGGAGGACGGGCTGTACCGCCTGATGACGGCCGTTTCCAGATCCGTCCGCCTGGTCCACGAGGATCTGCTCCGGGAATCCGGCTATATGCTTCCCCAGAGCGGCAATACCCATCGCTTACTGGAGGATCTGAAAAAAGATCCGTCTGCCGCAGACGCGGCGGCGGCCCTTCTGGATCGGATCCCCTGTAATGATAAAAAACAAGAAAGTGAGGACAAACCCATGAGCAAGTACGCAGGAACACAGACTGAGAAAAACCTGGAGGCCGCCTTTGCAGGCGAATCCCAGGCCCGCAACAAGTACACCTACTTTGCCTCCGTGGCAAAAAAAGAAGGCTATGAGCAGATCGCGGCCCTGTTTTTAAAGACGGCTGACAACGAGAAGGAGCACGCCAAGATGTGGTTCAAGGAGATGAACGGCATCGGCAATACGGCGGAGAACCTGCTCCACGCCGCCGAGGGCGAAAACTATGAGTGGACCGATATGTACGAGGGCTTCGCAAAGACCGCCGACGAGGAGGGCTTCCCGGAGCTGGCCGCCAAGTTCCGTCTTGTGGCCGCCATTGAAAAGCATCACGAGGAGCGCTACCGCGCCCTGCTCCACAATGTGGAGATGGCCGAGGTATTCGCGAAGAGCGAGGTCAAGGTGTGGGAATGCCGCAACTGCGGCCATATCGTCGTGGGCACCTCCGCCCCCGAGGTCTGCCCCACCTGTAACCATCCTCAGAGCTTTTTCGAGATCCACTGCGAAAATTACTGATGATTCAACAAAAAGGGGAGAGGCGTCCTGCCTCTCCCTTTTTCTGTCCTATTCCCGCTCCTTAAGAAGCGAAAGCCCTTCCTTTCCCGTCAGATGCTCCACGTTCATCTCCAGCATGCAAAGGCGGCTCCATTCCTTATTGATTTCCTGGTCTCTCCGCTCCTTCGTGTGATGGGGCGCGTAGCGGAGCCCCAGCCTTTCGGCGGCGTCCCGGATTTCCTGATCCTCCGTAAGGATCCGGATTCTCCCGAAGGCGATCACGCTGCGGTAAGCCGTGGTATACTCGTCGGGAATTACCCTGTCCTGTCCAATCACGCAGAAGGAGGCCTTCGGGTTTCTTTTTACGGCGTCCAGCTTATGGCCGCTTCTGGCGCAGTGGAACAGAAGCTTCCCGCCGTCCCATGCGTAGCTTAAGGGCACCGCGTAAGGGTAGCCGCCGTCGCCCTCCACTGCCAGCACGCCTGAGGTTCCCTCCCTCAGGATCTTTTCGGCTTCCTCTCTGGAAAGCTCCTGCCTTTTTCTTCTCATTTCACGGAACATCGCATTTTCCCCTTCTCATTGAATCAGCATGGCGTCGCCGAAGCTGAAAAACCGGTAGCGCTCCCGCACCGCCTCCTCGTATGCCGCCAGGATATGCTCCCTGCCCGCCAGGGCCGAGACCAGCATCACCAGGGT
>CALWAW010000047.1 GCA_944375845.1 uncultured Lachnospiraceae bacterium
ACTCCTTTCAGATTTGATCAGATCTTAGAATTATTACAGACTTGCCTTCGTCACCATTTTTCAATTATCTCTGCCCAAAGGCGCCACCTCCTCGAAGTTTCGTCCACGCACCTCATAACGAAAAAAAAGCTGCTGACACGTTGTCCTCTAACGCATCAACAGCTTCTCAACTCCGATTCCGTATACTATTTTCAATGGCAGATAGGCTTTTATTCCGCTTTTTCCTCATCTCTGATTCTACGGTAATCCTCCATATCTATACCGATCTTTACCGTGGTATCAGGTTTTCGTTTGCCCAAGAGGCACACAGTCTCACAATGCACCCCTTGTGGGAACATGTCCACCGGCTGCACCCGCGAAAGCCGCCAGCCGTGGGCGCAGAGGTATTTGAGATCCCGGGCCAGGGTGGCCGAATCGCAGGACACATAGACGATCCGCTCCGGCTCCATCTGCACCATGGTCTTTAAAAGCGCCTCGCCGCAGCCCTTCCTGGGCGGATCCACCACGATCACATCGGCCCTGCTGCCGGGATGGGCCGCGTACCAGGCGGGGAGCACCTCCTCGGAGCTTCCCGTGAAAAATTCCGCGTTTCTGATTCCGTTCAGGTCAGCGTTTTCCCTCGCGTTCTCTATGGCCGCCGGAACGATCTCCACCCCGTACACCTTTCCCGCCCTCTGGGCGAGGAAAAGCGAGATCGTGCCGATCCCGCAGTAGAGATCCCAGACCGTCTCCCTTCCCGTAAGCCCCGCGAATTCCAGGGCTTTCCCGTAAAGCCGCTCCGTCTGCACCGGATTCACCTGAAAGAAGGACTGGGGCGAGATCCGGAAGCGGAGCGGGCCGATCATATCCTCGATATAAGGCCTGCCCGCAAGATGAACCATGTCCCTCCCCAGGATCACATTGGTCCTTTCTCTGTTGATGTTGAGAGAAATGGAAGTCATTCCCGGGAGCTCCATCAGCCGGGCGCAGAGGCGCTCGCTCCGGGGAAGCTCCGTCCCGTTGATCACAAGGCAGACCATGATTTCTCCCGTGTGGAAGCCGGTGCGGATCAGCACATGGCGCAGAAGCCCCTTGTGGGAGACCTCGTCATAAGGCTCCAGGCCCGTCTCCTCCATGAAGGCCTTCACCATCTTAAGGATCTTCGCGCTCTCCGGCGCGGCCAGAAGGCAGTCCTCCACCTCCACGATGGAGTGAGTGCGGCCCGCGTAAAAGCCGTATATGATCCGGCCGTCCTTTGCCCGTCCGAAGGGATACTGGCTCTTGTTGCGGTAGCGGAAGGGGCCCTTTCCGGGAACGGGACAGCCGCCGAAGGGCGCCGCCTCCGGATCCATGCCCAGAATGGGCTCCATGGGGAGCGTATCTTCCGGAAAGCCGCCGATCCTGACCAGATGGCCGCGCACCTTATCCTCCTTAAACTTGAGCTGCCGCTCATAGGACATGGCCTGGAGCTGGCAGCCGCCGCAGGGCGCCGCCACGGGACAGGCGGGCTCCACCCGAAAGGGAGAGGGCTCCGTCACCTCCAGAAGCCGGCCGAAGCCGTAGGACTTTTTCGCCTTGACCACCTTTCCCCGGATGCGGTCTCCGATCACGGCGTCCTTAATAAAAAGGGTATAGCCGTCAACCTTGCCTATACCCTCTCCGTTTTCGCTGATATCTTCAATTACCGTTTCAAAAATCTGGTTCTTATCCAAAGGCCGTTTCCTCCCGTTACAGCTCCGTGGTCATCCTCACATTGGAATCCAGCAGGCGGTTGAAGCCCAGCCAGCCGCTGTTCCCGTAATTCCCGGCAAAGAGCTCCGTGATGGTCTGAAGCTTGGCGTCGGTATTGTCCGCGAAATTCAGGGCCAGCGCCTCCGCCAGGGCCGGCTTTTTGGGAGAGCCGAATTCATATTCGCCGTGGTGGGCCAGAATACAGTGCTTAAGCTCAGAGGCGGTCCGCTCCGGAAAGCCCGGAACCGTTTTGATCTTCTCATCCAGCATGATCGTTCCGATCACGATATGGCCGAGGAGCTGTCCGTCGTCCGTATAATCGTTTTCCGGAAACTCCGAAAGCTCCCTTGTTTTTCCGATGTCGTGGAACAGGGCGGCGGCGATCAGAAGATCCCGCTTTAACACCGGGTAATGGCTGCAATAATAATCGCAGAGCCGGGCCACGCTGAGGGTATGCTCCAGAAGGCCTCCCACAAAGCCGTGGTGAACGGTCTTTGCGGCGGAATGGGCCTTGAAGCTCCTGATAAAATCCGCGTCCTCCACAAAAAAGCGCTCCGCCAGGGTACGGACCTTTTCGTTTTTGATACTTTTTACAAGGGCAAGAAGCTGCTGGTACATCTGGCCGATATCCTTTGAGGATACGGGAAGATAGTCCGCCGGATCGTACTCGCCTTCGGAGGCCACGCGGGCGCGGCGGATGTTCAGCTGAAGCGCCCCCTGGAAGCTGGTCACGTCTCCGTCCACCTTGATATAATCCAGGCTGTCAAAATGGTCGATCCCACTTGAAAGCTCCCAGATCTTTCCGTCCACCGTCCCCGTTTTATCCTGTAAAATCAGGGAATAGTAGGTCTTTCCCATTTTCGTCTTAGCCACCTGCTTGCTCTTGCACAGATAAATCTCGGAAAAGCGCTCGCCCTCCCGCAGTGTCTCAATATATTTCATTCTGCTTTCTCCTTCATTTTCTGTCTTAAATGCCTATCGGGTCCCCAGGATCACCGGAAACTCGATCTCGGCGTAGCCGTCGCGGCCCACGCGCCTTGCGCGCACCGTCACGTTTTCACCGGGCACCTTCCCCTCCAGAAGCGTCTGGAGCTCCGCCACCGTGGTGATCTCCGTATCGTCAACAGCGTAGATGATGTCGCCGCTTTGAAGGCCGCTGTTGTAGGCGGGGCTCTCCGCCGTCACCTCTGAGATATAGACCCCCCTGGGGATCTGATGCTCCTCGCTGATCTGGGCCGTCACGTCCTGTCCCACGATTCCCAGATAAGCCAGCGCGGAACCGTTTGACAGCCTCTCGATGCTGGATTTCAGATCCGAAATCCCGATGGCGCTGGTATTGGTTCCCGTATTGCCCGAGGTAATCATGCCAATGATCTCCCCGTCCAGATTCATCACAAAGCCCGTGGCGCTCCCCGTGGTGGATACGTCTGTATAGAGCACCTGAAGCTCCATATCCTGCCGCTTCACATTATCGCGGATATAGGTGATCATTCCATAGGCCACGGAGCCCACATAATCCTTAGGGCTTCCCACAAGGATCACCGGCTGTCCCTTTTCGGCCGTGATGGAGCTTCCCAGGGATACGGGCGTGATCTTCTCCTTTGTGATGTCGTCCACCCCTGCCAGGGGGACGCTGACGATGGCGAGGCCCGTCTTCCCGTCGGCCGCCTTGACCGACGCCGCCGCCCGGACGCCGTTATAGAAGGTGACCTCCACCGTGGTCTCGTTGGCCTGGGCGCGGTAGCTGGTGAGGATCAGCATCTCATAAGATGTGATGTTCCAGACCACCCCCGATACCTGGCCCTCTGTCTCGATGGGGTTGTTGAACCAGTCCGCCGTCTGCGTGATGGTGGTCACGGTCACGATGGCGCTTTCCGTCTCTTTCGCCGCCTCCTGAAGGGCGCCGTAAAGGCTTTCATAATCGGAGACCGTCCACTTATAGGATTCTACGGCAGACTCCACCGCCTCCTCCAGGTTCTCCTCAGATTCCGGCTCCCTGGTTCCCTCTGTGGATTCCTCCGTCTCCTCGTCCCTCGGAAGGGAGATCTGGGTCTCCGGCGGCTGATCCTTTCCGAACCAGTCCTCTGCGTAAGGCCGCAGGAAAGCAAAGGCCAGGCAGGCCGCCACGCCAAAAATCAGGCCGCCGGCCACAAGGGCCGCAATCCTGTATATCCAGCGCCGCCTGTTCTCGGACCGGTTTAACACCCGCTCCCGCACGAACTCTGTACGGCTCTGGTCCTTCTTCAGTTCTTCCTGGTTTTTCTCCTCAAAATCTGCCATAGCGTACCTCTCCCGGAACAGATAGTTTTATTATAGATGATAACGGGTCCTTTTTGAAGTGTTTTGCTATTTTTTTTAACAAATCCCCCATAAATTCTGGTATACTAACAGACGAGGAGTGTGCATGATGAATCAGAAAGCTTTACATACACTGGAATTTGAAAAGATCAGGGAGCGGCTGGAGGCCTTCGCCGGAAGCGAGCCGGGAAAGGAGCTTTGCCGGAGGCTTTCTCCCATGTCCCATATTGAAGATATCCGCCTGGCCCAGAAAGAGACCTCCGACGCGCTGGCCCGCACCGTCCATAACGGCCCCCTGTCCTTTTCCGGCGTTTCCGATATAAAGGACGTCCTGAAACGGCTGGAGATCGGCGCGGTCCTAAGCATTCCGGAGCTTCTGCGTCTTAAGCGGCTCATGGAGGCCTGCGCCCGCGCAAAGGCCTACGGAAAGGGCAGCGCCCAGGAGGAGCTGTCCGACTCCCTCACCGAGTCCTTTCAGCTTTTGGAGCCTCTGACCCCCTTAAGCCAGGAGATCGGCCGCTGCATCGTCTCTGAGGAAGAGTTAAGCGACGACGCCAGCCCGGCGCTGCGCCGCGTGCGCCGCTCCATGCGCCTTACGGGAGACCGGATCCACACCCAGTTAAACTCCATTCTCAACGGGAGCCGCAGCTGGCTTCAGGACGCGGTGATCACCATGCGCGACGGCCGCTACTGCCTTCCCGTGAAGGCGGAGTATAAAAACCAGGTCCCCGGCATGATCCACGATCAGTCCTCATCGGGCTCCACCTATTTTATCGAGCCCATGGCGGTGATCCGCTTAAACAACGAGCTGCGGGAGCTGGAGGGCCAGGAGCGCCGCGAAATCGAAGCGGTCCTGACGGACTTAAGCGCCCGGGCCGCCGAACAGGCCCTTTATCTCCGGTCCGATTACGAGCTTCTCGGGCGGCTGGATTTTATCTTTGCCCGGGCCGCCTTATCGGAGCTTTACAGGTGCACGGAGCCTGCCTTCAACGAAAACGGCTATATCAATATCCGGGAGGGACGCCATCCCTTGCTGGATCCGAAAAAAACCGTTCCCATCTCCGTTTCCCTGGGAAAGGATTTTGACCTTCTGATCGTGACCGGTCCCAACACCGGCGGAAAGACCGTATCCCTGAAAACGGTGGGGCTTTTTACCGTCATGGGCCTCTGCGGCCTCCATATCCCCGCCGCGGAGGGCTCCGAGCTTTCCGTATTCCGCGAGGTCTTTGCGGATATCGGCGACGAGCAGAGCATCGAGCAGAGCTTAAGCACCTTTTCCGCCCACATGAAGAACATCGTTTCCATCCTGGAAAAAGCCGACCAGCGCTCCCTTGTGCTCTTCGACGAGCTGTGCGCGGGAACGGACCCCACGGAGGGAGCGGCCCTGGCCATCTCAATTCTGACCTTCCTCCACAATATGAAGGTCCGTACCATGGCCACCACCCACTACAGCGAGCTGAAGGTATTCGCCCTGTCCACCGACGGCGTGGAAAACGCCAGCTGCGAGTTTGACGTGGAAACCCTGCGGCCCACCTACCGGCTTCTGATCGGGATTCCCGGAAAGAGCAACGCCTTCGCCATATCCACCAGGCTGGGGCTTCCCGGCTTTATCGTGGAGGACGCCAGAAAGCGTCTGGGCGCCGAGGACGCCGCCTTTGAGGAGCTGCTTTCCGACCTGGAAAAGAGCCGCCTGGAGCTGGAGCGGGAGCGGGCCGAGGCCGAAAAATACAGAGCGGAGGCCTCCGCCCTCAAGGAGCGGATGGAGACAAAGCAGACCCGTCTCGACGAAAGCCGGGACAAGATCTTAAAAAAGGCCAGCGAGGAGGCAAGGCAGATCCTGGCAGACGCCAAGGCCACTGCGGACGAGGCGATCCGGAACATCAACCGCCTTTCCAGACAGGGCGGCGCCGGAAAGGAGCTGGAGCGGGAGCGTCAGAAAATCCGCGAGCAGCTTGACAAAACCAACAGCCGCCTGGGCGTAAAGGCGAAAAAACCGGCCAGGGCCCACAGGCCCGAGGATTTCCATATCGGCGACGCCGTGCAGGTTCTTTCCATGAACCTGAAGGGCACGGTCAGCTCCCTTCCCAACGCGAAGGGCGAGCTCTATGTGCAGATGGGCATCCTCCGCTCCCTGGTCAATATAAAGGATCTGGAGCTTATCACGGAGGATACGATCTCCACCCCCGCGGGAAGCTTCGGAGGCGCCGCGAAAAAGGGACATTCCAGTTCCATCCGCGTCTCCAAATCCGCCTCCGTCTCTCCGGAGATCAACCTGATCGGAAAAACCACCGACGAGGCGATCCCGGAGCTTGACAAATATCTGGACGATGTCTATCTGGCCCATCTCCCTCAGGTGCGGGTGATCCACGGCCGGGGAACCGGGGCGCTGAAAAAGGCCGTCCACGAATTCCTCCGCCGTCAGAAGCGGGTGGATTCCTACCGCCTTGGAGAATTCGGCGAGGGCGGCGCCGGCGTAACGGTTGTACAGTTTTCTTATGACAAATAACAGGAGGGTCCCATGGCTGCGAAACAGAAAATCCTGATCGTCGACGACGACGAAAACATCGCGGAGCTGATCTCGCTGTATCTTATCAAGGAGTGCTACGAAACCAAGATCGTTCATGACGGGGAATCCGCTTTGCGGATCTATCCGGTCTTTGAGCCGGATCTGATCCTTCTGGATCTGATGCTTCCCGGCATGGACGGCTACCAGGTCTGCCGGGAGCTCAGAAAGGACGCCTCCGTTCCCATCATCATGCTCTCCGCCAAGGGCGAGGTCTTTGACAAGGTTCTCGGACTGGAGCTGGGAGCCGACGACTATATCATCAAGCCCTTTGACTCCAAGGAGCTGGTGGCGCGGGTGAAGGCCGTCCTCAGAAGGAGCGCTTCCCAGGCTGCGCCGCCCGCCTCGGTCATTCCCGAGCAGCAGGGACAGTTTGTGGAATATCCCGATCTCATCGTGAACCTGACCAACTACTCTGTCACCTATATGGGCCATTCGGTGGAAATGCCCCCCAAGGAGCTGGAGCTTCTGTATTTCCTGGCCTCCTCCCCCAACCAGGTCTTTACCCGCGAGCAGCTTCTGGATCATATCTGGGGCTATGAATATGTGGGGGACACCAGGACGGTGGACGTCCACATCAAGCGCCTCCGGGAAAAGCTGGGGGATCACCCCGCCTGGCAGCTCTCCACCGTCTGGGGAATCGGATATAAATTCGAGGTAAAGCGATGAGAATCTCTCTCTATGTAAAGGTGCTGTTCGGCTACCTGATCTTCGGCGTGCTGGGGTTCATCACCATCGCCTTCTTCTCCTCCAATATGACTCTTCAGTATCTGGAGGAGGACCGGGCCGACCAGCTCTACAACGAAGCCAGCCTGATCGCCGACAACTGCCGGTCCCGCTACTCCGGCTCCGATATCGACTTCAATTCCCTGGGGCCCCAGCTCTCCTCCATCGGCTCCTACTTTGACGCGGACATCTGGATCGTGGAGCAGCAGGGCGCCATTGTCTACAGAAGCGACGGCAAGGCCACCGGCACGGTCATCAAAAACTTCGACCCTTCCGAGCAGGGCCGCGGCCGGTATGTGATCGGCCATTATTACGGTATGTTCGAGGGACAGGTTTTAAGCGTTACCGCGCCCATCACCGCCAACTTCAATACCTACGGATATGTGGTGCTGCACCAGAGCCTTTCCAACATTTACGTGGTCCGCGACCAGATCCTGAACATCATTTACATTACGTTCCTGGTGATCCTGGCCCTCTCCCTGATCGTGCTGTGGATCATCCGGGTCTATATCTTCCAGCCCATCAAGCAGATCACCACCGCCGCCAAGGAGTTTGCCGCCGGGAACTTAAACTACAGCATTAAGATCCATTCGGAGGACGAGATCGGCTACCTGGCGGACACGCTGAACTATATGGCCCACGAGCTGAACAACAAGGAGATGGATCAGAAAAAGTTCATCTCCAACGTTTCCCACGATTTCCGTTCGCCCCTGACCTCCATAAAGGGCTATCTGGAGGCCATGATCGACGGGACGATCCCGCCGGAGCTCCATGAAAAATACATGAAGCTGGTGATCGCGGAGACGGAGCGGCTCACAAAGCTCACCTCCAGGACCCTGGCCCTCCAGTCCCTGGACTCCAAGGGGAACCTTCTGGACATCACCGTCTTTGACATCAATCAGACCATCCGGGATACGGTGGCCGCCTTCGAGGGGATCTGCCAGCCCAAGAGCTTAAGCTTTGACCTGATCTTTTCCGAACGACACAGCTATGTGCAGGCCGACATGGTCAAGATCCAGCAGGTCCTCTATAACCTGATCGACAACGCCATCAAGTTTTCAAAGCCGTCCTCCACCATCTGGATCGAGACCTATGAGCGCCACAACAAGATCTTCACCTCCGTGAAGGACAGCGGCGTGGGGATCCCCAGGGAGAGCCAGAATAAGATCTGGAACCGCTTCTATAAATCGGACAGCTCCCGCGGAAAGGATAAGAGCGGAACGGGCCTGGGCCTTTCCATCACTAAAGAAATCATCACGGCCCACAACGAAAACATCGACGTGATCAGCACCGAGGGGATCGGAACGGAATTCATTTTCACCCTCCCCAAGGGGACGCCCCCGAAAAATTAAAGGGGAGCTGCTCTCACAGCTCCCACTGAAATGTTCTCGGCCTTCCCTGCCTCACAAGATGGGCGAAGGCATTCTGCCTGAGCGCCTCATAAAGCACCACGGCCACTGAATTTGCCAGGTTCAAGGAACGGATCCCGCCCATCATGGGAATCCGCACCGCGGTCTCCGGATACTCCTTAAGGAGCTCCTCGGGGATCCCGGCGCTCTCCTTTCCGAACATCAGATAGGCCCCCGGCTCATAAGATACCTCTGTATATACATGGCTCGCCTTTGTGGTCGCCATGTATATTTTTTTCACCGCTCCGGGGTTTCGCTCCAGGAAATCCCCGTAGCTGTCGTACACGGTCACATCCAGGCTGTCCCAGTAATCCAGGCCGGCCCTTCTCACCATCTTCTCATTGATTTTAAAGCCCAGCGGCTCGATGAGATGAAGGCGGCTTCCTGTCGCCACGCAGGTGCGTCCGATGTTCCCGGTGTTGGCCGGCATTTCCGGCTCCAGAAGCACGATGTTCATGGCTCCCTCCGCCGGGGGAGCCGCCGCGCCGCCTCCCGCCTCGGTGCCAAAGCTCATTTTTCTTCCTCCAGCTTCTTCACAAAGCGGGCGACCCTTCCCAGGGCCTCCTTGAGCGCCTTCAGGGAATAGGCGTAGGAAATCCGGACAAAGCCCTCGCCGCAGGCGCCGAAGGCGCTTCCCGGCACCACGGCCACCTTTTCTTCTTTTAAAAGCTCCTCGGCAAATTCCTCGGAAGACATGCCGAAGCGGCTGATATTGGGGAACACATAGAAGGCTCCCTTGGGCTCAAAGCAGGAAAGCCCCATATCCGCCAGGGTCTTTAAGACGAAGCGGCGTCTCTGGTCGTAGGATTCCCGCATCATGGCCACGTCCTGGTCTCCGTTTTTCATGGCCTCCACAGCGGCGTACTGGCTGGTGGTGGGGGCGCACATGATGGCGTACTGGTGGATCTTCAGCATCTGATCCAGAATCAG
>CALWAW010000048.1 GCA_944375845.1 uncultured Lachnospiraceae bacterium
GAATATCTGCTTGTAGAAGGTATCGGCGCCGGTATTGATGGTGGCGCTTCGCACAAACAGGATCCCGGCCACGGCCAGGGCCATGGAAAACAGGATCAGCCTCAGGTTGTAATAACGAAATCGGTACTCTTTAAACTTGAACATGCTTTATCCTTTATTTGTCAGGATTTCCATTTTTCAGATCTTTAATAGGGATATTTGCGAAAAGGGCCGGAACGGCTCCTTTCCCGTCCTCGGAGGGGGTCTGGGTGATCTGGATATCCAGAGCCTCCGTGTCCACGTCCATATATCTGGAAATCACCTTGATGATATCGTTTTTGATCGCTTCCATAATTTCAGGGGAGCAGTTGGCCCTGTCGGATACAAGCAGAAGCTTTAGCCTGTCCTTCGCCACGTTCCCCGAGCGGTTCCTGGTGAAAAACTCAAACAGTCCCATGCGGCCCTCCCTGCTTTTTTCTGAAAACTCCGGCCAGCCTGGAGAAGAACCCGCCCTTCGCGGAAAGATCCAGCATGGGGACCTCCTCGCCGGTGACCCGTCTGGCAATGTTCATGTAAGCCTGCCCCGCCAGGGAATCGGATCCCGCCAGGGGCTCTCCCTGGTTTGTGGAGATCACGATATGTTCGTCGTCGGGCACTGCGCCGATGAGGCGGACCGCCAGAATATCCACCACGTCCTCGATGGACATCATATCGCCCCGCTTCACCATATCCATACGGAGCCTGTTGACGATCAGGTCGATGCGCCCGATCCCCGACGCCTCCAGAAGGCCGATGATCCTGTCGGCGTCCCGGATGGCCGAGACCTCGGGCGTCGTCACCACAATGGCCCGGTCCGCCCCGGCAATGGCGTTCTTAAAGCCCTGCTCGATACCGGCGGGACAGTCTAAGAGCACGTAGTCGAAATCCTCCCGCAGAGAGTCGGTGAGTTTTTTCATCTGCTCCGGCGAAACGCTGGATTTATCCCTTGTCTGGGCGGAGGGAAGCAGCAGAAGGTTCGGATACCGCTTGTCCTTGATGAGGGCCTGGCTCAGACGGCAGCTTCCCTCGATCACATCCACCAGATTGTAAACGATCCGGTTCTCCAACCCCATGACCACGTCCAGGTTTCTGAGGCCGATATCCGTATCGATGAGCACAACCCTTTTCCCAAGCATGGCAAGGCCTGTGCCAAGATTTGCCGACGTGGTGGTTTTTCCCACGCCGCCCTTTCCCGATGTAACGACAATGACTTCACTCATACCTTATTCCTCCACAATTCAGATTCTGTCTTAATCCAGATGTACTTCGTCGATGATCTCCTTGCAGAGGGGCTCCACACGGAGCTGCCCGAAATCCAGGTAGGCGATCTGAGGGCCGCAGGCTTTAAACCTTCCTCCCGGCCGCAGGGCCGCCCCGCCGATCCGAATCTGGACCGGCTCCATCTCCAAGGCCACGATAACGGCGTGCTTTTCGCCGGACAGGCCGGCCAGGGCCGTGCCCCTCAGGGCGCCCAGCACGATGATGTTCCCTTTGGCGGCGATCCGGGCGCCGGGATTGACGTCGCCTAAAAGGATGACGCTTCCCTCGGCCTCCAGCATCTGTCCGGAGCGGAGGGTTCCCTTGCAGAACTGCCCTTCCGGCTCCTTATGGCTGCCGCTCTCCTTTTCCTCCTGTTCTTCCAGTACGCGCCGGAAGAAGGCTTCCCGTGCTTTGTCCGTGTCGATGACACATGAGATGTGGATCTCCGAGTTATCACAGATGGTATTTACTGCCGCGTTTGTTTCTTCCTGTGTAAGGGCCCTCCCCTCAAAGGACAGGGCAAGGCTGGCGCCCCGGAAAAACCGGGATGCCTCCCGGAACTTGGACGCAAGTGCCTCAAGGAGCTGTTCCATGGGAAGCTCCGGATCCAGAAATACAGACAAACCGTAATGGTTTCCCTTGATGATGACCGGATCGCGCATGGTATCACCTCTTAGTCAGGAATATAGGCGCTGTTCATATCGGCGGCGTTGTTGTTCTCCAGAAGGGTTTCCAGATCCAGGAAGCCATAGTAGAGCTCCAGCGCCTGTTCCGCGATGGTCGCCGCGTTGCTGGCCCCGTAGCCGTTGGGAATGGATACGGATACCGCCACCTCGGGCTCCACGTAGGGCTCATTCTCATTTTTTGGAGCGGGCGCGTACCCGATGAAGGTACCGTGGTTCGCCCGTCCCTCCGCCTGCTCGGCCGTACCGGACTTTCCGGCGAAGCCGATCTGGGTGCGGACCGGGGAATCGGCGAAGGCCTCGGAATAAGTGCCCGGATGCTGGCTGTCTGAGCCTACAACGGCCTCCATGCCGTCGTGCATGGTATCCCAGGTAGACTGGGAAAGCTCCACATGGTTTACGATCTCGGGCGTATATTCCTCCAGGACCTCGCCGCCGCTCGACTGGATCTTGGAGATCAGGCTGTATTTGTATACGTTCCCGCTGCTGGCGATGGCCGTCACATAGCGGGATAAGTGGATGTTGGCATAAGTATGGGTGCCCTGTCCGATGGATGAGGGGATGGGCCCCTCGTCGCTGATATGGGGAGCGCTCTCCGCGATCTCAATCCCCGTTTTTTCTCCGAGGCCGAACATGGAGGCGTATTTCTGGATGGTGGCAATACCCTGCTCGCCGTCGTACTGGCCGTTGTTCTGGGATATGCGCCAGCCGATCTCGGAGAAATAGTAGTTGCAGGACTGGGCGATGGCCCCCACCGCATCCAAAAGGCCGTGGCCGCTGGTCTGCCAGCACCGCAGATGGAGCCCCTGTTTTTCAAAGGTTCCCGTATCGTTGACCTCCTCGGAGGCGGTGATTACGCCCTCCTCCAGGCCGATGGCCGAGGTCAGCACCTTGAAGATGGAGCCGGGGGCCGTTTCCACCTGAGTGGCCCTGTTTAAGAAGGGCAGGCTCAGGTCGTTGTAAAGCTCGTTGTAGTAATCGGCGTCGATGGTGCCGGAAAACCGGTTGATATCGTATCCCGGATAGGAAACAAGCGCCAGGATCTCGCCTGTCTGCACGTCGGTAAGCACGCAGGATGCCGAGCAGGGATCCAGGGCCAGCTGTGCCGGCGTGATCTCCATGCTCTGGATCTTGGAGATCAGGAAATTATAGGCGGCGCTGCTGCTTCCTGTATTCAGCTGGGCGATGGCCTCCTCGTCGTGGGCCAGAACGCCCTGCTCAAAGAGGCAGAGGCAGAGCTCATAACCGGCGATGACCTCGTCCTCGATCAGATATTTGTAAATCAGCTTGTGGAAGCCGGAGTCCTCCTCCATTGCGGCCGTCAGGGTGCTCACCAGGGCCTGGTAGGTGTCCTCGGTGCTGGTGTATTTCTGATCGGTGGAAAGCATCGTGGTGTCGATCCAGCCCTGCTCCACGCAGCGGCGGAGGAAATCATGGAAGCTTACGGTCTCGTTGACCCAGCCCAGATAGAGCTCGTCGCCGGAATCCATGGAGGCGGTCATAAGAAGGCCGCTGTCCCGCAGGTAGTCGTAGACGTAGTCCTGATAGTCCTGCATGGCCTCGCTGCAGTGGTCGAAGGACGGCGCCCCGGCGTCGGTGAGGTGGGAGGCAAGCTCCGGTATCACCGAAGCCTTCCGCTCCTCAAACCGGGCGTAAATGCTCTGCTCCAGCTGGCTCCCCGAGGCAAAGGCGTCCATATTCAGCATATTGTTGTTGATGAACTGGAAATAGGCGTCCTTTACCGGGATCATCATGGAGGATTCGTCGGTGTCCTCCGTCACCTTGTAATTTAAGTCGGGCGTAATCTTGTTGATGAGAATTCCGGCCAGGCTCTGCTCGATCAGAGAGTAAAGCCCCACCTGAAGATCCCTGTCGATGGTAAGATACACGTCGTTTCCGCTCTCCGGATCCACCGTCTCCGTGACCTCGAGGATCCGGCCCTCGCTGTCCAGATACATGGTCTGGCTCCCCTTTTCGCCGGAAAGATCCAGCTCCATGGAGGCCTCAATGCCGGATTTGCCCACCACGTCGCCCAGCTCGTAGGAATCGTCCTGGGCCTGGAGGGTTTCAAGCTCCTCGGAATCGGCCTGTCCCGTATAGCCGAGGATATGGGTAAAGGCGTAGCTGTCGTTGTAGACCCGTACCGCCTCCTCCTCGATATTCACCTCGTGAAGCTCGTCGGAGTGCTCCATAATGTCGGCCACGGTCTCCAGCTTCACGTTGCTGGCCACCGTGACGGCGTCGTAGCGGCGGAAGGCGTTTAAGGCCATGGCGTAGCGGATGTGCATCAGCTTGAGGGCCGTGGCGTTGTCGATCTCGTAGGTGCTGCCGTCCTCATTGCTGCCGATGCCGTAGCGCTCCATCAGAAGATCGAAAATGTCCTGTGCCGTGGCGTCGGAGGGATACTCCCCTTCCTCGTCGTCCAGCTCGTCCACGCTCTTTAAGCCGTAGACGTCCCGCAGAAACCGGAGCCTTGCGTTTTCGGACTCCGTGGTGAACACGGGATTTCCGGACCCGTCAAGGGCCAGGGAAAGGGAGGTGATCAGGGTCTCTCCGTGCTTTTCCAGGATCGGAAGGAGCTTGAGAAGCATCTGGTTCCTCTCGTAGCCGTTGGCATAGTAGCCGTTGTCGCTGATGGTGACGGCGTAGGCCAGCTCATTGTAGGCCAGAAGCTTCCCGTTCCTGTCGTAGATGTTGCCCCTCGCGCCGGAAACGCTGACGGTGCGCAGGGTCTTCTGGACGTAATTATCCTGGTAGGAGGCGCCCTCCAGCACCTGAAGCCTGAAAAGCCGCAGCACCAGGGTGCCGAACATGGCGATGCAGAGGATGCTTACCACGAACAGCCGGGACTTGATTACTTTTTTAAAGCCCTCTGAGAGGATCTCCCATATCTCTTTAAACAAATTTTGTCGCACTCCTTCGTTCTGTCAGTTCAAGCCTGCGGTTGATAAAGGATAAAAACGGATATAACGCCGCAGTCAGGATCACCGTGTAAAGGGACTCCGGAATGATGACGTGGAGCAGGTAATACACGAAATCCAGACGGCCGCGCACGAGGAATTCAAACAGGTACACGTAAGAGCCGTATAAAAGGCTGGTGAAGCCGGTTACGATCAGCGGGAAAACGATGTAGTCGGAATACATCCACCTGTGGAAGGCGCCGTTTAGATAGCCCGCCAGAATGAAGACGGCCATGTAAAAGCCCAGGGTCCCCATGGAGGCGATATCCGCCGTAAGGCCGCAGAAAAACCCCACCGCCATGCCGTGCTTCTTCCCCTTCATGAAGCCGAAGGAGACCGTGACGATTAAAAGCAGGTTGGGCACCGTGTCGATCCAGGGGCACAGGGGAAACAGGCCGTATTGAAGAAGCCAGGCCGCGAATATGACGGCGGCCATCACAAGGATCCGTTTGATCTTCAAGACTGCCCCTCCTCGCCCGTCACCTTCAGGGTTTTGATCACAAGAACCGTCTGGAGGTGATCAAAGTCCACAGCCGGGATCAGATAACCGGATTTTGTGACGTTGTTGCTGTCCACCTGGATATCCTGGGCGTAGCCGATCAGGATATTGGGCAGATACTTGTCGCTGATGTTCGAGGTGACGATCTTGTCGTCGTCCCAGACGTTGTCGTCCTTGTCGATATAACCCAGGCGCAGACGCCCCTCCTCATAGAGCTCCAGGTCGCCGGAGACAATGCAGGTGTCGCCGGAATTTAAGGACATGGCGCTTACGTTGCTGTCGTCGTCGATGATGGAGCGGACCCTGGCGTAATTGGGGCCCACCTCGGTGATGATTCCCACCAGGCCGCCGCCGGCGATCACGTTCATATCCACCTGGAGGCCGTCATCGGCCCCCTTGTCGATGACAAAGGAATGATACCAGTTCCCGGCGTCCTTCTGGATCACCCTGGCCCCGGTCATTTCGTAGTCGGTGTACTGGCCCGAAAGCTCAAAGAGCTGCCTGAGCTCCTCAAGCTCTATCTGGCCCTGCTGGTAGTTGTTGACCTGCTCCCGCAGGGAGGCGACCTCTTCCCTCAGGGCTTTGTTTTCCTCTCTGGCCTCCTCAAGGCTCTGATAGTCGTAGGCTGTGTCGGCAAAGCCGGTACCCAGATGATTAAGGCCCTTCTGCATGGGAAGGAGCACCGAGTGCACCGCGTCCGTGACCGGCTTTAACAGCCCCGGCTTAAAATAATCGACGGCCAGAAGGCTGACGCATAAAAGCATCAGGATAAAAAGCACGTATCTGGCCGGAAAGGAAGACGTTTTCTTTTTATTATGCTTCATTCTAAAATATTCCCCGTTCCTTAAAGCTGATAAAACAGTTATCCCCGATGATGATGTGATCCGCCACGGAGATATCAAGAAGCTCTCCCGCCCTTCGGATCCGCTCCGTCACCAGAAGATCCTCCCGGCTGGGTTCCGGGTCGCCGCTGGGGTGGTTGTGGACCAGAATCAGGCTCACAGCCCTGACGCGGAGGGCCTCCAGGAAGATTTCCCTGGGAGAGATGAGGGAGCTGTTCGCAGTTCCCACGAAAATGGCCTTCTCTTTCAAAAGACGGCCCCTTGTATTGAGGAACGCCACCCGGAGCTCTTCCTTCTCCCTGTGGCGCATTTCTTCCATAAAGTATGCCGCTGCGGCCGCCGGAGACGTAAAAAGGGGCGAAGCCCCGCCGGCCCGCTGTCTGCTGATCCGTTTCGCCAGCTCCCCGATACAGGAAAGCTGGGCCGCCTTGACCTCTCCCACTCCCGGTATGGCCATGAGCTCATCGGCCGACGAATGAAAAAGGCCCAGAAGTCCGGAGCAAAGCTCCAGCACTCTTCTCGCGGTATCCAGGGCTCCCTGCCCCCTGGTGCCGGTCCGCAGGATCACAGCCAGAAGCTCCGCGTCCGATAAAGACGCCGCTCCCCGTGCCCTGCATTTTTCGTAGGGACGCTCCTCCTTTGGAATGTCCCGGATGGGGTTTCCTGCCAAAAGCTCCTCTCCTTTCAGAAAAGCCAGGCATAAAACGGAAGTCTACAGGAGGCGGTAGATCAGGATGGCGATGAGGATGCCCAGAATTCCGCCCACGGTGATTTTGATGGTCATGGCAAAGGTGATTGTTAAGATCCCCAGATCCAGCACCACCGGGCTTGCGAGGCCGAAGCTCTGCCCGAAATTCAGCCACTGGAAGGCGGATAACCCGCCTAAAAGCTGCCCCAGAAACCCGCCCAGCACCACGCCGGCCAGAAGAAGGAGCAGCAGCGACCATTTGTTCTTCGCTGTCCGCATTTTCATATCACTCCCGTATTCCCATAAAACCTCTGTTTACCAGTTTAACATAAATTTGACTGCCTGTACACAGGAAAACGAAATCTTAATGAATTCATCATAAAGATATCAGGTTTCGCTCCAGGAGCTTCTGGGCCGAGAACAGGATCCCCGTTTTGGCGTGATACCAGGTGAGGCCTCCCTGGAAAAACACGGTGTAGGGCGGCCTTAAGGGGCCGTCGGCGGAAAGCTCGATGGAGGAGCCCTGCACGAAGGCTCCGGCGGCCATAATCACGTCGGAATCATAGCCGGGCATGGCCCAGGGCTCCGGAGTCACATAGGAATCCACCGGGGCCGCCGCCTGGATTCCGGCGCAGAAGGCCTTCAAGGCCTCGGGGGATCCCAGATCCACCGCCTGAATGATGTCAAAGCGCTCTGTTTTTGAGGCCGGGTACACGGAAAAGCCCAGCCGCTCATAGAGGGCCGCGGCGAAAATCGCGCCCTTGATGGCCCCGGCAGTCACCGTGGGCGAAAGGAACAGCCCCTGGAACAGGGTCTGGTTGAGGCCAAGGCTCGCGCCCACCTCCTTTCCCAGTCCGGGGGAGCTTAAGCGGTAGGCCGCCTGCTCAATGCAGTCCGCCCGGCCCACGATATAGCCGCCGCAGGGGGCCAGGCCGCCGCCGGGATTCTTGATGAGAGATCCCACGCACATGTCGGCCCCCACGTCGGTGGGCTCCGTCTCCTCCGTAAATTCCCCGTAGCAGTTATCCACCATGCAGATGATGTCCGGCTTTTTGGATTTTAAAAAGGCGATCAGCTCTCCGATCTGCTCCACGGAAAGGGTTGGCCTTGAGGCGTAGCCCTTGGAGCGCTGGATGGTGGCCAGCTTTGTCCGGTCGCTTAAGGCCGCCGCGATGGCCTCGTAATCAAAGGAGCCGTCGGCCTTTAAATCCGCCTGGGCGTAGGTGATGCCGTATTCCTTAAGGGAGCCCTTGGACGGGCGGATGCCGATGACCTCCTCCAGGGTGTCGTAGGGCTTTCCCACCGGGGAGAGAAGCTCGTCGCCGGGCCTTAAGTTCGCCGCAAGCGCCACGTTTAAGGCGTGGGTACCGCAGGTGATCTGAGGCCGCACAAGGGCGTCCTCGGCGTGGAAAATATCGGCGTAGACCCGCTCTAAGGCCTCTCTTCCCAGATCGTTGTAGCCGTAGCCGGTGGACCCGGAAAAATGGGCCTCGGCCACCCGGTTCTTCTGCATGGCGGAAAGAACCTTGAGCTGATTATATTCGGCGGTCTCATCGATTTTTTCAAACCGCTCCTTCAGGGAATTTTCAACCTCGCGCCCCAGAGAAAGAAGGCCTTTGTCGATTCCCAGGTTTTCGTACATCTGTTCCAGTGCTTTCACAGTCTGTCTGCTCCTTTATTATGAATTGATCACGCCCCGCCGGGCCAGGATCTGTCGGATCTCCTCCAGGCAGTCCTCCTCGCTTTTTCCGTCCATTGAAATCCAGTCGGTCTCACGCTCCCTGGAAAACCAGGTGAGCTGCCTTTTGGCGAAATGCCTGGTATCCCGCTTGATGATGCGGACGGCCTCCTCGTAGGAGAGCTCCCCGTCAAGAAAGGCCAGAAGCTCTTTATAGCCCAGGCCCTGCATGGATACCAGATCCCTTGTATAGCCGCGCTCCTTAAGGGAGCGCACCTCTTTAAGAAGGCCGCCCGAGAGCATCTGCTCCACCCGCCGGTCGATGCGCTCATAGAGCCGGGCCCGGTCCCTGTTTAAGATCACGTAGGCGAACCGGTAGGGGGATTCCTTCTCTCTCTGGGCCCTGTTGTGGGCGGAAATGGGCGTTCCCGTCTTTTCGTAAAACTCCAGGGCGCGGATCACCCGTTTGACGTTATGGGCGTGGATTTCCTCTGCCGCCTGGGGATCCCGCTCCAGAAGCAGGCCGTGGAGGTATTCGGGCCCCCGCTCTCTCGCAAGCTGCTCCAGGGAAGCGCGCAGGGAAGGGTCCCCGTCGTTTTCCGTAAAATCCACGTCGTAGAGAAGAGCCTGGATGTAAAAGCCCGTGCCTCCCGTCACAATGGGAAGCCGTCCCCGTTCATAGATCCCCTTCAGGGCCTCCTTCGCCATCTGCTGGAAGCGCACCACATGAAAGGGCTCGTCGGGGGAGAGGACGTCGATGAGATGATGGGGAACTCCCTCCATCTCTTCTTTCCTGATCTTGGCGGTGCCCACGTCCATGCCCTTATAGACCTGCATGGAATCGGCGCTTACGATCTCCCCGTCAAAGGCCTTCGCCGCCCGGATGGAGAGGCTGGTCTTTCCCACCGCCGTGGGGCCTGTGAGGATGAACAGCGGTTTCTTCTTTTCCATTTCAGACAATCCTCTTGAATTTCTTTTCCAGCTCCCGGCGGCTCATGGCGATGGCCGTGGGACGGCCGTGGGGGCAGGCGTAGGGGTTTTCCAGGGAAAGAAGCTGGTCGATCAGCGCCTCGGCCTCGGCCTGGGTAAGGGCGTCTCCGCCCTTTACGGCGGCCTTGCAGCTCATGGAGGCCAGCTTTTCAAGAATCAGCTCCTCGGAGCCCTTTGAAAGCTCCTCGGAAAGGCTGTCCAAAAGCTCCAGGAAAAGCTCCCGCTCCGCGATGCCGTAAAGGTTGGCCGGGACGCTGTAAATGGCGTACTCTCTCCCGCCGAAGGGCTCGATCTCAAAGCCGACGGCCCGGAACCGGTCCTGGTGGGTTCTTAAGATCTGCTCCTCCCTCTGGTTCAGGGAAAGGAGCAGGGGAGGCTCCACCCTCTGGCTGTAGATCTTCTTTTCCCGGAGGCCCTTTACCAGTTTTTCGTA
>CALWAW010000049.1 GCA_944375845.1 uncultured Lachnospiraceae bacterium
AAAGCAAATCCATGAGATTGAGGTATATAGGATATCCTGCTCCAGATCTCTTTGGGCTTCAGTTCCTTTATGTCCCTTCTATCCAGCAGCGTCCGGCCTTTTGTCCAGGGCAGAAGGCCAATCATGCATTTTAGCAGCGTGGTCTTTCCGATGCCGTTTGGCCCAAGTATGGCAAGTATTTTTCCGGGGGCAAGACGCATGTCAATGCTTTTCAGTATCTGCTCTCCTCCCGGATATCCGAAACAGCCCTTTTCGACCTCGATCATCGCAAATCACCTCTTGTTTTCTTTAACAGCGATATGAACACAGGGGCGCCTATAACAGCGGTCAGGATTGATATCGGCAGCTCAATGACGCTTATGGTCCGGGAGAGCGTATCGATAACCACCATAAAGCTGGCTCCGAGGCTCAAGGAAATTGGAATCACATACCGGTTGTTGCTCCCCACCATCATCCGGGCGCAGTGGGGAATCAAAAGGCCGATCCATCCCACCTGCCCGCACATCGATACGCATGAAGCTGTAATTACCGTGGCCGCCAGTATAAACAACATGCGGGTTTTTTTCAGATCGATGCCGCTCGCCTTCGCTTCATCTTCGCTCAGGGAAAGCACGTTAAGCCTCCATCTTAAAAGGAAGATGATGACCACACCTATGATGATGAGGGGAGAACCCACGAGTATTTCCCGATAGCCTGCGCCTGTGAAGCTGCCCATAAGCCAGTACGTAATCTCCGGCAGCTTATCCTGCGGGTCCGCTGTATACTTCAGCAGAGAGCCCAAGGCATTGAAAAGTGAAGACGCAATGACGCCGGCCAGCACGAGATATACAATCGAGCCCGACTCATTTCTTCCAGCAATACGAAGCGTAAACCATACGGAGCAGAGTCCAAAGACCAGCGCAATCAGCTGCGTTTCCAATATCCCGCAGGATAATATAATGGCAAGTATCGCTCCCACGCAGGTCCCGCTGGATACCCCCAGTATATCGGGAGTTGCTAACGGATTGGCAAACAGGGACTGGAACGTGTCTCCCGCGCAGGTCAAGCCCGCTCCCACTATAATAGCCATCAGTATCCTGGGTAGCCTCAGGTTCACTACAATCGAATAATTTCCAGAAGTTCCCTCCCCGCTAGACAACGCCTCCCCCAAAGCTGCAAATACATCCCCCGCCGGCACATTCATACGGCCCAGGCAAAGACATATGACAACGGTCAGCATCGGAAGCAGCATCATCAGGATAACCGCTGTTTTTGTAAATTTGCCGTTTTTTACCCAGATATTATTTTTCATCAGTAACTCAGCATCTCCGCAAGTTCTTCATCTGTCACATCATAGCCATACCATTGCTTATAATAGCTCCGGATGGTGTCTTCCAGCGGGTAGTCCGCAAATTCCTCCGGATACGTCCTGCAGGCAAGCCAGGCCAATACCAGCGGGGCATCCGGATTCGGCGTGAACCAGTTCCACATGCCCAGGGTTGTGCCGTATACCCGTTTGTCCTTTACCGCTTTTAGAGAAGAAAAATCCGCTCCTTCAACCGTATTATTGAGTATGTCACCGGAGCGAATCGATATAAGGCCCGGCCCATCGACAAAGAGGATGTCAGGATCCCAGGAATAGATCTGTTCCATGCTCACCTGGCTGAAGCCCGATGCTTCCAAAGCAGGATCCTCTGCGCCGAGATGTCTCAGCCAGTATGTCCCAAAGGTGCCGTCTCCAGATACCTGAGGCACGCCATCATTATATTTCCAAAGAATCAGGGCCGAGGGTCTGTCCTCCTCAGGTATCTCTGCGATCCTGGACTCCACATCGGCCACAATCGCATTGCCGGCTTCCAGAAATGCATCCATCTTGTTTTCTTCCCCGAATACATCCTCCAGCAGGCTCAGCCATTCCCCGTACCGGCTGATCGGAT
The DNA here is from genome assembly GCA_944375845.1 of uncultured Lachnospiraceae bacterium. Lineage (GTDB taxonomy): Bacteria > Bacillota > Clostridia > Lachnospirales > Lachnospiraceae > Lientehia. The sequence continues at coordinate 1,917 of CALWAW010000049.1, forward strand.
CTGCCTCTGTATCTTCATCATCCACCGTAGCAAAGCCCACGCAGGGGATTCCGCTTGCTTTAAGTATTTCCGCATGCTGCGCATTTCCGGAATTATAGAGAATGACATCCGGATCCAGCTTCATAATCTCTTCAATATTCAGGTCGCTCTGTGCATAAACGGTGTCCGAGGATTCCAGCAGCTCCGGAGCAATATTTTTGAGGACCGTCTCGGAAATGGACTGCTTAAAGGATCCGCAGTAACCTACAATATAGGGGGCTTCTCCCCCAAAATAAGCCATATAAGTCGAGAGTATTGGAATTTGGTCAATGACAACCCTGGTGATTTCATTCGGCACCTCTACCTGGTTTCCGCCGTGATCGATAATCGTATGGGTTCCTTCCGGCTCTTGATATGTTTCTTCCTCTGCCTCCGTTCTCTCAAAGGAAGCCTCTGTCTCAGCCGCCGTCCCCTCTGCTTCCGAAACAGCCCCTGCCCTGCTGCCGCAGCCCGCCAGCGCGCCGAGCAGCAAGCATGCGCTGAACAGCGCTATTTTATTTCTTTTCATAAATCCTTTCTTACCTCCTCGTATTGTCTATATTATTTTCTTTCAATATTAAGTTAGTTTTGTCTAACTCAATAGTAAGTTTATCACTCTTTCGGCGTTCTGTCAGTTGCCACGGCAACAAGCTGGCTCCTAATGAAAATTTTTTTCAATAATCCGCACATGATTTCTATAAAGTTCAATCATCCCCTCAGCTTTCATACGGCTAAGCTCCCTTGATACCGCGCTTCGGTCGGCATAGAGGAACTCTGAAAGTGCCGTACGGCTGAGCGGTATATGCGCGTATCCGTCCTCCGATCGATTTAAAGATCCGAGATATAGTTTCAGCTTATCTCTCAGTCTCTTCTGGCTCAAAATATGAATCCGCATCGTCAGAAAGGTCACCTGTTCCGCAAATTCCTGAAGAAGATTAGCTGTAATCTGAAGTCTGTACGGACAGGTCAATGTCTTTTCAGACAGCAGCGCAGAGAAATCTAATGTCATAATACGGCATTTTGTCAGAGCTCTTAAATATACCTGGCTGAAAAGCTCTGCGGAGCAGGAGCATTCCGCTCCGAAAACATCGCCTTTTTGAAGCCGCATTAGTGTCACCTGATTGCCTTCCTCATCATATAAGCATTCCTCCATAATGCCGTCCAATAATATACCGGCATATTTTTTGCTGCTTCCAGGCCCGTAAAGAATACTGCCCTCTTCAAAAGCCGCTTTATCCGCTTTTAGGCACGCAAAAACATGACAATATTTCTCCTCAGGAATCGCCTGAAAAATCGAACTGCCGTACAGTCCCACAAGATCCTCATCCGAAAATAATTTCATAACGCCTCCCGGTTCTTTGAACAATTTACAGCCAACATGTTAGTTTTGACTAATTATAATGGAATATTCCTCATCTTTCAAGTACATTTTCCAGTGGCGCATCAAGACACAAACGAAATTTCAAATTTCCCTCGTCCCAAAATCATTAAAACTGCTGTGCCGGCATAACGCATTGTTTTTCCATTCATCATGTCCACCCCGCTTTTGCTTTTCCCATCCTGATATTCGTGTTGATAAAAGCAGTCAGTCCGCCTGCGCGTCCGTTTCCTCTGTCCTGGAAATTCCGCTTTCATCCAGCAGATCCGCCGGGACGGCACTGATGCACGCCTGTTCTTCTTCACTTAAGCCGTTGTACCACGCAAGCCACCGGAGGGTATCCTCCGACAGCCCGCTTTTATCATGCCATCTTCCCGCAAAATAGACCCGGCTGTCGTCCGCATACCGCCGCTCAAACACCAGCCACTTGCCATCGATACACACTTCCATGGTTCCTTCCTCCGGTCCCCACTGATATCCATACCCGGCGCCGAAATTGGACTGATCGTTTTCAGACGGTACTTCTGTCTGGTCCACCGCAGAGGTAATCTCGCCGTCCATGACGCCGCAGCGGCCCGTAACCGTGCTCTCCCTTCCGGTGTCATAATACATCGCCCCGCCCGCCATAACCATGGGAATCCGGTCATTCAGCGGCGCCTCCCCGGATTCCAGCAGGCTGTCCAAAAGTTCGCCAAAGGCCGGGGCCGGCTTGTAGATCCCCTGATAGGGCTGTTCCACATAATCCGTGCCATCTGTTTCGTAATAGAAAAACGTGTAAACACGGCCTTCGGTATTTTCGAAATGAATGGATGTATATGCATCTGCCTGCGGGACATCCTGCACAGACTGCCGGTTTGTAGGCTCCATGTCCGCCAGAATGGAAAGCAGTTCGCCAATCTGTTCCCGGTCCCCGCAGTCCGCAGTCACTCCATCCCGTTCCACGGAAACCGTCCGCACCTGTTCC
>CALWAW010000050.1 GCA_944375845.1 uncultured Lachnospiraceae bacterium
CCTTTATCAGCGCGGGCTTAAGCTCGCTTCTCAGTATTTTTATCGGAATGGGACTTGTTTTGAATGTGGGGCTGCAAAGAAACTATGAAAATAACAGAGGAGGGTTTGACGTATGAAAGTAGGACTGATCGCCCATGACGCGAAAAAGAAGCTGATGCAGAATTTTGCCATCGCCTACCGGGGCATCCTGTGTCACCATGAGCTTTACGCCACGGGCACAACGGGCCGCCTGATCGAGGAGGTCACCAACCTGAACGTCCACAAATTCCTGACGGGGCATCTGGGAGGCGAGCAGCAGATGGCCGCCCAGATCGAGAACAACCAGATGGATCTGGTGATATTCTTGAGGGACCCCCTGCATCCCAAGTCCCACGAGCCGGACGTATTCAAGGTGATCCGCCTCTGCGACGTCCACAATATCCCCCTGGCCACCAACGTGGCCACCGCGGAGCTCCTTGTGAAGGCTCTGGAGCGGGGCGATCTGGAATGGCGGGAAGCCTTCAAATAACAGACCAGGAGGCAGAATCATGCCCAGAACAAAAACAGCGGAACAGGTAAAGAAAAACAGGCGGCTTGCGCGCATTGTCCTGATCCTTGCGGCTGTCCTTCTCTGCGCCGGGGCCGGAGTCCTCGCATGGCTTTTTCTGAGAAAGGAGCCCGTATCGGGACCGGCTCCCATGCTGGCGAAGTATCAGATGGCGGAGCCCGGCGGGGAGCTTGCCAAAGAAGCCCTTCCGGAAAGGCCTGCCCTTTTCGGGGAGGGGCTCTGCGTGGTTTCCGGAAACTCTGAGGAGGATCCGGCCATCACGGCTAAGGCCGGGATCTGCTTTGACAGGACCACGGGCCAGGTGATTTTCAGCAAGAACGCCTATGAGCGGCTGTACCCGGCCAGCATCACAAAGCTGATGACCTGCCTTGTGGCCCTGCGACACGGGGATCTTTCCCAGAAGGTGACGGTGGAGGAATATATGCTCTCGGATCTGGATCCGGATTCCTCTCTGTGCCATGTGTCCCCCGGCTGCACCCTGACGCTGGAGCAGCTTTTATACGGACTGATGCTCCCCTCGGGAAACGACGCGGCCAATGTGATCGCCTACGGCGTGGCCGGAAGCGAGGAGGCCTTCGCCGAGCTGATGAACCAGGAAGCCCGGCGGATCGGCGCCACGGACAGCCATTTCGTAAACGCCCACGGCTTAAACGACCCGGAGCATTACACCACGGCGTACGATATCTATCTGATGCTCAACGAGCTGATGGAATACGATACCTTTGTGGAAATCATCACGGCCCCCTCCTATAAGGCGGTTTTTGAGCAAAACGGCGCGGAGGCAGTCCTGGAGTGGCAGAGGGGAATCTGGTACTTCACCGGCCAGGCCCAGGCGCCGGAGGGGGTACAGCCTCTGGGCGGAAAAACCGGCACCACGCCCGAGGCGGGGTTCTGCCTTTCCCTGGTATCCCTGGGAGCCTCCGGGGACCAGTACGTCACCGTGGTCCTGGATACCTTGGGCCGGGACGAGCTTTATTCCAATATGACGGCCTTACTTTCAAAAATTCCGAATTAAGGATTGTACTTTCCGTCAATTTATACTATAATTAATGTAAGGTTTTCAAACCGGACTACTACCTAAAGGAGGAGTGCATTATGGTGCAGATTATAGCAGGAAAGATGGGGAAGGGGAAAACAAAATTTCTGCTGGACAAAGCAAATCTGGCAGTAAATGAGTGTAAGGGTTCTCTTGTATACCTGGACAAAAACACAAAAAATATGCACGCGCTGGATAATAAGATCCGTCTGATCAATGTTTACGATTATCCGATCCGTTCTTACAACGCCTTTATCGGATTTTTATGCGGGATCATCTCCCAGGATTACGATTTGGAATATATGTTCTTAGACAGCTTTCTGAAGCTGGCCCACCTTGAAGGCCAGGATATCTCCTCCGCTCTGGTCGAGCTGGAGCAGCTCGGACAGCAGTACGGGGTTACTCTCGTTCTGAGTATCTCCATGGACGCCCAGGACCTGCCGGAATTCGCCCAGTCCAAGGTCGTCATCTCTCTGTAAGATTCGCAAATTACATAGTATGTGTTAAATGCAGTTCGGGACGTGTACCCCACGTCCCGAATTTATATTCATTCGCCATGCCTGCCCACGCGGCCGAAGAAGCTTAAAAGATACAGGCCGCAGATCCCCACGATCCCATAGACGATGCGGGAGAGCAGGGTCATGTCCCCAAAGAGAAACGATACAAGGTTGAACCGGAAAAATCCGATGAGTCCCCAGTTGACGGCGCCGATGACGGCGATCGCCAGCGCGGTATAATCAAGCGGCTTTGAATTCATAGCTGTTCCCTCCTTTTTTCTTTTAGTGTATTCCCATTTTGGCAGATTATTAAGGAAATAAATTCCTTTTAAAAGGAGCCGGCCGTGGCAAAGAAGATCATCCGTTATAAAAAACCGAAAAATATCAATATCGGCATGGTGGTGTTCGCCGTTATCTTCCTGTACCTGGTCATCGTGCTGATCCAGTACGCCATAAAGCCCCGGATCAAAATGTACGAGGTGCTGGAGGGGGATATCGCCAACGATTCCTACTATACCGGCCTGATCTTAAGGACCGAGACCGTGGTCAATTCCGAGGGCGCCGGGTATGTAAACTATTACCTCCAGGAAAAGGAGAAGGCAGCCGTGGGCGATCTGGTCTACACCGTGGACGCGGGAGGCGCCGTGGCCGATTACTTAAACCAGTCCTCCGGCGACGGCAGCCGCCTTTCCGATGAGGATCTGGAAGAGCTCAGGGACGTGCTCAGCTCGTTTGGCTCCTCCTATGAGGACGAACGGTTTTACGAGGTCTACGACGCGAATTCCTCCCTCTCGTCGAGGCTGATGGAATACGTCAATCTGAGCGCCCTTCAGGAGATGGCGGGAGCGGGCCAGTCCCTCTCCCTGCAAAAGTGCACGGCCGCCTTAAGCGGCGTTATCGTCTACTGCTCCGACGGACTCGAGAGCCTGACAGCGGAACAGGTGACGGCAGATTCCTTCTCACAGGAAAATTATCACAAGACTGTCTACAGCGGCGGCCAGTCCGTGGAGAACGGCTCTCCGGTCTACAAGGTGATCACTGAGGACAACTGGTCGGTGCTCATCCCCCTTGAGGAGGACGAGATCAAGGATTATGCCGACGTGGAATCTGTGTCCGTCCGGTTCACAAAGAAGGGGATTGAGGCGGACGCCGCCTTCTCCCTGATCACGGGAGCCGACGGGAGCCGCTACGGCAGGCTTGATTTTGACAAGTACATGATCCAGTTCGCCGAGGACCGCTTTGTGGATATTGAGGTGAAAAATTCCAGGGCCTACGGCCTTAAGATCCCCCAGACGGCCATCACCGAAAAGGAGGCCTACAAAATCCCCCTCGATTTCCTCACCACCGGCGGGGACAGCGCCGACGAGGGCTTCTACCGGGAAACGGAGGCGGGAGGCGTCTCTACCATTGAATTTATTTCGCCGGTCATCCTCCGGGAAGAGACGAACGAGGACGGAGAGGGCTTCTGCTACGTGGATATGGAAACCCTCCGGGGCGGAGACACCCTGCTGCTTCCCGATTCCAACGAACGCTTCCAGGTGGCGGAGACCGAGACCCTAAAGGGCGCCTACAACATCAACCGGGGCTACGCCGTGTTCAAATATGTAGACATCCTTGACGAAAACAGCGAATACTGCATCGTGAGGAAAAACGTGGCCTACAGCCTCAGGCCCTACGACCATATCGTTCTGAATGCCTCCATGGTTTCCGACCAGCAGATCGTACGGTAAAAAAACCTGTTGACAGACCCACGGAAAATGAGGATAATGATAGAGAACAAAAAGAAGAAAGGCGGTTTTACCCATGAGCTTTATTGATAAATTCCTGGATTCCATGAAGTTAAACGACGATGACGATTACGAATACGACGACGATTACCTTTATGACGATCAGGAGTATGAGGAGGAGCATCCCAAGAAAAGCTTTTTCCGCAGGGAAAAGAAGGCGGCCGCGCCCCAGGACGAGCCTGCTCCCGAGCCTGCCGCAAAGCCGAAGGCCAGAAACGTGTCCAATGTGGTTCCCATGCGCTCCGCGTCACGGGGCGGAATGGAGGTCTGCATGGTGAAGCCCAGAAGCTTGAGCGACGCCAGGGAGATCTGCGACACCCTCCTTTCCGGCAGGGCCGTTGTGATCAACATGGAGGGCATCCCCACGGAAACGGCCCAGAAGATCATCGACTTTACCTCCGGCGCCTGCTACTCCATGAACGGAAACCTTCAGAAGATCTCCAGCTACATCTTCATCGCCACGCCCCAGTCCGTGGAGCTTTCCGGAGACTTTGAGGATCTCATGGACGGCGGCTCCGGCTACTCAGACTGATTCCGGCCATGGATAAGGAAGATCAGCTTCTGCTTCGGCGTCTTTTGGATCTCGCGGACGCCTCCTACGGGCGTAATATACCCGTTTATACAGATTTTCTGAATTTACACGAGCAAACAGTTTTCCTGTCGGCCATGCCGCAGTTCTCTCATGTGCGCGTCCTCTTGGACGGCGGCTACGAGGGGGCAGAAAGGAAGATTGTTTGCTTTCTTCCTGTTTATATGGAAGAGGCGGGGCGGGAGAGCCTTCCCATTGTGCCCGTCGGCGTTTCCTCCTCGGCGGGGAAGTTTTCCGTCCCCTGCACCCACCGGGATTATCTGGGATCCGTCCTGAGCCTGGGAATCGAGAGGAGCCAGATCGGCGACATCTTAACCGGCGACCGGCACGCCTTTGTGCTGTGCAAAGAGCACATGGCGGATTTTCTCATGGAAAATCTCACCTCCGTGAGAAAAAATCCTGTGGTATGTAAACGGGCGTCCTTTTCTGACCTGGAGGGACAGGTCTCCTTTAAGGAGCTTTCGGGCTCAGTGGCCTCTGTGCGCCTTGACTCCCTGGTGGCCCTGATGCTGGGCGGCTCCAGAAGCGCCGCCGCCTCCTGCATCCGCGCCGAGCGGGTCTTTTTAAACGGCGGCCTGTGCACGTCCCTGACCGCCGTCCCCAAAGAGGGCGACGTGATCTCCGTGCGGGGCGCGGGGAAGTTTATCTATGACGGGGTCCAGGCCTCCACAAAAAAAGGGAGGCTCATGGTCCGCATCCGAAAATACAGTTAGCGAGGTATCTGGTATGGCAGAAATCATCGAGGTGCTCCGGGATCATGTCCCGGCCTATCCCATTGTCCTTTCCGGCTCCTTTGAGGAGCTTCCCGGGGCTTTGAAGCCTCTGGGCCTTGAAAAAAGAAAAGTCTGCATCGTGACGGACAGCCGCGTGGCGGGCCTCTGTCTCAGAAGGGTGCAGGAGCTGTTTGAAAAAGAGGCGGAAAAAACCGCCGTTTTCGTGTTCCCGGAGGGAGAGCGGCAGAAAAACCTGGACACAGTCCGGGATCTCTATGAATTCCTGATCAAAGAGGGCTTTGACCGGAACGATTTCCTGGCGGCCCTGGGGGGAGGCGTCACCGGCGATCTCACCGGCTTTGCCGCCGCCACCTATCTTCGGGGGATTTCCTTTATCCAGATCCCCACGACCCTCCTTTCCCAGGTGGATTCCAGCATCGGGGGAAAGACGGGGGTGGATCTGGATTCCTATAAAAACATGGTGGGCGCCTTCTATATGCCGAAGCTGGTCTACATGAACCTTTCCGTGCTGAAAACCCTTTCAGAGGAGCAGTTCGCGTCGGGAATGGGGGAGGTCATCAAGCACGGCTGCATCCGCGACGCCGCTTATTATGAATGGATCCGGAAAAACAGAGAGGAAATCAGAAGCAGGGAGGTTCCGGCCCTCCTTCCCCTGGTAAAGGGGAGCTGCCTTGTGAAAAAGGCGGTGGTGGAGGAGGACCCCACCGAGAAAGGCGTGAGGGCGATCTTAAATTTCGGCCACACCCTGGGCCATGCCATTGAAAAAGAAATGAACTTTATCTTGAGCCACGGAGCCTGCGTGGCGGCCGGAAGCGTGGCCGCGGCGCGGATCTCCTGCTCCAGGGGCCTGATCTCAGAAGAGGAGCTTTCGCGCCTCGAGGAGCTTTTTGACTTCTTCGGCCTTCCCACAAGGCTCAGGGGCCTTCCCGTTTCCCGGATCCTGGATGCCGTAAGGCACGATAAGAAAATGGATTCCGGCGTAATCCGCTTCATTCTTTTGAAGGAGATGGGCTCCGCCTTTATCGATAAGACCGTCACAGCCAAGGAAATGAAACAGACCCTGGAATACCTGGCCGGATAGGAGAGTGCGTCTATGGAAAACAATCATGGCCGAAAAAGGGCCGCGGTGCTGGCGGCCTACCTTCTTGGAGCCGCGCTCCTCGTGGTTCTGGATCAGGTCTCAAAGCTGGCCGCCAGGGCGGCCTTAAAGGGAGAGCCCTCCTTTCCCCTCATCGACGGGGTCTTTGAGCTTTCCTACCTGGAAAACCGGGGAATGGCCTGGGGGCTTTTGCAGGGCGGCCGCTGGCTGTTTCTGGCGGGCACGGTCCTTGTGCTGGCCCTTATTGTCTGGTTCTTTTTAAAGGCTCCCCTCACAAAGCGGTTTTTCCCTTTAAGGCTCACCCTGGCGGTGCTGGCCGCGGGGGCGGCGGGGAACCTGATCGACAGGCTGTTCCGGGGCTATGTGATCGACTTTTTCTATTTCAGCCTCATTGATTTTCCCATCTTCAACGTGGCCGACTGCTACGTGGTGGCGGCGGGGATCGCCTTCGTGCTCCTGTTCTTCTTTTATTATAAGGACGAGGACTTTGAGACGCTGATCCCGCGGCGCTTCAAAAAGCGCAAAAAGACAGGCGGTGAGGGAGCATGAGCCTTTTTTCCTATCTCATCGGAGGGGACGAGGCGGGAGAGCGGATTGACAAATATCTCTCCCAGAAGCCCGAATTGCCCTCCAGAAGCTATTTGCAGAGGCTGATCGGGGAAAATCACGTCCTCGTGGGAAAAAGCCCTGTAAAGGGCAATTACAGGCTTAAGGAGGGGGATGAGGTCACGGTGCAGGTGCCGGAGCCGGTGGAGCTTTCCGTCCGGCCGGAGCCCATGGATCTGGATATTGTCTACGAGGACGAGGATCTTCTGGTGGTCAACAAGCCCAAGGGCATGGTGGTGCACCCGGCCGCGGGCCACGACAGCCATACGCTGGTGAACGGCCTTCTCTATCACTGCCGGGGAAAGCTTTCCGGCATAAACGGCGTTCTCAGGCCCGGCATTGTCCACCGGATCGACCGGGACACCACGGGCCTTCTTCTGGTATGCAAAAACGACTCCGCCCATAACGCCATCGCCGCTCAGCTCAAGGAGCACACCATCACAAGGCGCTACCACGCCATTGTCCACGGGGAGCTTGCCTGCGACGGCACCGTGGACGCCCCCATCGGAAGGAATCCCTCCGACCGGATGAAGATGGCCGTCAACGAGAAGAACGGGAAGAGGGCGGTGACCCATTACCATATCCTGAGCCCCTTAAAGAAATTTACCTATGTGGAGTGCCGCCTGGAAACGGGAAGGACCCACCAGATCCGGGTCCACATGGCCCATATCAGGCATCCCCTTTTGGGGGATACCGTATACGGGCCCCAGAAACCGGCCTTTCCCATCGAGGGGCAGGCCCTTCACGCAAAGGTCATCGGCTTTATCCACCCCCGCACAGGCAAGTATTTGGAATTTGAATCGCCTCTCCCGGAATATTTTCAAAAATTATTGAATAAATTACAATTATAACTATACTTTTTGGAAAGGCTGTGCTATAATTCAAGTAGAACCGAACGAGAGGAGTTGAGGGTTATGAACGGAAACCTGGTTATCACCATCGGACGGGAATGCGGAAGCGGCGGAAGGTTTATCGGCCAGAAGCTGGCGGACCGCCTTGGCATCCGCTGCTACGATAAGGAGCTCCTTACCCTGGCGGCAAAGGACAGCGGAATGTGCGAGGAGATCTTCCAGCACCACGATGAAAAGCCCACCAACAGCTTTTTATATTCTCTGGTTATGGATACCTATTCCATGAGCTATAATCCATCAGGGTACATCGATATGCCACTGAATCAGAAGGTATTCCTGGCCCAGTTTGACACCATCAAAAAGCTGGCCGATCAGGAATCCTGCGTGATCGTGGGCCGGTGCGCCGATTACGCCCTGGCGGAATATCCCAATAAGGTATCGGTATTTACCACGGCGGAATACGACGACAAGGTGGAATACCTGAAGGAGCACTACCATATCGAGCCCTCCAAGATCAAGGATTTCATCACAAAGACCGATAAGAAGCGCTCCTCCTATTATAATTACTATTCCAACAAGAAATGGGGCTCCGTCCACAGCTACGATTTGTGCATCAACCGCAGCGCAGTCGGCTTTGACGGCGCGGTGGATGTGATTCTCCATTTTATCGAAACAAAACAAGCCCACAAGGAAGGAAGACTGAAATAGAATTCCCCCCTTCATCTGGGACTGCGCGCCTGCCCGGCGCATCCTACTCGCAAATGCGTCGGTGCCTGCAAATTCAGGCGCGCAACAAGCCCCCGGTCCAACGGCCGGGGGCTCCTTTTGTTGATAAAGCATTTTATTCCACGGTGACGGATTTTGCCAGGTTCCTGGGCTTATCCACGTTGAGGCCCTTCATGTCTGAGGTGTAGTAGGCCAGAAGCTGCAGGATCACGGCCACGGGGAACACCGTAAACTGATCCGACGAGGCGGGAATGGCAAAGTGGATATCGCAGATATCCTCCGGCACCTCGGCGTCCTTCTTTGTAATGAGGATCACGAAAGCGCCTCTCGCCCGGACCTCCCGCACATTGGAGAGGGTTTTCCCGTAAATATGGTCCTGGGTGGCCACGGCAATCACCGGCGTCTGTTTCTCGATGAGAGCGATGGTCCCGTGCTTTAACTCCCCGGCGGCGTAGGCCTCTGCATGGATATAGGAGATCTCCTTGAGCTTCAGGGAGCCCTCCAGGGAGAAGGCGTAATCCAGGCCCCTTCCCACGAAGAAGGCGTCTTGGGCCTTGGCAAGGATCGAGGCCGCGGTTTTGATTCTGTCCTTTTTCGCGAGGATCTTTTCCACGGCGGGAACTGCCTCGAGAAGGCGGGAAACGAAAGCGGCCGCGTCCGTTTCCTGATATACGCCCCTGGCCATGGCCATGCGGCAGGCGATGAGATAGAGGCTTGCCAGCTGCACCATATAGGCCTTGGTGCTGGCCACGGCGATCTCGGGACCGGCGTGAGTGTAAAACACATGATCGCTTTCCCTGGCGATGGTGGAGCCCTTTACATTGACGATGGAGAGCACCTTTGCCCCCAGCTCTTTTGAAAGCCGCAGGGCCGCCAGGGTATCGATGGTCTCGCCGGACTGGGAGATGACGATCACCAGGGTGCGCTCATCCACCAGCGGGCTTTCATAACGGTATTCCGAGGCGATATTGACGGAGACCGGGATCTTAAGAAGCGGCTCCATCAGAGCCTTTCCCACCATGCCCGCGTACATGGCCGTGCCGCAGGCCACGATGGCGATCTTATCACAGCCGGAAAAAAGGCTGTCGGGAATCCTGTCCTCAGTGAAATCGGGAAGGCCGTTTTCAAGGCGGGGCAGGATCGTGTTCCTGAGGGCCTCGGGCTGCTCATGGATCTCCTTCAGCATATAGTGGGGGAAGCCGTTCTTTTTGGCCGCCTCCAGGTTCCAGCTCACCTCAAGGAATTCCGGCTCCTTTCTGTTTCCGTCCAGATCCTCCAGAATGATATCGTCTTTTTTCAAGATCACCAGCTCATACTCCGGGATCACAAAATAACGGTTCGTGTAGGGAATCAAGGCCGTCACATCAGAGGCCACAAAGGAGCTTCCCTCGATGTGGGCCGCCACCATGGGGCTCACGTTGCGGATACAGAAGATCTCGTCTGGGATATCCTCGAACATAATGCAGAAGGCGTAGGCCCCCGTCAGCTCCCGGATGGTCTTTTTGATGGCCTCCCGCGGATTGCCCTCATAATAATAGTCGAAAAGCCGGGCTGCCACCTCGGTATCAGTTTCAGATACCAGCGAATCCTGGAAGCCGAAGCGCTCGATCAGGTTGTGATAGTTTTCGATGATCCCGTTATGGATCAGAGTGACCCGGCCCGCGATATGGGGATGGGCATTGATATCGTTAACGCCTCCGTGGGTGGCCCACCTTGTATGGCCGATACCACAGTGGGATTCTACCTTAAGCTCCGCGCAGGATTCCTTTAAGGTGGCCACAGGCCCCGCCTTTTTAATCAGCAGACGGTCATGCCCGCTGGAAAGAAGCGCAACCCCGGCACTGTCATAACCTCTGTATTCCAGCTGCTCAAGGCCGTTAAGCAGTACCTTCAGGGCATCCATCTGCCCTGTGTATCCAATGATTCCGCACATATATGTAATCTCCTTTAAAGTCATGGGCTGTAAATCTCCTACTAACTATAGCATTATAATGGTTTTCCGTCAAATCTTATGCTATAATTCTGACATGAATTTTGATTTCAAGATCACAAAGAAAGGAGAGTTTTATCATGAAGTACATAGAAGTGGGAACCTCCGGCATCAAAGCCTCCAACCTGGTGATGGGCTGTATGCGCTTAAAGGGCAAAACGCCGGAGGAGGCGGAAACCCTGATCCGTACCGCCATGGACGAGGGGATCAACTATTTTGACCATGCCGACGTTTACGGAAGCGCCGGGCAGAGGGGAGAGTGCGAGGAGATCTTCGGAAGGGCCCTGAACTTAAAAGACCCGTCTGTCCGCGAGGCCATCATCATCCAGAGCAAATGCGGCATCATCAAGGGTGAGATCGGAGCCTACGATTTCTCAAGGGAGCATATCATCGCCTCCGTGGACGGAAGCTTAAAGCGTCTGGGAACGGAATATCTTGACTTCCTCCTGCTTCACCGTCCGGACAGCCTCATGGAGCCGGAGGAGGTGGCTGCGGCCTTCGAGAAGCTTCGCAGCGCCGGAAAGGTGCGCCATTTCGGCGTTTCAAACCACAGGCCCATGCAGGTAGAGCTTTTGCAGAAATTTATTCCCTATAAGCTCCAGATCAATCAGCTTCAGCTCAGCATTTCCCATTGTCCCATGATCGATTCCGGCATCGCCGCCAATATGGACACGCCCCGGGGATACGACAAAGAAGGCTCCGTTTTAGAGTATTCCCGTCTCCATGACATGACCATCCAGGCCTGGTCGCCCTTCCAGGTGAGCGGCCCCATAAGCTCCTCCTCATCCCATATCTTCCTGGGAGATTATGAAGCCTACGGCCCCTTAAACCGGGTGATCGACAGGCTTGCCGAAAAATACCGGGTCACCAATACGGCCATCGCCGTGGCGTGGATTACAAGGCACCCGGCCAATATCCAGGTAATTCTGGGCTCCATGAACCCCCAGCGGATCCGGGACGCCGCCAAAGGCTCCGATCTGCCACTCACCAGACAGGAATGGTATGAGATTTACCAGGCCTCCGGAAAGAAGCTCCCTTAAAGGGCTTCCTTCGCGGCCTTCCTTTCGTTCCATGGCCCTCTCCTGTAAAAGAGGATGGAGAGGACTGTGGATACGGACCATCCGATAGGCCAGGCGCACCAGATTCCCAGAGAACCCAGGAAGCGGGAGAGGGCAAAGGCCAGCACCACCCGCAGAAAAAGGTCCGTGAAGGTCGCCGCCATAAAGGGCTTCATAAGCTCCGCGCCTCTTAGAATCCCGTCGGCCGCCAGCTTCGCGGAGACCACAAAATAGAAGGGCGAAAGGATCCGCAGGAACAAAAGCCCGGTCTTAAGGGCCTGGGCAGTAGGCTCATCCATAAAGAGATATAAAAGGAAGCGTCCTCCCAGAAGATAGAGGAGAACCAGGGGAACGCAGAGAATCCATACAAGCCGAAGCCCCGCTCTGAAGCCCTGGCGGATGCGGTCCAGCTTTCCGGCCCCCAGGTTCTGGGCCGTATAGTTGGAGATCCCGTTTCCCAGGGTGGTAAAGGAGGTCACCACCAGGTTATTGAGCTTTACGGCGGCGGAATAGCCCGCCATAACGCTGGTTCCGAAGCTGTTGATGATGCTCTGGATCAGAATATTTCCGATAGAGATAAAGCTTTGCTGCAAAATACTGGGAATGGCGATAATGGCAAAGTTTTTAAAAATTTGTCCGGAAAAGAGGGCTGTTTTCCCCTGATGGCGTATCCTGGAGAGCCGTCTGAATACCACGCCCACCGCCAGCACGCAGCTTACCCCCTGGCACAGGAAGGTGGCCCAGGCGACGCCTGCGACGCCCATGTGGAAGGCGGTCACAAACCAGATATCCATCCCGATGTTGGAAAGGGAGGATACGGCCAGGAAGAAGAACGGCGTCCTGGAATCGCCCAGGGCCGAGAAGATTCCCGTGGCAATGTTGTAAAAGAACATAAAGGGAAGCCCCCAGATATAGATATCCAGGTAAAGCTGGGAATCGTCCAGAATCTCGGCGGGCGTGTTGATCCATTCCAGCAAAAGACGACTTCCAAAAAGCCCCAAAAGCATCAGCAGGGCGCAGAGAACCGCACTGGAGACCATGGCCGTGTGGACGGCCGTTTTCATGCGGCAGTAATCCTTCGCACCGAAAAGCTGGGAGACAATCACAGAGCAGCCGATGTTGCAGCCGAAGGCGAAGGCAATGAAAATCAGCGTGATCTCATAGCTGTTTCCCACGGCCGCCAGGGCGTTTTCCCCTACGAATTTCCCGGCCACAAGGCTGTCGGCAATATTATAAAGCTGCTGGAACACAATGCTCCCGAACAGGGGAAGACAGAACCTCCAAAGCACTGATTCCGGCTTTCCCACCGTAAGATCCCGGTTCATACTCACATCTACTCCTTTAACGCTTGTTTTTTTATCCATCAGGTATTATACTGGCATTGAAGCAATCAGTAAACTGTATATTTCAAATGGCTGGTATATCAATTTGATATTTCAAGGAGCGGACTATGCCCGGCGTACCCTACGATTATTACCGTATTTTTTATTATGCGGCAAAATACAGAAGCTTTACCAGAGCGGCTGAAATCCTTTTGAGCAGCCAGCCCAACGTGACCCGTGCCATGAACAATCTGGAACAGGAGCTGGGCTGCCGTCTTTTTGTCCGCTCAAACAGGGGGATCGCTTTGACCCCGGAGGGCGAAAGGCTCTACGGCCATGTGCGGATCGCCTGGGAACAGCTTCTGGCGGGGGAATACGAGCTTTCGCGGGAACGGAGGCTTGAAAGCGGATATGTCTCCATCGGCGCCAGCGAGATCGCCCTCCACGAACTGCTTCTTCCGGTCCTTCGGAAATTCCGCCTCACCTATCCGGGAATTCATATCCAGGTCACCAACCATTCCACGCCCCAGGCTGTGGCCGCCGTAAAAAGCGGCCTTGTGGAGCTGGCCGTGGTGTCCACGGACCAGACCTCCATGAAGCCCTTAAGCCTCACCAGGCTTTCTGATTTTAGGGATATCCTGGCGGCGGGGCCCAGCTACAGGCGGCTTAAGGGCAGAAGCCTTTCCATACGGGAGCTGGCGGGATATCCCCTGATCTGTCTGGGACGGAACACGGCCTCCTACGAATTTTACAACAGACTGTTCGCGGAGCACGAGACCATTCTGGAGCCTGCGGTGGAGGCCGCCACCACGGACCAGATCCTTCCCATGATCCGTTATGACCTGGGCCTTGGCTTTATTCCCGAAAGCTTTGCCAGGGAAGCCCTGGAGCAGGGAGAAATCCTTGCCCTTAAGCTGGAGGAAGAGATCCCGTGCCGGCATATTTGCCTTTTAAAGGATAAAAACAGGCCCTTAAGCACGGCGGCCCTTGAATTAGAGAAATTTATACTGCAATCTATTCGTTAAAGTTGAGTTTAGCGAATAGATTGAACTAGAAAGGAACACTGCTCTCCATGAACCTTCAAAAGCTTTTGAGCTACACGAGACGGGCTGTGGACGATTATCACATGATCGATCCCGGCGACCGGATCGCCGTGGGAATCTCCGGCGGCAAGGACAGCCTGGCTCTTTTATACGCCCTGCACGGGCTGAAACGGTTTTATCCCAATTCTTTTTCCATAGAGGCCATTACCGTGTCTGTATTCAAAGAAATGAATCTTGACCCTGTGAAGCGGCTCTGTGCGGAAATGGACGTGCCCTATACGGTGGTTGACACAGAGATCGGCGACATTGTGTTCCGGGAACGTAAAGAAGAAAATCCCTGCTCCCTCTGCGCGAAAATGCGGAAAGGCGCCTTCAACGAGAAGGCAAAGGCCCTGAGCTGCAACAAGGTGGCCTACGCCCACCATAAGGACGACATTGTGGAGACCATGCTGATGTCCTTAATTTACGAAGGGCGGTTTCATTCCTTCTCGCCCTATACTTACCTGGACCGGATGGACCTCACGGTGATCCGCCCCCTTCTCTATGTGCCCGAGGCGGATATTGTCGGCTTCAAAAACAAATACGATCTTCCGGTATGCAAAAATCCCTGTCCTGCCGACGGCCATACCAGGCGCGAATATGTAAAGGAGCTTCTTCGTCGGATTACCTCAGAAAACCCCGGGGCAAAGGAACGGATGTTCACCGCGGTGGTGAACGGACATATCAAAGGCTGGCCGGAGCGCGCCTTTTAAGGAGAATCTTATGGAACAGAGGCCTTACTACGAACAGACGGATATTGAGAACACACAGAAGCTGCGAAAGCTCCTCTCCTCTCTTCCGCCCTTCTGCGGAACCTTCTTCCGCGGAATCGAACAGGAAACCTCCTCAAGGACCAGGATCGCCTACGCCTATGATCTGAGGGTGTTTTTTGAGTTCCTATTAAAGGAAAACCCCGTCTATAAAAATAAGGAAATCAAGGATATTACCCTTTCAGACCTGGACCGGATCAAGGCCCTGGATCTGGAGGAATACATGGAATACCTGAAATACTATTCCAACGGCGAGAACACGGAGCACATCAACAAGGAACGGGGAATCTCCAGAAAGCTTTCGTCCCTCAAGACTTTTTACAACTACTTTTATAAAAAGGAAATGCTTTCCACGAACCCGGCGGCTCTGGTATCCCTTCCCAAGCTCCACTCCAAGGAGATCATACGGCTGGACGTGGACGAGGTGGCCAGCCTTTTGGACCAGGTGGAAAGCGGGGACGCCATGACGGAGCGCCAGAGGGCCTTCCACAAAAAGACCAGGGTGCGGGATCTGGCGCTGATGACCCTGCTTCTTGGCACCGGCCTTCGCGTTTCGGAATGCGTAGGCCTTGATATCCGCGATGTGGATTTTAAGAACGACGGAGTCCGGGTCCACAGAAAAGGCGGAAAGGAGGTCGTGGTCTACTTCGGCGAGGAGGTCCGGGAGGCCCTTCTGGACTACATGGAGGAGCGGAAAAAGAAGATTCCCGTATCGGGCCATGAGCAGGCCCTCTTCCTCTCTTTGCAGGATAAGCGCATGTCGGTGAAAAGCGTCGAGAACCTGGTGAAAAAATATGCCCGCCTTGTGACGCCCTTAAAGAAGATCACGCCCCACAAGCTTCGGAGCACCTACGGCACCACCCTCTACCAGGAAACCGGCGACATTTACCTGGTGGCGGACGTGCTGGGCCATTCCGATGTCAACACCACCAGAAAGCACTACGCGGCCCTGGAGGAGCACCGCAGAAGAAGCGCCAGAAACGCCGTGCGCCTTAGGGAAAAGCCGGAGTAACGGCCGATTCTGAGTACGAAAAAACCGCCCTGAACCGGTGGGGAAGCTGTTTTAAAGCGACAGCCCGGTCATGCAGGCGGTTTTTTCTTTTGTATTCGGATCCGGAGACGCCGCAAAGCGGCGGGCTCAGGGGGAGCCCTTTATTTGTATTCGTTGGAATAATAAACCACCGTCAGATAATTGCCCGCGTGGATGTCGTCGGTTTTCAGCCGGTTGATCTGCTTTAACTCCTTTACGTAGGACTTTACGGAGAGCTGCCGGGGGCAGTACTCTTCTGCGATGCCCCACAGGGTGTCGCCCTGCCCGATCTGCACGGAAGTATAATACTTATACGCGGGAAGGGATTTGCTGCGGCCCCTCGCGCTTACCAGCACGCAGAAAAAGATCATGGACGCCGCAAACACCGCGGCCGCGGCCATGAAAAACCTGATACGGATACGGGAAGCCCTTGTTCTTTTCATCATCGACACCTGCCTTTTTGCGAACTTCTGTTCGCGAACGTCTGTTCTTTCTGATGGTATAAGCATACATCAGGAACATACGTTTGTCAATGGTTTTCGATGATTTTTTCAAACAAATGTTTGGATTTTGCTTGCATAATAATCGAACGTATGTTACCATTAAACCAGAAGCTTTAAAGGAGGAATCCCTATGCCAGGCAAGATCAGCCCCAAGCAGGCCGAAATTTTAGAATTCATCAGACAGGAATATTTAAGGAAAAGCTATCCCCCCACAGTCCGCGAAATCTGCGAGGCCGTCCATTTAAAGTCCACCTCCTCGGTCCACTCCCATCTGGAGACCCTTGAGAGAAACGGCTATATCCGGCGGGATCCCACGAAGCCCCGCGCCATCGAGATCGTGGACGAATCCCTCGCCATGGCGCGCCGCGAAATGGTACAGGTGCCCGTGATCGGCACGGTGGCCGCCGGCCTTCCCCTTCTGGCGTCGGAAAACATCGAGGGCTATTTCCCCTTCCCTGCGGAAATGCTGCCCAACACCGATACCTACATGCTTCACGTCAAGGGCGACAGCATGGTGAACGCCGGTATCTTCGACGGCGACCAGGTCTTATGCGCCTCCGCTTCCACCGCCGCCAACGGCGAAATCGTGGTGGCTCTGGTGGACGATTCCGCAACGGTCAAGCGCTTTTATAAGGAAAACGGCCATTTCCGCCTTCAGCCCGAAAATGATTTCATGGAGCCCATCATCGTGGACGACGTGAAGGTGATCGGCAAGGTGATCGGCCTGTTCCGGATGATGTAAGGCTGCGGGCTCAACATATACTGTACACAAAAGATACCGGAGGGGCGTTACTGCCCTCTCCGGTATTGTTTGTATCGGCTGAATCCTGTTTTCAAAAAAACGGTGCAGCCCGCAAAATACCGGCTGCACCATCGTCTCCTGATTATTATTCGCCCTTTTCCAGCTCCGCAGCGTCCACAAAGACGCCGTCCCGCCAGATCCGCTCCAGGTCATAGAATCTTCTGTCGTCCTTGGAAAAGACATGGACCACCACGTCCTTGTAATCCAGAAGGACCCATCTGGCCGCCTGGTAGCCCTCTCTCTGGGCAAAATGGTATCCGGCCTTCGCCATCTCCTCCTCCACGTTGTCCACCATGGCCTGCACCTGATTGCTGTTCTCACCGTTGGCGATGATGAAATAATCAGCCAGGCAGGAAACCTTTGAAATATCGATAACGGTAACGTCCTGCCCCTTTTTGTCCTCCAGGGCGCGGCAGGCGATGGCTGCCATCTCTTTAGGCTGGTTCATGCTCGTTCCTCCTTGCGGCCTCATAAAGGGCCCGGTAATAGTCGCAGGCAGCCTTCGTGGTATCGTCGATGCTGCCCGGCGCGGTCTTTAAATACTCCAGCGTGTCCCACATGATCTCATATACGGTCCGGTCCAGGTCCAGAAAGGCCAGCTCCCTGATTTTTTTCAGATTCGGTGCCTTGAACCGGCGGGGCTCAATGTAATCCGCCACGTAGACGATCTTTTCCAGAAGGCTCATCCCCGGCCTTCCCGTGGTATGGAAGCGGATGGCGTCCAGAATCTCCTGCTTTTCCACGTCGTACTTGTGCTCCGCCAGGTAAGCCCCCACCTTGGCGTGGAGCAGGGAGGGGTTCCTGCGCTCCGCGTCAGAGACCTGGAGCCCGTACTTTGCCGCTCTCTTTAACAGGGTTTCATTGTCGTACTGCTTGGCACAGTCGTGGAGCAGGCCGGCAAGCTCGGCGTCCTCCATGTCGGCCCCGTAGCGCATGGCCAGGCAGGCCGCCGTATAGGCCACGCCCATGGTGTGCTCGAAACGGCCGATGCCCAGCTTGTGGCGCAGCTTTTCCTTAATCATCAGACGATCCGGTTTCATAACCCCTTCGTCCTCCTCCTCTTCTTCCTGCGGTTCTTCGGCACGGTAAAGGCAATGCTCCAGGATATAATCATACACCGCTTCCGGCACAAAATACCGGAAGGGCTTTCCCTGGGCGCAGAGCCTTCGGACCTGCCTTGAGGAAACGGCGATGTCCGGCATTTCAATGAGGCCGATACGGCCCCCGAACCGCTCCCGCAGATAGTCGATCTGTTCGTGGAGCTGATCTCCCGGCATGTCCATCCTGTTGGCCGCCAGCACCACGGCCCGATCAAAAATCTCCTGGGGCATGTGCCAGGTGTCCACGGTGAACAGGGAATCCGCTCCCATAATAAAATAAAATTCTGTGTTGGGATATTCCTCCTTAAGCTGGGCCAGCGTGTCGCTGGTATAGGTGACGCCCTCCCGCTTAAGCTCCATATCGGAATAGAGGACCCTCCCGTTCCCCCGGATCGCCGCCAGCACCATATCCCGGCGCAGGGCGGCCTCCGTCACTGCCTGGCCGTCCTTATGGGGCGGGTGCGACGTGGGCATGAACAGGATCCGGTCCAGCTTGAACTGGGCGCAGGCCTGCTCCGCCAGAATCAGATGGCCGATATGGATGGGATCAAAGGTTCCTCCCATGATCCCCACCTTCCCTTGCAGTTTCTTTTCCTGTTTCATTTTGGAAGCTCCAGCCTCTTCTTTGTCCTGGACTCGCGGTACAGGACGATCTTCTTTCCGATGACCTGGACCACCTCCGCGTGGGTGCGCTCCGCTAAAACGGCGGCAATGGACTTAGGGTCGTCCAGACAATTCTTCAAAACGCTGATCTTGATTAACTCCCTGGCCTCCAGGGCCTCGTCGGCCGCTCCGGTGATCTCCGGGGTCAGGCTGGACTTTCCGATCTGCATGATCGGATCCATGGTCATGGCCAGGCCCTTAAGGTATGCTCTCTGCCTGCTGTTCATAATCCCTCCGCTGCGATGCTTATTTATAATAATCAAATTCCAGGCCGTACATGCGGACTGTGTCGCCCTCTTCAATACCGGCCTGCTCCAGCTCCTCTAAAATCCCGTTCTTCTTCAGGAAGTTCTGGAAGAACTCAAAGCCCTTTTCCGAGTCGATGTTGGTATAGCCCAGCATTTTTTCAATTCTGGGGCCCTCCACCCGGTAAACGCCCTCCTCCACCTTCTCCACCTCGAAGGGAAGAACCGGGCCTGACGAAAGCTCTGAAAGGTCGAACTCCGGCTCAAAGACCGTGGGCTCCGAATCCAGCTCTCCCAGCATCCGGTGCACATGATAGAGAAGCTCCTTTACGCCCTGGCCGCTGACCGCCGAAATGGGGAATACGGGGATCCCCTCCTTTTCAAAGGCCTTCCGGATCTTTTCCACCGGATCCTTTCCGTCGGGATAGATCACGTCGATCTTGTTGGCCGCGATCACCTGAGGCCGGGAAAGGAGCTTGGGATCGTACTGCTCCAGCTCATGGTTGATGGCCCTTATATCCTCCACCGGGTCGCGCCCCTCTGTGGAGGCGGCGTCCACCACATGGATCAGAAGCTTTGTGCGCTCAATGTGGCGAAGGAAATCGTGGCCCAGGCCAACGCCCTTCGCGGCCCCCTCGATGAGGCCGGGAATGTCGGCCATCACAAAGCCCTGGCCGTCTCCCAGATCCACCACGCCCAGATGGGGGTTCAGCGTCGTAAAGTGGTAATTGGCCACTTTGGGTCTGGCATTGCTGACCCGGGAGAGCAGGGTGGATTTTCCCACGTTGGGAAAGCCCACAAGACCCACGTCTGCAATGACCTTAAGCTCCAGAAGCACCCACAGCTCCTGCCCCTCCTGTCCCGGCTGGGCGTACTTGGGCACCTGCATGGTGGAGGTGGCATAGTGCATATTGCCGTTTCCTCCTCTTCCGCCCTTTAAGATCACCTGGCGGCTGTTGGCCCCCGACATGTCGGCGATCACCTTTTTGGATTCAAATTCCTTGATTACGGTGCCCTCGGGCACCTTGATCACCAGATCGGCCCCGTCCTTTCCATGGCAGCGCCGCTTTCCGCCCTCCTCGCCGTTTCCGGCCACATATTTTCTCACATGGCGGAAATCCGTCAGGGTGTTGAGGCCCTTATCCACCTGGAAGATGATATCGCCGCCTCTTCCCCCGTCGCCGCCGTCAGGGCCGCCGCTTGGCACATAGAGCTCCCGGCGGAAGCTCACATGGCCGTCGCCGCCCTTTCCCGACTTGATAAAGATCTTTGCGCTGTCTGAAAACATTCGGGTCATCCTTTCTCCTTGGAAGAAAATGGTAAAAAAGCCGGCGCCAGAGGCGTCGGCTTCCTGAAAACATGGCTTATTCGTTTACAACCTTGGGATATACAGAAACCTGCTTCTTGTCTCTGCCCTTCCTCTCGAAACGCACCACGCCGTCTACCAGGGCAAACAGCGTATCGTCGCCGCCGCGGCCAACGTTCACACCGGGATGGATCTTGGTTCCGCGCTGTCTGTAAAGGATGTTGCCTGCCAGCACGAACTGACCGTCAGCCCTCTTGGCGCCAAGCCTCTTGGACTCGGAATCTCTGCCGTTCTTGGTGGAGCCTACGCCTTTTTTGTGAGCGAATAACTGAAGATTCATCTTCAACATGTCTTACACCTCCTCAGTCAAGATACGAAGGAACCGGTTACCGGCCCCGCTGCTTTCCTCAACGCTCTTTAATCCAAGCGCCAAGGCGTTCATCAACAACTGGGAATCGGGCCCCGCCTCTCCCAGAAAGGAGAACTCCAGAAAGCCTTCATCCACTGAATAGGAAACGGGATCGTCCGTAAAGGTCTCGATGGCGTTCACGGTATTCTGCGTCAGGGCAGATACGGCCGCGCATACGATGTCCTCTCCCGCCTCTGCGTATCCGGCATGACCGTCGGCCCGAAAGCCGCGGTACTTTCCGTCCGGATCCACAAACATTCTGACTGTAATCATCGTTTTAACCAGTTAGGCGTTGATCTTTTCGATCTTTAACTGGGTATAAGCCTGCCTGTGACCGTTCTTCTTGTGATAGCCGGTCTTTCTCTTATACTTGTAAACGATAACCTTTCTGCCTCTGCCTTCACCCTCTACGGTGGCAGAAACAGTCGCGCCCTCTACGGTAGGGCAGCCAATGGTCAGCTCGTCGCCGCCCACTGCCAGCACCTGGTCAAAGGTGTAGGTCTCGCCTGCGGCTGCGGGGAGCTTTTCGACGCGGATAACGTCGCCCTCGGAAACCTTGTACTGCTTACCGCCTGTTGCAATGATCGCGTACATGTGGCACCTCCTGTTTATCATTACTCGCCAGCTTCGGCGGTCCTTCTGGACACTTATAGCCCCACTGTGCGGCATACTATATAAATATAACAGGGATCGACATGATTGTCAATCCCTGTTATTGGAAGATTTTATGAGCTATTTTTCAAAATTCATCTTCACACCGCTGAAGTCCATGGTGAGAACGCCGTCCTCATACTGGCACTCCTGCGGTTCGCCGTCTATGGTCAGCGTGCAGACCGGCTCCTTGTATTCCCAGGTGCCCTCTCCGCTCTGGCCGGCCGCGTCAATGGAAAAGGTGCCGTCGCTCTTAATGGAAAGGCTCATATTCAGGCTGTCGTCGCCCATCATTTCCTTGTACTCGTCCACGTCCACCGTCATGCCGCCGGATTCCACGGAAGCCAGCTTGTAATCGCCCACCACGGGAGAGCCCGCCTCTTTCTTTCCGCCGCAGCCCGCAAGCACCGCCACCGCTACGATGATCCCCAGAAGGAGGATCGCCATTTTCTTTTTCATACCTGAAATCCCTCCGTTTTTTATTGAAGCCTCTCTGGCCTCTGCCTCTAATGTAGCAGTATTGTCAGAAAAAATCAAGTAAATTTCCCCTGTTCCCAAATTTCATGGAGGGGCCTTCGGATCTTCTGCCTGGTGAGCTCCGCAAGGCCCAGCCTTGTGAAGCCCAGCACGAAGGTCTTTACCGGGTCCGTTTCCACCGCGTCGGAAAGGGCCTTCAAGACCGCCTCCCGGTGGGCCTCCTCCTTCATGTCGATAAAATCCACGATGATGATGCCTGAAAGGTTGCGAAGCTTAAGCTCACGGGCAATCACGCGGGCCGCCTCCAGGTTGATTTTGAAGAAGGTTTCCTCAAGGCTCTTTTTCCCGGCGTATTTTCCGGTGTTCACATCGATGGACACCAGCGCCTCCGTGGGCTGGATTACCAGAAAGCCGCCGCAGTCCAGCCATACCCGCTCCTTCAGGGCGTTTTCCGCCGCCGCCTCCAGGGAATAGAGCTTGGAAAGAGGGTACGCGTCCTCGTAGAGGCGAAGGGCGGGGAGCCCGGCGGCGCTGTCCGCCTCGCGGAGGCGGGCGATTCTTTCGGAAACCGCCTCGTACACCTCTTTTTTGTCGGTGACCACCTCGTCCAGGGAATGGAGCCTGTTGTTGAAGATCTGGGAAAAATACGGGGGATCCGGCTCGTAGAGCAGCGCTCCCGGCATCCGGCTTTTCCAAAGGCTTAAAATCTCCTCCGCCTGCTTTCGCAGGGCATGAAGCTCGTGAAGGACCGCCTCCTTTGGCGCGTCCTGGGCGTTTGTGCGGACGATCAGCCTGTAAAAATGCTCCTCCCGGGACAAAAGCTCCCGAAGGGCCTTCCTGCGCTCCTCATCCCGGATACGGGACGAGAAAAAGAGCCCCTCCTTTCCCGTTATGAGCACCAGATACTGGCCCGTAAAGGAAAGGGCCGTCACGGCGGAGGGCGCCTTTTTCTTGACCGCGTCCCGCTCGATCTGCACCAGGATCAGATCCCCCTCCTTAAGGGGCCTTCCCTCCATTTCCGCCGTGGGACTCTGCTCCCATTCCTCGAGGGAAAGATAGCAGGGCTCTGAAAGGCCCACGTCCACAAAGGCGGCCCGGATATTTTTTACGATGTTTTTCACACGACCCACATAGATGCGGCCCACCAGGGAGGCTTTCCCCGGATCCTCGGGAAAAAGCCCCGTGATCCGGCCGTTTTCCTCCTCCGCCGCCAGCAGAAACCGCCCCAGGCCGGTGACGATGACCCGCCTCACGGACGCTCCTCGCCGAAGGAATCCAGGGGGAGAAGCTCATCGTC
Organism: uncultured Lachnospiraceae bacterium; assembly: GCA_944375845.1. Taxonomy (GTDB): domain Bacteria; phylum Bacillota; class Clostridia; order Lachnospirales; family Lachnospiraceae; genus Lientehia. The sequence continues at coordinate 23,178 of CALWAW010000050.1, forward strand.
CTTCCGGGCGTAAAGCTCCAGCCTGTGGATCCGGAAGGCGAAGGGCTCCCACTCTTTTCCAAGACTTCTGTAAAAGGCCTCCAAAAGAAGCTCCGGCTTTAAATTTTCCACGCTTCCGCAGGCGAGCTTTAAGAACATCCCGTCCTCCCGGCGCTGAAAGTCGTAGACCAGGGGGCGGATATCCGTTTCGCGCTCGCTTTTTTTCGTCTTTTTTACAACCATGACGGAGGGCTTCCCAAGAAAGGAGGAAAGAGCCTCCTCCCAGCCGGGAAATCCATGTCCCTTTCTGGGGAATACCAGATAGTCGGCCGCCGCCAGCACCGCCATGGCCGGTTTCGCGTTATCGGGAAGGAGGCGGCAGCTTACCACCTCAAGCCCCTCTGCCATGCAGGCGTTTAGCCTGTCCTTCATGGCGGCGGAGCCTTCAAAGCTTTCCACCTCCATGTCCAGATATTCCCCCTCACTGGTAAGCCCCAGCCCTAAGGGGGAGGCGAAGGACAAAAGCTGATGGGGGCTGAAGCCGCCGGAATAGGCGATGGGGATCCCGGATCTTCTGTTTACCTTCTGGAAAAAGCGCATCACGTCCAGATGGCCGATGAATTTCATCATCCCGGTCTTTCTGAATTTAATCCTGACCTTCAAAGCATACACCTCCGCCGTATTTTCTGGCTCCGCAGCCCTGGCACTGCACCCGGCAGTTGGGCGTGACCAGTTCCTTTTCTGCCCGCTCCCACTCTCTCTTTAAAAATTCCTTTGTGACGCCTGCGTCGATGAAATCCCAGGGGAGGATCTCGTCCAGGGAGCGCTTTCTCAGGTTATAAAAGCCGATCTCGACGCCCCGGGCCTTAAAGGCCTCCATCCATTTTTCATTGTCGAAGCACTCTGACCAGGAATCAAAAAGGCACCCTCTTTTGTAGGCGTCGAGGATCACGGCGCCAACGCGGCGGTCGCCCCGGGCCAGGACGCCCTCCAGCACGGAAACGTCGGCGTCGTGCCAGTTGTATTTGAGGCTCTTGTGGTTTAACTGGGCCTTCATGGCGTCGTTGACCGTATGGGCCTTTTCCAGATACTCCTCCCTGGTGAACATGGAGGCCCACTGGAAGGGCGTAAAGGGCTTGGGGATAAAGAAGGAGGTGCTGGAGTTCACCTGTACCCGCCCCTGCCTGTCCTCCTTGGGAACCGTATCGTAATAGACCTTCGCCACCTCGTTTGCCAGGGCGGCGATGCCCTTTATATCCTCCTCGGTCTCCGTGGGAAGTCCCAGCATAAAGTACAGCTTCACCTTGCTCCAGCCGCCCTTAAAGGCCTCGGCCGCCCCGCTTAAAATATCCTCCTCGGTGAGACCTTTGTTGATGACGTTCCGCATCCTCTGGCTCCCGGCCTCGGGGGCGAAGGTGAGGCTGCTCTTTTTCACATCCTGCACGCGGCTCATCACGTCCAGGGAGAAGGCGTCGATCCTCAGGGAGGGAAGAGAGATGTTCACATCCTTTTCCCCGAACTCTTCGATGAGGAAGGTGACCAGCTCCTTCAAATGGCTGTAATCGCTGGAGCTTAAGGAGCTTAAGGAAATCTCGTCCTGCCCGGTGCTTTCGAGGAGCTTTTTCGCGTATTCCTTGAGATCCTCAAGGCTCCGCTCCCGTAAGGGCCGGTAGACCATTCCCGCCTGGCAGAAGCGGCAGCCTCTGGTGCAGCCCCGCTGAATCTCCAGAACCACCCGGTCCTGGGTCACCTTGAGGAAGGGAACCAGCGGCTTTTCGGGATAGAGGGCCGTGGTCATGTCAGATACCAGCACCCGCTTTACCCGTTCGGGCGCGTGGGGATTGTTGGGGGTCATGGAGCGGATCGTACCGTCCTCGTTGTATTCCACATCATAGAAGGAGGGGACGTAAATGCCGGGAATGGCCGCTGCCCGCTCCAGAAAGGCGTGCCTTCCGCCGCCCGCCTTCTTTACCTCTTTATAGAGATCGAGAAGGGCGTCGTACTGAGTCTCGCCCTCGCCGATATAAAACAGGTCGAAAAATTCCGCCATGGGCTCCGGATTATAGGAGCAGGGGCCGCCGCCGATGACAATGGGGCAGTCTTCGTCCCGCTCGCAGGCCTTAAGGGGGATCCCGGAAAGCTCCAGGATCTGTAAAATGTTGGTGTAGCACATCTCGTACTGGATGGTGATTCCGAGAAAATCCATCTCCTTGACGGGCGTGCGGCTCTCCAGGGTGTAGAGGGGGATCCCCTCCCGCCGCATGGCCGCGTCCATATCCATCCAGGGAGAATAGACCCGCTCGCACCAGGTATCCTCCCGGCGGTTGAACAGGTCGTAGAGGATCTGGATGCCCAGATGGGACATGCCGATCTCGTAAACGTCGGGGAAGCACATGCAGAAACGGATGTCCACCGTATCCGGGTCCTTGACGACGCTGTTTGGCTCTCCGCCGATATATCTTCCGGGCTTCTGCACGCCCAGCAGGATCTCTTCCAGCTTTTCCAGTTCCATAAAAAACCTCCTGAGGCTTAGTTCCTCCCATTATAGCACACACCCCCGCCGGTTTCAAATCTTCTTTCCGTAAGGCAGGAAAGCCCCCCGGAAAAGGCTTTCCGGAGGGCTCTTGCGGGTGCGGGTCAGAAATACTTCCTTAAAGCGTTGCCAGAAGGATGAAGTTCAGAACAAACAGGGCCGTGGCAACCCAGAGGATCGGATGGATCTCCCTGGCCTTGCCCTTGCACACCTTCACAATGCAGTAGAAAATGAAGCCTGCCGCGATGCCGTAGGAAATGCTGTAGCACAGCGCCATGAACACGCCCGCGAAGAAGGCGGGAACCGCTTCCTCGAAGTTATCCCACTCGATCTCCCTGAAGGCGGACATCATCATCACGCCCACGCTCACCAGGGCGGGAGCCGTCGCCGCAAAGGGGATAGCGCTCACAAAGGTGGCAAGGAAAGCGCTGACGGCAAAGCAGATGGCTACCACGACGCTGGTAAGGCCGGTGCGGCCGCCTGCGCCGATGCCTGCTGCGCTCTCAACATATGTGGTGGTGTTGGAGGTTCCCAGGATGGCGCCGATGGAGGTCGCCGTGGCGTCGGCGAACAGCGCCTTGTCCATCTTGGACTTGAAGCCGGGACGGCTCTCCATGGCCTTTTCATCCTCCTCGCTGAAGATACCGGTGCGGCGGCCCGTTCCGATGAAGGTGCCGATGGTATCAAAGGTATCGGATAAGCTGAAGGAGAAAATGGTGATTAACACCAGCGGAATCTTCGCCGGATCAGCAAACAGGGAGCCCAGGCCTTCCTTTGTGAAGATGGCACAGAAGGTGGTGGGCAGCTGCCTGCACGCCTCGGTGAAGCTGATGGTATCCGTTGTGGCCGTAACGCCCATGGGAATTCCCAGAAGGGCCGTCACCACAATGCCGATGAGGATCGCGCCCTTCACCTTGCATACAAGAAGAACGATGGTGAGGGCAAGTCCGATCAGGAACAGCCACAGAGACGGCTGGTTCAGGGTGGCGATGGCGGGAACGTCGCCCAGGGCGATGATCTTTACATTCAGAAAACCAAGATAGGCCACAAAGATGCCGATGCCGCCGCCAATGGCGTTCTGGAGGCTTCTGGGGATGGCTTTGATGATGTATTTGCGGATCTTCGTCACCGTGATGAAGATGTTGATGAGACCGCAGATAAACACCATGGACAGCGCCTGCTGCCAGGTGAAGCCCAGCGCTCCGCATACCGTATACACGAAGAACGCGTTGAGGCCCATGCCGGGAGCCTGGGCGTAAGGAACGTTGGCCACAAGGCCCATGACCAGCGTGCCGATGATGGCGGCGATGATGGTCGCCAGGAACACAGCGCCCCACTCCATGCCCGCGCCGCTGAGGAGCGTCGGGTTCACCGCGATGATATAGGCCATCGCGAAGAAGGTGGTAAGGCCCGCCACCACTTCTCTTCCGGCAGTGGTCCCGTTTTCTTTCAGTTTAAAAAACTTTTCCATAAAACAACCTGCTTCCTTTCATATTCTCACCGCTTTCGCGGTTCTCCCCTTCCGGAGGAAAAGAGCGCACCCATGCCCTCCCCTTTCCGGATGCCGGAGAAATTCCGGCAGTACCATTATACGAGCTTTCGCTCCCATTTTCAACAACAATCATCAAAACGCCCCCGCGCAAAGGCGCAGGGGCGAATCGAAGCCTCTTTATCAGAAGATTGAGAACAGTACGAAGATGGACGACATCAGGGAGGCCACCAGGGACACCACGGTGATCTGGGTGTTGATGGAAGGGCCCGCCGTATCCTTGAAGGGATCGCCCACGGTATCGCCGATCACGGCCGCCTTATGGGCCTCGCTGCCCTTTCCGCCCTCCTCGCCGGATTCCACATACTTTTTGGAGTTATCCCAGAGGCCGCCGGCGTTGGACATAAACAGCGCCAGCAAAAGGCCGCTGACGATATTTCCAAGAAGGAAGCCGCCGATGGCCGAGGGGCCGCCGATAAAGCCCACGATCAGCGTCACCACGATGGTCATAAGCCCCGCCGGAATCAGCTCCCTGAGGGCGCCGGAGGTGGCAATGTCAATGCACTTTCCGTATTCGGGCTTTGCATCCTCCTTCCCCTCCTTAAGGCCGGGGATGGACTGGAACTGACGGTGGATCTCCGCCACCATCCGCTGGGCGTTCTTATCCACGCCCAGAATCAGCATGGCCGAAAAGACCGCCGGGATCGCCGCGCCGATCAGCACGCCGAAGAACACGGTGGGGGACATGATGTCAAAGCCGGTGATCAGGGGCTTGCCCGCAGCCGCCAGGGCCGCGTTGGCCTCTGACATGAAGGCTCCCAGGAGGGAGATGACCGTAAGGCCCGCCGCGCCGATGGAAAAGCCCTTGGTGACGGCCTTTACCGTATTACCGGCGCTGTCCAGCTCGTCTGCCGTGCGGATGGTCTCCTCACCAAGGCCGCCCATTTCCGCAAGGCCCCTGGCGTTATCCACAATGGGGCCGTAAGCGTCGTTTGAGATAATCATGCCGACGATGGAAAGCATGCCCACCGCCGCCATGGAGATGCCGAAGACGGCGTAGCCGTCGCCCATGGGCTCGCAGAGCTTATAGGCAACCAGCGCCGATATCGCGATGCCCACCATGGCCGGAAGGGCCGAAATAAAGCCGTAGGATACGCCGGAGAGCACGGTGAAGGCGGGGCCGGAGCCGGAGGCGTGGGCCACCTTCCGCACAATGGGCTTCGTATCGTCGGTGAAATAATCTGTTGTGATGCCGATGATCACGCCCACCAGAAGGCCAACCGTGGAAGCGCCCCAGATCCTCCAGGAGAAGCCCTCGATCAGGGCCGTGGCCCCGGCAGTGAGCACCAGGAAAATGGCCGTGGTCACATAGGTGGAGGAATTGAGGGCCCTTGTGGGATTTCCGTTCTTTCCCACCCTGGCCGTGGCGATGCCGATGATGGAGGCCAGAAGGCCCAGGATCGCGTAGCAGAACACCATTGCCACGTTGGCGGTGCCGTCGCCCGCAAGGGACTGGGCGATTACCAGAGCCGAGGTCATGGCCGCTACGTTTGAGTCGAACAGGTCGGCGCCCATACCGGCCACGTCGCCCACGTTGTCGCCCACGTTGTCGGCGATCACGGCGGGGTTCCTGGGATCATCCTCAGCGATGCCCAGCTCCACCTTTCCGGTTAAGTCGGCGGATACGTCGGCCGTTTTTGTAAAGATGCCGCCGCCGGCCTTGGCAAAGAGAGCCAGGGAGCTGGCGCCGAAGGAGAAGCCTAAAAGAATACTGGAATCGCCGGTGATCCAGAGGACGGCCGCCACGCCGAACAGGGAGCAGCCCACCACCAGAAGGCCCATGACCGCGCCGCCGCGGAAACCAATGAGGAAGGCGGGCTTAATGCCCTTCTGGGCCGCCTCGGCAGTCCTTCCGTTTGAGAGGGTCGCCACCAGGATGCCGATCTTTCCGGCAATGGCCGAGAGGATCGTTCCGGCCAGGTAGGCCACGGCCATGGATACGTTATCCAGAGGCTCGCCCTGCCAGATGGGCGAAGGCAGGAGCACCAGGATCAGCACGGCCGCCACCAGAGCGAACTTGGCCAGGACCCGGTATTCCCTTCGCATGAAGGTGTTGGCGCCCTCCTTAATCAGGAGGGAGACCTCCATGATCCGTTTGTTGACGGTCCTTTGCTTTTTGACCCACAGATAGAGGTAGGCCGCGAAGGCGAAGGCGATGGCCACCGTCAGGAATGAGAGACCATAAAACAAGCTTTCCAAGAAAAAACACCACCCTTTCTGTTCTTTTCGGGAGCAGCTGAAAGCATCCGTACCCTGCTGCCCGCTTTACGTCCAGTATAAACGGAAGCCAGGATAATTGTCAACCAATTTGTCACTTCTCTCTGTAAAACTTTCATATATTTATAATAGAGTAACAAATAGGCTAAATTGTGAAAACTTTACCAAATCATTTTCAAGATATTTCTTGACGAAAATAGGAATTCATATTACAATCCGTAACAGTTTTGGCAGAAAGGAACTGGCACAATGAACGCGAAAAGATCCAGAGACCTGTTTTTGAATACGCCGCCGGGAAGGCTGTTTTTTATGGCCTCCATTCCCGGCGCCGTCAGCATGCTGGCCTCCGCCCTCTACCAGACCATAGACGGCGTGTTCGTGGGACGCATCCTGGGCTCCACCGCCTTCGCGGCCCTGAATCTGGCCATGCCCTTCGTAATCATCAATTTCGCCCTGGCCGACCTGATCGGCGTGGGCTCCTCGGTGCCCATCTCCATCGGGCTGGGACAGAAAAAAACAGACGAGGCAAACAATTATTTTACCTGCGCCTGTCTGATGATCGTAATCGCGGGAGCCTTAAGCGGCGCCCTGCTCTACGGGGCGGCCCGGCCCCTGATCCGCCTGATGGGCGCCGAGGGGGAATTTGCCCGGCTGGCGGTACAGTACCTGAGAGTCTACGCCCTCTGCTCCCCCGTCACCACCATTATCTTCGCCATGGATAATTTCCTTCGGATCTGCGGCTTTATCCGGGGAAGCATGCTTTTGAATATCCTGATGTCCGTTTTAAGCGCCGGGCTGGAGTTTTTGTTTCTGGCGGTGTTTGGATGGGGAATCTGGGCGGCGGCCCTGGCCACCTGCACCGGCATGATGATCTGCGCCCTTACCGCCCTGCTGCCCTTTCTTTCAGGGCGGGCGGCCCTCCGCTTTGTCCGTCCCCGTTTTTCCGGGCGGATGTTCCGGCAGATCGCTGCCTGCGGCTCTCCCAACTTTTTAAACAACATTGCGGGAAGGCTCACCTCCCTGCTTTTAAACGCCATCCTGGTGCGCCTCGGCGGCGAGGACGCCGTATCGGTCTACGGGATCTTAATGTTCGCCGAGGGCTTTATCCAGCCCCTCCTCTACGGGATGTGCGACTCTTTGCAGCCCGCCGTGGGCTACAACTGGGGAGCGGGAAAATTCTCACGGGTGCGGGCCATTGAGCGGCGCTGCTTTTCTGCCAGCGCCCTGATCTCCGCGGCCGCCTCCGCGGTGATTTTTTTCTTTCCCGAAGGAATCACCCGTCTTTTCATGGCGGGGGCCACGGCCCGGTTTACCGCCATGGCCTCCGGCGCCCTGCGGCTTTTTGCCTTCACCTACGTGACCAGGTGGTTTTCCTTCGCCACCCAGAGCTATATGCTGGCAATCGAAAAGCCCCTTCCGGCCTCAGCCGTCTCTCTTTGCACCACCTTTCTGTTTCCGGTGGCGCTCATCGGGCTTCTGTGGCCTCTGGGGCTTACGGGAATCTGGCTCAATTTCGCGGGAACGGCCCTTCTTTCCGCCGTTCTTTCCGCCGTGATCCTGCTCCGCCTTAAAAGCCAGCTTTCAAGGGCCGACGTCACGGACGAAGCTTAAAGGTTTTTGGCGCCAGCCTGTAGACAAGGAGGCAGGCGACGGCGCAGTAGATGACGCAGAACAGAATACAGGCCAGGCCGAAAAGGAAAAGCGGGATCCGCACCTGCATCATGCAAAAGCAGACCAGATACGTCGCGAAGCAGATCAGGCCGTAGGTCCCGCTTTTCATTTCTGTTCCGGCATTATAGGGCTGGAGCAGATAATAGATGGTCAGATAATGAACGGAAAAAAACACGCTCATGCACAGGATCGAGACCACGATCAGCAGATAGTCCGAAGGTCTCCTGCTTCCCCCCGTCACGTACAGAAGAAGGGAAAGGCCCGCCCCGATCACCGCCGCAGGCAGCAGGTTGATTTTTACAATCTCCCGCAGGCGGATGGAAAACAGCTTAAGGATCGCCTTCGGCCTTCTGTAAAAGGAATAGGTGAGGAGGCTGTGGTCGCAGTTCATGAACAAAGCCCTGGTAAAGCCCGTCCCCCTGTTGAGGAAATACATGATGTACACAAAATAGGGAAGGAAGGTGAGAAGCCTCCCTCCAAGCTCCTCTCCCACCTTGGGCTGAGCGTAAACAAAGCACAGAAGCCCCAGAAAAACGCAGGCGCAGACCAGGGCGATCCGCCTGGAGGATCTCCAGAGGATCTTCTGATGACGCTTGATAAATAGCTCGTTGAGATACTCAAAGCCCGCCTTTTTGCTGGTGATCCCCGCCTCCGGCGAGATCAGCTTTTCCGTCTGCTTTTTCGCCGCTCCCGACGCCTGGTCCATCTGGGAAAGCATCTGGCTCAGCATGGCCTGGCAGATCGCGCGGTATTCCTGAAAGCGCAGGATTTTCCCCGTAAAGGCCAGCCCGCCGAGGAAGAAAAGCCCCATGAGCCCGACGCAGAAAAGCTCCGGAACCATGAGCCCGACCGCGGGAAGGATGAAGGCCGCCGCCGAAAGAAGAAGGATCGCCGCCCATTGAAGCTTTCCCAGCATATTCTCGTTGGGATAGGTTCCGTTTTTTTCATAGCGGAACAGACAGAAGGCCGCCGCCAGAGCCTTGGCGCCCGCCGTTCCCGGAGCCATGAGAAGGCACTGCCACAAAGGAAGCCCCACAAGGCGCCCGAATATGGGAAACAGCACCAGAAGCCCCAGAAGCAGCTTGAGCATCTTATAGCCGTACTGGATCAGGGCGTACTGCCTGGCGTCCATCCTAAGAAGGACGATGGCGTAATGTTTATCCCTGGTGGGATTAAAAAGATAAGTGTTTACAAAGGCGCCCACGAAGGTCAGGATCAGATAGATGTGGAGCATGGCCCTTCCCGGATCGTCCCCCTTATAAATGCCGCCCGCCGCCGCTGCGAAGATCAGCGCCAGATAAACCGCCTTTCCCAGAAACACCGACAAAAGCTCCCACAGGGCGGAGAGGACGCCGGCGAAAACCTTAAGGCCCCGGGACTCATAGAGGCTGTCCGGCAGAAGCTTTTTGATCAGCGGAATCTGCCTGAGGCCGTACAGGATGCTGTTGACCCGGTAGGTATTTTTGATCCCGAAGGAAATTGCAAACGTTTTACTCATTCCCATGGTCTTCCTCCCGAAGGGCCTCCACGATCTTTTCCTTGAACTCCTTACGGTCCGACTGGGAGCGGTCCACCGGCTCCAGTTTTCCGTGATGGAGCAGGACGATCTCGTCGCAGAGATCCAGCGCCAGATCCAGAAGGTGGGTGGAAAAGATGGTGATCCTGCCCTCCTTTAAGGAGCGCAGAAGCTCCTTCATCTCCTCGGCCACCACCACGTCCAGGGAGGTCAGGGGCTCGTCCAGAAGCAGAAGCCTCGGCTGGGCCATCAGGTTGATTAACATCTGCATCTTGTTCTTCATGCCGTGGGAGTAGTCCTTTAGAAGCTTGTCCCGGTCCTCCGGGGCGATCCGCATCAGCTCAAAATACTCGTCGGCGCTCTTTTTTTCTTCCATGGAGCCGCCGTGGATATCCATGAAGAACTTTAAAAACTCCCTGCCCGTCAAAAACTCCGGCACCACCGGAGTCGAGAGCACATAGCCGATATCCTCCGCCGTAAGGGCGCGCCCCTCTTCACCCTCTTTTAAAAGAAAGCTTCCTCCGTCGGTTCTGATATCGCCGTTTATACAGTTAAAGAGGGTCGTCTTTCCTGCGCCGTTCCTTCCCAGAAGCCCGTAAATGCGGCCGCTTTCAAAGGTGAAGGAGGCGCCCTCAAGCACCCTCTTTTTTCCAAAGCTTTTTATGACGCCGTCAACAACAAATTCCATTTCAGCCGTTCCTTTCCGTGGTCTTTCTCACATTATACGAAAGGGGCGCGGCGCGCGTCAACTAAAATCTGAATTAACTGACAGTTTCCTTTGCAAACCGGGAAAGGACTGCTTTCGTGACCTCATAATCCTCCCTTACAGGGGCGAAAAGCTCCCCGGCGTTTTCGGGCCAGCTTTCCCTGAGGGCCTCGGTCAGGACGCTCACGGACGCGCCCAGACGGTTAAAGGCCAGGTTCTGGCACACGCCCTTGATGGTATGGGCCGCCCGGAAGGCGCTCTCCCTGTCGCCGCCGGCCATGGCCGCCTCAAGCTTTCCATAGTTATCATCCTCCAGGAATTTGAGGGCGAATTTTTTCACCAGCCGTTCGCTGGGAAGGCGGGACAGAACCTCGTCATAATCGCCTCCAAGCCCCTCGTATGCTTCTTTCAGTGTCATCTGGCTTCTCCTTTCCGCTGCCGCTCCTTCAGCATTTTTTCGGCCCGCTCAATGTTCACCTTGACCTCCCCCGAATAATCGGCGGGGCCCTTTTCCACCTCCTCGCGGATGGTATCCGCAAGCTCCGTCAGGCTCTCCAGAAGAAACGGGCTGAAGGCGCCGCATTCGCCCTTTACGATCATCTCAAGGGCTTTCTCATGGGTAAAGGCCTTTTTGTAGACCCGCTCACTGGTGAGGGCGTCGTAAACGTCCGCCAGTCCCACCGCCTGGGCGGAGATGGGGATCTCGTCGCCCTTGAGGCCGTCGGGATAGCCCCTGCCGTCGTAGCGCTCATGGTGCCAGCGGCAGATCTCGTAGGAGTACCGCACCAGCGGCTCGCCCTGGGCCACCGGCAGATCCTCCAGCATGGAGGCTCCCATGGCGGCGTGGGTCTTCATCACCTTGAATTCTTCGTCGGTGAGCCGTCCCGGCTTGTTTAGTATCTCGTCGGGGATGGCAATCTTTCCGATGTCGTGGAGAGCCGACGCCATGGCGATCAGCTCGATATCGGAATCGGAAAGGGAATAGCGGTCTGTTTTCAGGCGGATATATTCCAGAAGGAGCTTTGTGATCATGTGCACGTGGATCACATGAAGCCCGCTCTCGCCGTTTCTGAACTCCACGATATGGGACAGGATGTTCACCATCAGGGTGTTGCTCTTCTGCTTTTCGTATACCTGCTCCGCCACCATTTCCAGAAGCTGCTTCTGCTTCGCGTAGAGCATCAGGGTGTTGGTGACCCTTTTTCGCACCACCTCCATGTCGAAGGGGCGGCTGATGTAGTCGGAGATACCCAGGTTGTAGGCGCGGCGTATGGCCTCTGCCCCGTCCTCCGCCGAGATCATGATCACCGGGATCTCCTCGATCTGCTTTGTCTGGTTCATCCTGGCAAGGACGCCGAAGCCGTCGAGATTGGGCATCACAATGTCCAGAAGCACCAGGGAAATCTCGGAGCCGCAGCGGTCAAGGCAGGCCAGGGCCTCCTCGCCGTCCACCGCCTCCAGGATCTCGTAGCCCTCTCCCAGCATTTCCGCCAGGATGGCCCGGTTCATCTCCGAATCATCTGCGATCAGGATCTTGATTTTCTTTTCTGTATCTTCCATAATCTGTTTCCTTTTTTGTTTTCATTATATCTGTAAAAGAAGCCGCTGGCAATAGTTTCCCTTTTGTGCTATAATGAAAAACGTTATGCCATCAGACAGAATTGAAAGGAGTTTTTTATGCTTGAAATTTCGCTGATATTAAAGGGCTTTTTTATCGGGGCCTCCATGCTGGTGCCCGGCGTGAGCGGCGGCACCATGGCTATGATCCTGGGGATCTACGACAGGCTGGTGTCCTCCATCAGCTCATTTTTCAAACACAAGAAGGAGAGCTTCTTCTTCCTGCTCCAGTTTGTGCTGGGCGCGGGCGCGGCCTTCCTCTTATTATCCGGCTTCATGGCCGCTCTTACGGAACGGTTTCCCGAGCAGACGGCCTTTTTTGTGCTGGGAGCCATTCTGGGCGGTATCCCCGTAATCTGGAAGGCCTCCACCATCAGGCGCCCCTCCGTCTCCAATTTTCTGTGGCTGGCGGCGGGCATCCTGATGGTCGTGGCCTTAAGCTTTCTTCCCAAGAACCTTTTTGACGGCGGCGAGGCCAGCCTTCTGGGCTTTATGATCCAGTTCATCGCGGGCATCCTGGGCGCCCTTGCCCTGGTGCTTCCGGGGATCTCCTTCTCCTCCATGCTTTATATGATGGGCGTTTATAATTTCATTTTCAGCTCCATCGGAGACCGGAATTTTGTGGTGCTTCTGCCCTTCGCGGCGGGCGGCGTGGTCGGCGTATTGCTGCTCACTAAATTCCTGGAGAAGGCCATGAACGACTTCCCCCAGCCCACCTATATGGTGATCCTGGGCTTTGTGCTGGCCTCCATGTGGGATATCTGGGCGGCGATGCCCTCCGTTCCCACCGGCCTCACCCTTCTGCCCTGCCTGGGCCTTTTCGTGGTGGGCTTCATCATTATCCGGCTTCTGGCCGCCAGGGAGGCGTAGGGCTCTCTGAAAGGCAGACGGACGGCGCGGGCCGGGAGATTTTACTCCCGGCCCGTTTATTTACTTTTTTTCCAATGAATCTTCGCGCCGCAGTGAAAGCACCAGCTGATATTTGAGTTATGGATCGGCATATCCACTCCGCGATGTCCGCATTCCGGGCAATGGATAAAAATGCCGGGAATATATCTCGTCGCCAGAGCGATGACTGCGCCGGCTATTACGGCGTATATCAGTGAATTGCTCCAAAACAGCGCGCCGACGACTCCCACAAGAATACAGCCTATCCCAAGATCAAAAAGCAAATTCCAAAATCTCAATAGATTTCATTCCTGATCCGTTCCATCGGGCTTTTCACGAAGCTTCCGGATATTTTTTACCAGGCTGTCCGTCGCCGTATAACCATGAGCTTTCAATTCTTCAACGATTATCGGCTTCTCCAGATACCGTTTATGCGTTTTTACAGCCTCTTTTTTAAGGAACTGCGTCAACCGGTCCAGCTTCAGCTCCTCATCGAACTGTTCCAGAGCTTTATAATATTCCTTCCGGTCCTCCTCATAAATAATAACGGGCGGATGGCCATGAAGCAGAAAATAGTAATTCATCAGGGTTCTTCCTGCTCTTCCGTTCCCGTCTGCAAACGGATGGATATTCTCAAATTTTGCATGGAAATAGGCTCCCCCGATT
>CALWAW010000051.1 GCA_944375845.1 uncultured Lachnospiraceae bacterium
GAACAGCAGTGGAGCGGGAGGATGGATCAGATCCCCCAGGAGCTGGCGGGAGAAGAGATCCACTGGTATGATTCCCAGGATATGACGGGACTGGAAGCTCTGGCGGAAAAAACAGAGGAAGCCCCCCAGACAGAGGCCGCCGTCCCGGCTCCGGAGCCCTCCGCCCCCGTTCAGGAGACGGAGGCAGTCACCGACGGAGACCGGCTCGTATTTTCCGGAACCATCGATACCTACAGCTACGACGAGGTGGTGGCGCTCCAGGGCCAGCCGGATCCCAACGGCCAGTGGGCCGACAGGGGAAGTACCTACCGCCTGATCGTGCTGGATACGCCCCAGGATATGGAGCTTCGGACAGCGGACGGTTATAAAAGTGGGCAGGTGCGGCTCATCAATGTGACCGGCGCGGGGGATCTGAGCGCCTACGACGGTCAGAGCCTGACCTTCAGCATCGACCCGGATTCCACCTACTGGCCCGGCGACACGTCGATTCCGCTGGGACAGCCCTCCACGGTGGACGTCCATATATTGAATTAAAGCGGGGAAGGGATGTCCCGGAAATCAGATAAGGGTGAGAAACGATGATTTTTCAGTATGGAGAAAAGGAAATCGCGTATCTGAAGCAGAAGGATAAACGCCTTGCGGAGGTGATCGATCGGATCGGAATGGTCGAGCGTGAGGTGGACAGCGATCTGTTTTCTTCCGTCGTCCATCATATCGTCGGCCAGCAGATCTCCACAAAGGCGCAGGCGACGATCTGGCAGAGGATGCGGGAAGCCCTTGGCGCAGTGAATGCGGATACCGTTCTCGCCGCCGGGCCGGACCGTTTGCAGTCCTTTGGCATAAGCCATCGAAAAGCCGGATATATCACGGATTTCGCCGTAAAGGTACAAAATGGAGTCTTTGATCTGGAGGGGATCTGGGAGAAGCCGGACGATGAGGTCATAGCAGAGCTGTCCTCGTTAAAGGGAGTCGGCGTGTGGACTGCCGAGATGATCCTGCTTTTCTGCATGCAGCGTCCCGATGTGTTCAGCTATGGGGATCTGGCCGTTCTGCGCGGAATGCGGATGGTGTATCATCATCGGAAGATCGACCGCAGGTTATTTGAAAAATACCGCAGGCGGTTCAGCCCCTATTGCAGCGTGGCAAGCCTGTATTTCTGGGAGGTGTCCGGCGGCGCCATACCGGAAATGAAGGATTACGCCCCGAAAAAGGAGAAGAGAAAATGACCGGTATCTTTCACTACGACTCGCCCCTGGGCGGCATCACGCTTTCCGGAAACGAAGGAGCGCTCACAGGTCTCTGGTTTGACGGGCAAAAATACTTCGGAGCCTCCCTCCCGAAGGAGTATGAGGAAAAGTCTCTGCCTGTGTTCCGGCAGGCCGTCCGCTGGCTCGACACTTATTTTAGCGGGAAAGCGCCTGATTTCACACCGCCTCTGTGCATACAGGGGACGCCGTTCCGGAAAACGGTATGGGAGCTCTTATTGACTATTCCCTTTGGAGAGACGACGACTTACGGTGAGATCGCGAAAAAGATCGCGGGGCAAAACGGGCTTTCCAGAATGTCCCCGCAGGCCGTGGGCGGCGCGGTGGGGCGTAATCCCATCGCGCTGATCATCCCCTGCCACCGCGTTGTGGGCGCCAACGGAAGCCTGACCGGCTACGCCGGAGGCATTGAGAAGAAGCTTTGGCTGCTCCGGCTGGAAAAAGCGGATACGTCCTCTTTTTTCGTGCCGGAGAGAGGGACCGCGTTATAATCCCTGAACGCAAAAAATGGCGGAGCAGTTCATTGAGCTGCTCCGCCGAATCTTTCTTTAAATTATTAAACGATGCCCTGTGCAGTCATGGCTTCGGCAACCTTTGCGAAGGCGGCGATGTTGGCGCCCATCACATAATTGCCCTCATGGCCGTATTCCTTTGCGGCACGGCTGATCTGGGTGTAGATATTCGCCATAATGCCCTTAAGCTTCGCGTCAACCTCCTCGAAGGTCCAGGACAGGCGTTCGCTGTTCTGGGTCATCTCCAGGGCGGAGGTGGCTACGCCGCCGGCGTTGGAAGCCTTGCCGGGCAGGAACAGCATACCGCTTTCCTGGATGAAGTCGGTGGCCTCCTGGGTGGTGGGCATGTTAGCGCCCTCGCACACTGCGAAGCAGCCGTTTGCCTTCAGGGCTTTGGCGTCCTCCAGGTTCAGCTCGTTCTGAGTGGCGCAGGGAAGCGCGATATCGCAGGGGATGGTCCACACGCCCTTACCCTCGGTGTATTTTGCGCTGGGAACGGCCTCGGCATATTCTTTGATGCGGCCTCTGCGCTTTTCCTTGATATCCTTTACGATATCCAGCTTGATGCCCTCGGGATCATATACATAGCCGTTGGAGTCGCTCATGGAAACCACCTTGGCGCCAAGCTGCTGAGCCTTCTCGGCGGCGTAGATGGCCACGTTTCCGGAACCGGAGATCACGACGGTCTTTCCCTCAAGGCTCATGTTGTGATCCTTTAACAGCTCGTCGGTGATGTAGACAAGGCCGTAGCCGGTGGCTTCGGTTCTTGCCAGAGAGCCGCCGTAGGTGAGGCCCTTTCCGGTGAGAACGCCCTCATAGAGGCCGGTGATTCTCTTGTACTGGCCGTACAGGTAGCCGATCTCACGGCCGCCTACGCCGATGTCGCCGGCGGGAACGTCCACATCCGCGCCGATATGGCGGTAAAGCTCCGTCATAAAGCTCTGGCAGAAGGCCATGACCTCGCGGTCGGATTTGCCCTTGGGATCAAAGTCAGAGCCACCCTTGCCGCCGCCGATGGGAAGGCCCGTCAGCGCGTTCTTGAAGATCTGCTCAAAGCCCAGGAACTTGATGATGCCCTGATATACAGAGGGGTGGAAGCGGAGTCCGCCCTTGTAGGGGCCGATGGCGCTGGAGAACTGTACGCGGTAGCCGCGGTTTACCTGTACCTGGCCCTTGTCGTCTACCCACGGCACGCGGAAGGATACGATCCTTTCGGGCTCAGTCAGGCGCTCCAGAAGCGCTTCCTTGCGGTAAAGCTCCTCGTTTTTCTCGATCACGGGGCGGAGGGAATTTAAAACCTCCTTTACAGCCTGATGGAATTCCGGCTCAGCGGGGTTTTTCGCAACGACCCGCTCAATCATCTCGTCTACATAAGACATAATGCGTTCCTCCTTAAATAAATAAAAAGATGCCAAAAAAAGCAGGCGGACCTGCTCTTTTGACACCGTTGTCCTAACCAGTACTATAACATTCTGAGAAAGCTTTGTCAAACCCTAAATTGGATTTTCGTTATTTTTGTCAAATTCGCCTGCCAGATTCTCAAGGAACAGCCGGACCATGGTCCGGTAATCCTTTGTCTGTCCCAGGATCCAGGAAAGCTTGACGATGGCGGTCTCCGTCAGCATGGGGCCCGCGCACAGGGCGCCGGCTTTCGCGGCCTGGACGCCCACATCGTATACGGAAAGGTCGCAGTCCCCGAAGGCGCACTGACTCGTTACAGCCACCGGGATCCCCTGCTCCGACAGGGAGCGGATGGAGGGGAGCAGGCTCCGGTCAAGGCCTGGTATCCCGCCTAGGCCGAAGGCCTCCAGGAGCACGGCGCGAAAGCCAAGGCCGGGGGCGGCCTCCAGAAGGGCGGGGGAGGCGCCCGGCGTCAGCTTCATAAGGAGCACGCCGGGGGATACGTTGGCGTTTAAGGTCAGGGGAAGCCCTGTAGGGGGCTTCGGCTCCCCGTTTAAGAAAAGCCGTCCCTTTTCCAGCCTTCCGGCGGGAGCCGCGTTGACGCTCTCAAAGGCGTGGCGTTTTCTCGTGTCTGTTTTCCGGGCGTTCACGCCGCGGATCACCAGGCCGTCGAAAACAATGTAAACGCCATGGAGCCGCCCGTCGGCGGCGCAGGCCAGGGCGTCGGATAAATTCTTTGGCCCGTCGCTTTCCGGCGCGTCCATGGGAAGCTGGGAGCCGGTCAGGATCACCGGCTTATTGAGGTTTTGCAGCATAAAGGAAAGAGCCGCCGCCGTATAGGCCATGGTGTCGGTGCCGTGGGAGATCACGACGCCGTCGCAGAGGGGAAGGGCCGAAAAAACGGCCTCTGCCATGCGGGACCAGTGCTCCGGCTGAAGGTTGCTGCTGTCCAGGTTCATAAGCTCACGGCAATGGACCTCAAAGGGAATATCCGGACGGGAAAGGCCTTCCAGAAGCTTTTCTCCGGTGAGTCCGGGGGCCAGCCCCTCCCCGGAGGGGACGGAGGCGATGGTGCCTCCCGTTGAAAGAAGCAGGATCTTTTTCAAATGGGCTCCTCCTTTTCGCAGTTGTCTGGAGAAGATTATATCACGGACAAAGAGCCCCGGCAATATGCGGAAAGGGCTTGAAAAAAGGGCGGGCCTGGTATATAATAAAGAACGACTATTATAGAGAAAAGCGCAGTGATGGAAGCCATGGAGTGCAAACCCCTTTCAGAGAGCCGGTGGCAGGTGTGAACCGGCAGGGCGGCAGTCCGGTCCACTTCCGGAGCGGCTGGCGACGAGCCAGAAGGCCGGTGGCCTTTATCCCACCAACTGAGTGGCCGGCAGTGCCGGCAATATGGGTGGCAACGCGGAAAACCTTTCGTCCCTGGGACGAAGGGCTCTTTTTGTTTTACGGAGAAAGCAGAGTTTAGGAGGAACGTTATGATCGACATTAAGTTTTTAAGGGAAAACCCGGAGGCAGTAAAGGAAAACATCAAAAAGAAGTTTCAGGATCACAAGCTCCCCCTGGTGGACGAGGTGATCGCCCTCGACAGGGAGAACCGTCAGATCAAGCAGGAGGTGGAGGGCCTCAGGGCCGAGAGAAACCGCCTCTCCAAGGAGATCGGCGGCCTTATGAAGCAGGGAAAGCGGGATGAGGCCGAGGCCGTAAAGGCTCAGGTAAACGCCAATGCGGCCCGCGTTGAGGAGCTCAGCGCCAGAGAGCGCGAGGTGGAGGCGGCCATCAAAAAGGCCATGATGACGATCCCCAACATCATCGACCCTTCCGTCCCCATTGGAAAGGACGATTCCGAGAACGTGGAGGTAAAGAAGTACGGCGATCCCGTTGTGCCGGATTTTGAGATTCCCTATCACACCGCCATTATGGAAAGCTTTGACGGAATCGATTTAGAGAGCGCGGGCCGCGTGGCCGGGAATGGATTTTACTATCTGATGGGCGATATTGCCAGGCTCCATTCCTCTATTCTGGCCTACGCGAGGGATTTCATGATCGGCAGGGGCTTCACTTACTGCGTGCCGCCCTTTATGATCCGCAGCAATGTGGTGACCGGCGTTATGAGCTTTGACGAGATGGACGCCATGATGTATAAGATCGAGGGGGAGGATCTGTATCTGATCGGAACCAGCGAGCACTCCATGATCGGAAAATTTATCGACACGCTGAATCCGGAGGAGAAGCTGCCTTATACCCTCACCAGCTATTCCCCCTGCTTCCGCAAGGAGAAGGGCGCCCACGGCATCGAGGAAAGGGGCGTTTACAGGATCCATCAGTTTGAAAAGCAGGAGATGATCGTGGTGTGCAGGCCCGAGGAAAGCCCGATGTGGTTTGACAGGCTGTGGCAGAACACGGTCGATCTGTTCCGGTCCATGGACATTCCGGTGCGTACCATCGAGTGCTGCTCCGGCGATCTGGCTGATCTTAAGGTAAAGTCTTTCGATGTGGAGGCCTGGTCTCCCAGACAGAAGAAGTATTTCGAGGTGGGAAGCTGCTCCAACCTTGGAGACGCCCAGGCCAGACGGCTTGGTATCCGCGTGAAGGCGGCGGACGGCAGCAAATATTTCGCCCACACCCTGAACAATACGGTTGTGGCGCCTCCCCGTATGCTGATCGCGTTTTTGGAGAATAATCTCAATGAGGACGGGACCGTGAACATCCCCGAGGTGATCCGGCCCTATATGGGCGGTCAGGAAAAGCTGATCCCCAAGGACAGGTAAGAAGGAGAGGCTATGCACAGATTTCTGCGTTCGGTCGGGTTCAGTGAGTATACGAAAAGGCAGGATATCAAAAGGCTTCTGGAGCGCATCCAGCAGGAGGCCGGGGAGCTTCAGGTGGTGCAGACAGACGACGGCAGCAGGATGCAGATCTACGCGGAGACGGGACGGGGGATCGGGATCTCCGTTTACGGGGAGCTGAACGGGCAGGATGAGCTGGAGCGGGACTATTATTTCCCGTTCCTGCGCAGCACCTGCATATCCACCCAGGCTCCCTGCCAGATCCAGCGCCACGCGGAAAAGGAGTCTTTTTCCGGGATCTGCGAGGAGTACAGGATCGGGGTGTCTTTGATTTTTTATTTGCAGAACGGGATCGAGTATATGAGCCGTTTTTATGATCCCTACAGGAGTATGGGAATCTCCTCGGTGATGCTTTCCGCCCTCTCTGTGGACGGCAGGATTCTTCTCCCCGTGGAAAAAACAGAGAAGCAGAGGGAAAAGCTCAAAGTGGCCTCGGCCCAGAGGACGCAGCTCCTTGAGGCGGCCAGGCGGGGCGATTCCGCCGCCATCGATTCCCTTGCCCTTGAGGATATGGATCTCTACAATACGGTTTCGGTCCGGGCCCGCCGGGAGGACGTTTATTCCATAGTGGATTCCTGCTTTATGCCCTTCGGGGTGGAATGTGACCAATACTCCGTGCTGGGGGAGATCCTTGAAGCAGAAAAAATCACAAATAACTGGACAAATGAAGAAATTTATGTTTTAATGGTAGAGTGCAGTGATTTGATATTCCAGGTTGCCATCAACCAAAAGGATCTTTTGGGAGAGCCTTTGGAGGGGCGGCGTTTTAAAGGGACTGTCTGGCTCCAGGGCCAGGCTAATTTCATGGAATAACAGATCTGCCCTGTAACTGTCTCAGTAGCTCAGTTGGATAGAGCGACCGCCTCCTAAGCGGTAGGTCGGAGGTTCAAGTCCTCTCTGGGACGCCAGAAATTATTCGCCGGAAGCAGAAAGGTGCTTCCGGCGTTTTTGCTCTTCATGCAAAAAATTGTGCTTTCCAATCCGGAAATGGCGGAATTTTAAATCCACTGGAAAAATTTCCATTATTTTGATGTGTCAATTTGGCATCTTAAAAGGAGAAATGACTATGGTAAAAGTAGAGAAGACAGCCTTGGCAGATGCAAAAAATGATTTATCTGTATCGAATATTGAAAGTACAGGATATGATATAAAAAACATGATTTATGTCGTGCGTAATCAGCAGGTTATGATAGATAGTGATCTGGCTGTGCTGTATCAGGTGGAGACTAAGCGTCTGAATGAAGCTGTAAAAAGAAATATTTTACGTTTCCCGGAAGAATTCCGTTTTCAGTTGACTGAAGAGGAGACACAATCTTTGAGGTCGCAATTTGCGACCTCAAACAGCCGGGATGAAGATAATGGTAAAAAAGGCGGCAGAAGATATTTACCGTATGTTTTTACCGAACAGGGAATTGCAATGTTATCAGCTGTTCTGAGAAGTGATGCTGCGATTCAAGTTAGTATCAATATTATGAACGCTTTCGTAGAAATGCGGCGTTTTATCGCTAACAATGCCCTGTTGTTTGAGCGCATCAGTAATGTGGAGCTGAAGCAGCTGGAATACCAGAAGCAGACCGATGAAAAGCTGGAGCAGATATTTGAGTACATATCCGGACATGAAGAAGCCAGTCAAAAGGTATTCTTTGACGGGCAGATTTATGATGCATTCAGCCTGATTGTCAGCCTGATACAAAAGGCGGAAAAGGAAATCACGCTGATAGACGGATATGTGGATGTGAAAACATTGAACCTGCTTTCTAAGAAAAACGAAAATGTGTCTGTGACAATCTACACGCAGAAACGGACAAGACTCACGAAAACAGACGTTGAGAATTTTAATGCACAGTATCCGTCCTTGGAAATGAAATATACAAAGGTATTCCATGATCGTTTCTTAATTCTTGACAGAGAAACAGCTTATCATGTGGGGGCCTCCCTGAAAGACGCAGGAAAGAAATGCTTTGGAATTAACCTTATACAGGATGCAGGGATAATTAAGGATATATTACAAAGACTGGAACTGGAAATGGAAGAATCGTAATCTTCATATAAACGGACTATGGAAAAGGCGGGTTAAAAAATTTTTAACTCGACAAACGGGATAAAACGCGGTAGGATCGAATTAAATGTGCAAAGTAAAATTCCGATCAGGGAGGCGCCATGAAGATCAACATCCCACCCCATGTAAAGACCATTATCGGCCGGCTGGAGGCAGCCGGCTTTGAGGCGTACGCCGTGGGCGGGTGCGTGCGGGACTCGATCCTGGGGCGCACGCCGGAGGACTGGGACATTACCACCTCCGCGAAGCCGGAGCAGGTGAAGGCCCTGTTTGCCAGGACCGTGGATACGGGAATCCGCCACGGGACGGTGACTGTGCTCATGGGCGGAAACGGCTATGAGGTGACCACCTATCGGATCGACGGGGAATACAGGGACGGCCGCCACCCTAAAAACGTGGAGTTCACCGCCAGCCTCAAAGAGGATCTGAGACGGCGGGATTTCACCATAAACGCCATGGCCTACAATCCGGGAGAAGGGCTTATCGACGTTTTCGGCGGGATGGACGACCTGAAGGCGGGCGTGATCCGCTGCGTGGGAAGCGCCAGGGAGCGCTTTAAGGAGGACGCGCTGCGGCTCCTAAGAGCAGTGCGCTTTTCGGCCCAGCTTGGCTTTTCCATCGAGGAGGAGACCGAGCAGGCGGTCCGGGCCATGACGTCCAGACTGGAGATGATCAGCAGGGAGCGGATCCGCGCGGAGCTTGATAAGCTTCTCACCTCCCCGCATCCGGAATATTTCCGGAAGGCGTGGGAGCTGGGAATCACGGCGGCGATCATGCCGGAATTCGATGTGGCCATGGAAACGCCCCAGAGAAGCCTGTATCATACCATGACCGTGGGTGAGCATATCCTGGAGACCTTAAAATGGGTAAGGCCGGAAAGGGTTCTGCGGTGGACCATGCTGTTCCATGACCTGGGAAAGCCCCAGATGAAATCGGAGGATCCTGACGGCACCATCCATTTTTACGGACACGCGGAAAAGAGCGCGAAAATAGCCGGGCAGATCATGAAGCGGCTCAAATTCGACAATGCCGCCATCCACGACGTTACGCTGCTGGTGACCTTTCACGATTTCCCCTTCGGGATCACGCCCAAGGGCGTCAGAAGGGCCATGAACCGGCTGGGAGAGCTGTTCCCCCTTCTTCTGGAGGTATGCACGGCGGACAGCATGGGAAAAAGCAGATACGCCCAGGAGACTTATCTGCCGAAGGTTGCCCGGGTGAGGGCGTATTATGAAGAGATCAAAAAAGCGGGAGACTGCGTGTCCCTTAAGGATCTGGCCATCCACGGAGGCGATCTGATCGCCGCCGGGTTTAAGCCGGGAAAGGAGATCGGGAAGCGTCTGGGGGAATGCCTGGACGCGGTCATGGAGGATCCCGGAAGAAATAACCGGGAGTATCTGATTGAATTCTGTCTGAAAAAACGGAGGAGCTAAAAGCCTTCCGATCTGAGGAGCCGGTCCATCACCTTCACCACCTGAACGGTATTGCCGATGCAGGCGGAGGAAAAATCGCCGGAGGCGACGGCCTGCTCCACATCGAGGATTTCGTACTGGAGGGCTTTTTCGGTTTCGCCTGCCAGAATCAGCTCCTCCTTACCGTCCGGGAATACCAGCACAGCCTGGTCGGCCCGGACGTAATTCATAACGGAGACATAGGCCTTGTCGCCTGCGATGATGCCGCGCTTGGGGAGCTTGGCCCGGAAGGTCAGGTTTACGCTTCCGATCTCACCGGCGTCCGTCGCCAGGCTGACGGCCCACATCTCGTCCACCCCGGTGGGGAAGGGGCGCATGGTGTGGACGACGTCCGTTAGGGCGCCTGAGAGGAAAAACAGTACGAAGGACAGTCCATAGGTGCCGATATCCAGCATGGCGCCTCCGCCCAGGTCAGGGTTAAAAAAGCGGTTTGAGGGATCGTCCTCCTTAAGGCTTCCAAGCTCCGCCTCTACAAACTTGAGCTTTCCCAGCCGCCCCTCGGCGATCAGGGAACGGATCTTTTTAAACAGCGGCATGTGATAGATGGTCATGGCCTCGCACAGCAAAAGCCCTTTGGAGGCGGCCAGATCGTATGCCGTCCTGAGCTCATCCCAGTTTCCCCAGATGGCCTTTTCACAGAGGACGTGCTTTCCATGGCCTAAAGCTTCCATGATCAGGGGATAGTGGCAGTTGTTTACGGCCGCGATATAGACGATGTCCACGGCCTCGTCGGAGAAAAGCTCTTCATAGGAGCCGTAAGCCTTTTTGGCGCCGAACCTTTTCTGGAACTCCAGCGCTGAGTCAAGGCTTCTTGAGGCCGCTCCGTAAATGGGGTGGAGCGCCGTCATGCTTTCGGCGAACTCATGGGCGATATGGCCCAGGCCGACGATTCCCCAGTTGAATGTTCTCATGATCTGATCCGCCTTTCCGCGGGCAAAGGCCCGCTCTTATTAAGACGATCATACTATATTCCGGAATCAAATTCCAGCCTGTTTTCTGAAGGGTCCATTCATTTTCTGAAGCAGCCCCACATAGGATAGAAGTAGCCAATTTTGAGAGCAGTATTTCAGTCATTTGGAGGGGTGGACGTGAATGAACGGGGAACCGGCGTTTTGGAGCAGTATGGGCTGGAGGTGTATCGGACCGGAAGGACGCGGGGCGCGGTCCTTTGCGAGACCGGCTGCGGCTTGAAGCTTTTAAAGGAGTGGACCGGGTCCGAAAGGCGGATCCGGCTGGAATACGCGCTTCTTAGGGCGCTTTATGAGGAAGCGGGACTTCAGACGGACTGCTGCATAAAAAACCTGAAAGGCGAGCTGGTTTCCACAGACGAGGATCAGGCAAGATATGTTGTCCGGGACTGGTACGAGGGCAGAGAGTGCAGCGCCAGGGAGCCGGAGGAGATCCTTAGGGCCGCCGGGCTTCTGGCGAGGCTCCACCTCGCCCTGCGGAAGATCGGCGCCTCGGGGACCCTGGAAAAAAGGCTGGAGGAGCTGCGAAAGGAGGCGGAGGCCAGGAAGGAGGCAGAACGCCAGGCGGCAGAGGAGGCGGGACAGCTGGAGGCCGCGGAAACGGAGCTGACGGCGGAGGAGGGGAGCGCAGAAAAGGCCGATGAGGAGGCGGAGGCCCTTTCCGATATTCTGGCCCGCCATAACAGAGAGCTGAAAAGGGCAAGATCCTTTGTGAAGGGGAGAAGGCGGAAAACGGACTTTGAGCTGGTGGTGATCGGAAGCTTCGAGAAGTTCTACCGGCAGGCAGAGGAGGCCGCCGGTCTGGCCTTCGGCCTGGGAGAGCTTCCGAAGGAGCAGTGGTGCCATGGAGAATACAGTCATCATCATGTGCTCTTCGGAGACGGCGTGGCCGCCGTCACGGATTTTTCCCGTATGCGGCGGGACGTCCAGGCGGGAGATTTGTATTATTTCACCAGGAAGGTGTTGGAAAAGCACAGGTGGAACCTGAGGCTTGGCAGGCGGATCCTGGAGGCCTATACGGAGATCCTCCCCCTTACGGAAAAAGAATGGAAATATCTCTATATCCTGTTCCTTTATCCGGAAAAATACTGGAAGCAGATGAATTACTATCTGAATTCCAACAAGGCGTGGATCCCGGCCCGCAATATCGATAAGCTTAGGATGTTGGAAAGCCAGTTTGAGCCCAGGGAGCAGTTTCTGGAAGAGCTTAAAAGGAGAGCGGTGTGAACCGGCCTCCTTTTTTGTTGAAATTATACAAAAGGTATATTATAATAAAATCAATATTCGGCGGAATTCAGATCCGGAGCAGTTCCGGAAATATCCGTCCCAGGGAGGGATCAACATGGATTATCGAAAAGTATACGAGGAATGGCTCACAGACCCGTATATTGATGACAAGACAAAAGAAGAGCTTCAGAGCATCAGGGATGATGAAAACGAGATCAAGGAAAGGTTTTACACGGAGCTTTCCTTCGGAACCGCGGGCCTCAGGGGCATCATTGGGGCCGGGATCAACAGAATGAACATCTACACGGTCCGGAAAGCCACACAGGGGCTGGCAAATTATATCCTGAAGGCAGGCGGTGAGAAGAAGGGCGTGGCCATCGCCTTTGATTCCCGCCACATGTCTCCGGAATTCGCGGACGAGGCGGCGCTGTGCCTGGCGGCCAACGGGATCAAGGCCTATGTGTTCGAGTCCTTAAGGCCCACGCCGGAGCTTTCCTACGCGGTAAGGAAGCTGGGCTGCATCGCCGGCATCAATATCACGGCGAGCCATAACCCTCCGGAATACAACGGCTATAAGGTATACTGGGAGGACGGCGCCCAGATCACGCCGCCCCATGACACGGGCATCATGGCCGAGGTACAGGCCGTCGCAGGCTTTTTTGCCATGAAGACCATGGACAAGGAGGCCGCGAAGGCGGCGGGCCTCTACGAGACCATCGGACAGGCCATCGACGATTCTTATATCGAGGAATTGAAAAAGCAGGTCAAGCACTGGGACAGCATCAAGGCTGAGGGCGAAAACTTAAAGATTGTTTACACTCCCCTTCACGGAACAGGAAATATCCCGGTGCGCCGCGTGCTGAAGGAGCTGGGCTTTACCCACGTTTACGTGGTTCCTGAGCAGGAGCTGCCCGACGGCGATCTCCCCACGGTCAGCTACCCCAACCCCGAGGCGGCCGAGGCCTTTGCCCTGGCCCTTAAGCTGGCAAAGGAAAAGGACGCGGATCTGGTTCTCGCCACAGACCCCGACGCAGACAGGCTCGGCGTTTATGTGAAGGATACGAAATCCGGCGAGTACATCTCCCTTACCGGAAATATGTCCGGAAGCCTGCTGGCGGATTATGAGATCAGCCAGACAAAGGAGCTTCACGGGCTTCCCGAGGACGGCGTCCTCATCAAGACCATCGTGACAACGAACCTGGCGGACGCCATCGCGGACTATTACGGCGTTAAGCTTATCGAGGTGCTGACCGGCTTCAAATATATCGGCCAGCAGATCTTGGGCTTTGAGCAGACCGGAAAGGGCACCTATCTCTTTGGCTTCGAGGAGAGCTACGGCTGCCTGATCGGCACCCACGCAAGGGATAAGGACGCCGTTGTGGCCACCATGGCTCTCTGCGAGGCGGCGGCTTACTATAAGACAAAGGGCATGACCCTCTGGGATGCCATGATCCAGATGTACGAGCGCTATGGATATTATAAGGACAGCGTAAAATCCATCACCCTGGCCGGTATCGAGGGGCTGGCAAAGATCAAGGAGATTCTGGAGACTCTGCGGGCCAACACGCCCTCCGAGGTTGCAGGCTGCAAGGTGCTCTCCGTGCGGGATTACCAGAAGGATACGGTGAAGAACCTTGCCACAGGGGAGGTTTCCTCCACGGGCCTTCCTGCGTCCAACGTGCTCTACTATGACTTGAGCGACGGGGCATGGCTGTGCGTGCGTCCCTCCGGCACTGAGCCCAAGGTAAAATTCTACTATGGGGTCAAGGGAAGATCTCTGGAGGACGCCGATGAAAAATCCGAGAAGTTCGGTGAGGCAGTCCTTTCCATGATCCAGAACATGATGTAAAACGCAGATTCAAACGGCGTAATGCCGAATCGGGAGGCTCCGCGAAGGCGGGGCCTCTTTTTGTTCATAGAGCCTATCCCCGCCGCATACATTAAAAAGAGAATGTCTGAGGAGGGAACAGGCCATGCGGTCAGGCAAAAAAGAGTCATGGAGACGGCTGCTTCTTTTTCTTTCTTTTATCCTTCTTCTTTCCGGCTGCGGAAAGGGCTCCGGAAACGGAGAACGGGAGGAGCTTGATTTTACGGTGGCGTCGGAAGCCGAGATTCCGCCGGAGCTTGGCTCCATCATAGAGGAGAAGAAACAGGCGGAATTTAAGCTGACCTATTCCGACGGCGATTCCCTGTATCTGGCGGTGGGACTTGGCCGGAAGGAGACGGGAGGCTACAGCATGTCCGTAAAGGCCCTGTATCTCCAGGATGGGACCATCTGCCTGGAAACGTCGTCGTCGGGGCCTGAAAAGGACGAGGAGGCGATTCCCGCGCCTTCCTGTCCGTATCTGGTGGTGAAGCTTCCATACCGCGAGGAGCCGGTGGTATTTCTGTGATGAGCGGCGGCCTGCGGGCAGGGAGCGGAAAGGAGGAGCCATGGAGCTTACAAGAGTGGGCATCCGTATGTGCAGACAGAAGAAAAAGGTCGTTTCCCAGATCACGATGGATGAGGACTTCATCGTCCCGGATATCAAGCCGGATATGGAGCTGATCGCGGCCCAGGGCGGAGGAGCGCAGATCGAGGAGGTGCGGCGGTTTTCCCAGAAGGCGGAGCTTAAGGGAAAGCTGGACTGGCGGCTGATCTACTATCCCCCTGAGGGCGGCGCGCTCCAGTCCATGGAAGGCGCGATCCCCTTTGACGAGGCCGTCCACGTGCCGGAGCTGGAGGAAAAGGACTATCTCCAGGCGGCGGCGGAGCTTGAGGATCTGACCATCGAGCTGATCCATTCCAGAAAGATAAGCGTGAAGGCCATCATCACCTTCACGCTGGAGGCGGTGGGTCTTGATGAACGGCAGGCAGTGACGGACGTGTCGGACACGGTGCTGGTGGAGACCAGGAAAAAGCGGATCCGGGCAGCCCAGGCGGCCGTATGCAGAAAGGATACATACAGAGTCAAGGAGGAGCTGGAGCTTTCCGGCTCTCAGCCGGATATCGAGGAGCTTTTGTGGCGCCAGTGCGGGCTCCGGAATGTCCAGGCCCGTCCCCTGGACGGAAGCATAAGCCTGCAAGGCGTTCTGGACGTGTTCTGCGTCTACCGGGGAATCGAGGATCCTGCAAAGCCTCAGTGGCTGGAGCGGGAGCTGACCTTTTCCGGGAATCTGGAGCTTCCTGAGGCGGCGGAGGAGATGTATCCTGAGATCACGGTACGGCTCACCCACTGCCAGCTGGAGGTGCAGCCCGATTTTGACGGGGAGAACAGGAGCGTGACGGCAGACGCGGTGCTGGAGCTGGATATCCGCCTCTATGAGGAGGATGAGCTTCAGGTGGTGAGCGACGTACATTCGCCTGCAAAGGTGCTGGAGCCGGAATATATCACCGTGCCGGTGGAGGAGATCCTGGTCCGGAACAGCTCGCGCACCAGGGTATCCGGGAAGCTTAAGTGCAAAACCCCGGACAGCGTGCTCCAGATCTGCCATGTGGACGGGACGGTAAAGGTGGACAGCGTAAGGCCGGAAAAGGACGGACTGAGCCTGGAGGGAGCCCTCTGCGTGACCATGCTTTTCATGACGGACAGCGACACCCGTCCGCTCCAGTCTGTAAAGGGCGCGGTTCCCTTCCAGTATCAGATCGAAGCGGGCGGGATGGACGCCCTTGGACTTTACCGCCTGAACGCGGGGCTTGAACAGCTGGACGCCGTCATGCTTGGCGGCGGTGAGGTGGAGCTTAAGGCGGCGGTGATTTTTGAGCTTCTGGCAAGAAAGGTCTCTGAGGAGCAGATGGTGACGGGGATCACGGAGAAGGAGCCGGATCTGAAAAGGCTCCAGAGCCTTCCGGGAATGGTGATCTACGCCGTACAGCCGAAAGACAGCCTCTGGAGCATCGCGAAGCGGTTCGGTTCCTCCGTGGCTTCGATCCGACAGGTCAACGGACTGGGGGAGGAGGAGCTTACGCCGGGGAGCAGGCTTTTGATCGTAAAGCAGGCGGGCGAGGCGATCTGAACAGGAAAACTGTAGACAAAAGACAAAAAGATACATAAGATAAACCATAGGTGGAGATACTGGAAAACAGGCATCGGACGAAAACACGGATCAGTGAAAAGCCTTTCAGAAATACCGGGGCCGGGAAAACCGGCCCAAGTCTGGTGCTTCATATAGAAGCGTGCGGTTTCCGCACGCGTACATAGAACGGAGAGAGCATGGAGTACAATTACGTTTATATCTTAAGGTGCGGCGACGGAAGCCTCTATACAGGGTGGACAAACCATTTAGAGGAGAGGGTGGCCGCCCACCAGGCGGGCCGGGGCGCGAAATATACCAGAGGGCGCGGCCCGGTGGAGCTGGTATACTGGGAACGCTTTTCCACCAGGGAGGAGGCCATGCGCCGGGAATACGCCATTAAGAGGCTGAGCCGGGCGGACAAGCTTAAGCTGATTGAAAAGGGCCGCGCTTTCTGAGCGCGGCCCGCTGCGTTAAGGAAGCACCGGCATGGAAGCCACAAAGCGGTACATCAGGATAAAATGGCAGAGGCTTCCGCCCATGACGAAGAGATGAAAGATCTCATGGGAGCCGAAGGCCTTATGGCGGGAATTGAACAGGGGAAGCTTAAGAGCGTAGATCACGCCGCCTATGGTGTAGATGACGCCGCCGGCCAGAAGCCAGCCGAAGGCCGCCGGGGACAGATTGCTCAAAAGGCTGGTGAAGGAGATCACGCAGACCCAGCCCATTCCGATATACAGGGCGGAGGAAAACCATTTGGGGCAGTTGATCCACAGCGCCTTGATGAGGATCCCGGCCAGGGCAATGGCCCAGATCAGGCACAGCAGGAACAGGCCCTGGGCGCCGCCGATTACAATGACGCATACAGGAGTGTAGGTTCCGGCAATCAGCACAAAGATCATCATGTGGTCGAATTTCTTTAACAGCTTATTGACGCGGGGGGAAATATCCAGCGTGTGGTACAGGGTGCTGGCCCCGTAGAGCAGGATCATGCTGACCATATAGACGGCCAGGCAGATCACGTGGATCCGGTCGGGGGCCTGGGCGGCCTTTAAAAGGAGGG
This sequence comes from uncultured Lachnospiraceae bacterium, assembly GCA_944375845.1. Classification (GTDB taxonomy): domain Bacteria; phylum Bacillota; class Clostridia; order Lachnospirales; family Lachnospiraceae; genus Lientehia. The sequence continues at coordinate 16,816 of CALWAW010000051.1, forward strand.
GAAGAGCCGCGAACAGGGCCATCAGCCAGCCTATGAAATGAGTGATCGCGCTTCCGGGGTCTTTTGGCTTCAGGTTCTTCATATTGCATACCTCCTATCGCATGATGTGGTTTTAAAAACTATGTTAAGTATATACAGATAATACAACATATATGCGGAGGAGTCAATAGGAGAACGCCCGCGGCGCAAAAAAAGACCGCCTCCTTTAAGGAGACGGTCCGGAAGATCCGTTTACGCGCAGCCGATGGTCAGCAGGATGTTGGAAAACACCCGCTTCTCGCCGGTGGAGATGGCCAGCACCACGTCGGGCTCACAGCACAGGTCGTAATATTCGAAGCGGCCGACGCCCTCCAGGGGAAGGCCCAGCTCCTTCTCAAATTCATCGAAGATCTCGGGCCTGGAGCCGTCGCCGGGGAACATCACCTCGGCCTTTTCAATTTCCACCACAGAGTGGATGGCCTCAAGGACCTGAGTCACGGTGGGAAGGCCGGGGGTAAGGCCCAGATAGATCTTTTCCGCGTTTCCGCTCTTTTCTGCCAGAGGATAGTTTCCGTCGGCGATGAGCACCTTGCTGCCGTGGCCGCAGAGGGAAAGGGCTTTCATAAGGCCCGGATGGATGCACTTTGTCGTAAGCATAATGATCTCTCCTTTATTTTTCGCTGTCCCGGAGCTTTCCAAGGGAGCCGCCGGGATGCCACTTTACATACTGCTGAGGCGTGATGTCGTGATGGGCCTGGAGCATGACGCTCAAGGCCTGGAGCGCCAGGGTCTCCGCCAGGATCGACATGCGGGGCGCCCTGTTTAAGGGGCCGCCCTCTCTGGGGATTCCTGCGGTGATATGGACGGCGCTTTCCTTCGCCAGCCAGGATTCGGGGTTTCTGGTGACGCCGATCACATAGCAGCCGTTATTCTTTATGGCGGTTACCGTGGCGCGCATCTCGGCGGTCTCGCCGCTGTTGGAGATGAAGATCACCACGTCGCCGGGAACAAGCTGGCCGCAGGAGCCGTGGACCGCCTCTGTTCCGTGGAGAAAATAGGCCGGCGTTCCGGTGGAGGACATCAAAGAGGCGATGTAGCCGGCGATATGGCCGGGCTTTCCGATACCGGAGATATGCACCCTGCCGCCCTTTGCCCGGGACTCCAGGATCAGGTCAGCGGCGTCCTCGATGTCGCCTTCGTCCAGCTGGTCGATGAAGGCGGTGAAATCTGTTTTTACAATATCCAAAAAGCTCTGATAGGCTTCCTTGCATTTCGCTTCCATAAAAGCCTCCTTATTTAAGAACAGAGGTGTCGGGGGCGCTTCCGGTCTTTTCCTTCAGGAAGGCCTCCACCTTATCCAGAGTGGGAAGGGAGGGCATGGCTCCCATGGAGGAGACTGTAAGGCCCGCGGTGTGATTGGCAAATTTCAGGGTCTCTTCAAAGCCCCAGCCGCAGCAAAGGCCCACAGAAAGAGCTCCCACAAAGGAATCGCCGGCGGCGGTGGGGTCTACGGCCATGATCCCGTCCACGCAGGGGCTGTAATAAAAGCCGTCCTTTTCCGTATCCAGCACGGCGCCGGACTCGCCCAGGGTGATCAGGACGTTCTTGACGCCCTTTGCCTTGAGGGCGGCGGTGGCGGCCTTTGCCTCGTCCATATTTACGTCCTTCCCGGAATGGGTGATCCGCACGCCCACCATGTCGTAGGCCTCGTGCTCATTGGGGGAGATGTAGGTCAGATGGGAGAGGAGCTCGTCGGAGAGCGGCGCGCTGGGCGCGGAATTCAGCATGACCGGCACGCCCTTCTCGTAGGCGTAGGCGGCCACCAGTTCGTTGATCTCCATGGGGATCTCAAGCTGAAGCACCACCAGATCGTAATCGGCGACCTTTTCCTTTAAGAACGCGATGTCGTCGGGCGTGATGCTCATGTTGGAGCCGGACAGCACAATGATCCTGTTGACCGTCTGCTTTCCGGGCGCCGCCTCCAGGATGATGACGCTGCATCCGGAGGGAAGGGTGTCGTCGTAGAGGACATAATCGGTGTTGATCCCCGCCTCCTTGCAGGTGCGGATCATATCCTCGCCGTTGCTGTCATGGCCCAGCTTTCCCACCATGGTCACGTCGGCGCCCAGACGGGCCATCTGCACTGCCTGGTTGGCGCCCTTTCCGCCGGGAGCCTTGGTGAAGGTTCCGCCCAGGACCGTCTGGCCTTCGCGGGGGAAAATCTCCGTTGTCGCGATCTGGTCCATGACAAAGCTGCCCACCACAAGAATTTTAGGTTTTGCCATTGTATAAATCTCCTTCCCGTATTATAATAATAAAAACGTTTTTATTTTTGCCTTCTATAATTTTAACATAGATTGCGGTCAGGGTCAATCATAAGCTGAGGATTTTGGCTGATCTGACGAAAAAAGAGGAGGGGCACATGGAAAAGCAGCAGAAAGATGTCACCATCAAGGATGTGGCAAGGCGGGCTGATGTGGCGATTTCCACAGTATCCAGGGTCTTGAACGGGCTGGACAAGGTGCGCCCCCAGACAAGGGAGCGGGTCTGGGAGGCCGTGCGGGAGCTGGGCTATGTGCCAAACAGCCTGGCAGTCTCCATGGTGACCGGACAGACAAAGGCCGTGATGGTGGTGGTTCCGGATTTTACCAATGATTTCAACGGAGCCGTGGTCCAGGGGGCCGAGGAATATTTAAAGGAGCAGGGCTACACGGTGCTGGTGCTTTCGGCGAAGGGCCTTTCAGAGGAGGCCTTCGAGTCTCTTTGCAGAAGATGCTCAAAGCTTGCCGACGGGATGCTGGCGGTGCCGGGAAGCCCCGATCTCATCGACTACGGAAAATGGACAAAGCCCTTTGTGCTGGTGGACGGCTACGGCAGGGAGGACGGGGGCTTCAGCGTGGAGATCGACAACGAGGAGGGGGCGTACCTGCTTACGGAGGAGCTTCTGAAGAACGGCCACAGAAGGATCGGACTCATAGGCGGTTTTCCCGGCGTATCCCTGGGAGGCCGCCGAATTGACGGCTGCAAAAGGGCGCTGAGAGAGGCCGGACTTTCTGAAAATAGCCTGGTATTTATTCCCGGCTCCCATTTTGAGGAGACCGGCTACAGGGGAATGACGGAGCTTTTCAATATGCCGGAGAGCCTGCGGCCCACGGGCGTGGTGGCCATCAACAACCTGATCTGCATCGGCTGCATAAAGGCCCTGGCCGAGCGGGGCATGAAGGCCGGAAGGGAGATCTCCCTGGTGGGCTTTGACGATCATCTTCTGGCCAGATACTCGGATCCGGCGGTGACGGTTTTGTCCCGTCCCACCATCGCCATGGGCCGGGAGGGGGCGAAAATGCTGGTGCGCCTTTTGAGAGGGGAGGCGGTGGAGGAACGTCGCGTAGTGATGGAGACGAAGCTGCTCAGAAGAGGGTCGGTGAAAACCATAGGAGGGTAAAAATAAAAACAGCCAGAAGCGTGAAAACGGTGCTTCTGGCTGTCTGTTCTTTACTTTTTCTCTTCCTCTTTTTCCGGCTTCTCCACCGGAGGCTTGATCTCAATGGTGGCCTCCGCGATCTGGTGCTCCTCGATCCGGGAGACCGTGATCAGAAGGTGGGGAAGCTCCAGCTTGATATTCTGGACTCCGTCGTCGGGGACCATGCCCAGGGCATCGAACACATAGCCGGTAAAGGTGTCGCAGTCCTCGCTGTCCAGCACAATGCCCGCCGTTTCCTCCAGATCCTGAAGATCGGGATTGCCGTAAACAGACCACACATTGTCGCTGACCCGGATGATCTGAGGGGTGTCGTCGGGTATGGCCGGATCATCGTCGTTTAAGTCGCCCACCAGTTCCTCGATCAGGTCGTTGAGGGTGACGATGCCCACCATGCCGCCGTACTCATCCAGGACCACGGCCATGGAATTTCTGGTCCGCTTCATGTTGCGGAACAGCACGTCGGCCTTGATGGTCTCGGGAACAAAATAGGCGGGCTTTATGGTGGCCATAATGGCCTCCCTGGTCTTATTTTCCAGGCGGAAGTAATCCTTTACGTTCAGGATGCCGATGATATGATCCGGGGAGTTCTCACAGACCGGGTAAAGGGTGTGGCGGGTCTCATGGATGGTCTTGGCCCAGTCGCCGGTGGAATCTTCGGCCCAGAGAAATTCCACGTCCGTCCTGTGAGTGGCGATTTCCTCCGCGGTCAGGTCGTCAAATTCAAAGACATTCTGGATAAATTCCTTTTCCTCGTGGTCGATGGCGCCCTTTTCGCTTCCGGCGTCCACCATGAGACGGATATCCTCCTCGCTGACCTGATCGTCAGCCTCGCTGGGGTCGATGCCCAAAAGCCGGAGTACGCCGTTGGTGGAGACCGACAGCAGCCATACAATGGGAGCGAACAGCTTGGAGATGCCGCTTACCAGGCCGGAGATGGCGAGGCTTAACTGCTCGGATTTCTTCATGGCGATGCGCTTGGGAACAAGCTCGCCGAAAATCAGGGTAAAATAGGACAGGATCAGCGTAACCAGGATTACGGCGATCACATCCAGAGTGGCTCTGGGGATCGGAACGCCAAGTCCTACAAACCAGTCGGCAATGCCGTCGGAAAAGTTGTCGGCGGCGAAAGCGCTGCCCAGAAAGCCCGACAGGGTGATGGCCACCTGGATGGTGGACAGGAATTTTTCCGGCTGGCTGGTGAGGCGGCGGAGCCGCTTCGCCTTTTTGTTTCCGTCCTCAGCCATTTTCGCCAGCTTCGTTTCATTGACGGAGAGGACGGCGATCTCTGCCGAGGCGAAGATCGCGTTCAGGATGATCAGGACCACCTGGATCAATAATAAAAAGATGATATTACTCAAAACAGACCTCTTTCTTTCCTATGAAAATTTTGTGATAAAACAGCATAAGACATGACCCATGTGCCGCTTGAGGGCGCACAGGCCATGTCTCATTTATAAAAGCAAATAATAATCAAAGTTTGGTTCGGGCTCAGCACCACTACTGTCGCTGGTGTCCATTATGTAGTAACAGCCTCCTTAGAAAATATATATGTCATGATTATAGATGAACAGCCTTGTTTTTGTCAAGCAATTTCACTTTTTTAATGGACGGCTCCGGGAGATTTGTGTTAAAATATAAGAAAAAATTAAGGAGACAAGAACTATGGCAGAAAAAGACTTGATCCGCAAAACATTTGAAGAGGGGAAGGGTGTCTTCCGTTTGATGCCCACCTTTGTCCCCAGACGCTTCGGCAAGGCCGGGCACCGCTTAAAGCTCCATCCCGACGATTACTATGCGCTGGGAATCGAAAGGGGCGCCATCAAGGAGAGATGGTTCTCCTCCACCATTACCGCCAACAACGGCCCTCTGGCGGCTCCCGACGAGGGCATGAGCTATGTGGCGGTATCTCCCGATTCCGACGAGAAGTTCACCCTGAAGGAGGCCGTTGACACCCTGGGGGCTGAGCTGATCGGACAGGAGCTTTGGGAAAAGTACGGCGGCTGGCCTATGTATTCCAAATTCTTTGATTTCGAGAACCCTCTGTTCCACCACGTGCATCTGACCTTTGAGGCGGCGGCGCGGGTCGGAAAGCTGGGCAAGCCCGAATCCTATTATTTCCCCAGGCAGTTAAACAACTATTCCGGAGAAAACAACGCCACCTACTTCGGTTTTGATCCCGATACGGATCCGGAGGACGTAAAGGAAAGGCTGCGCCATTACAATGAGGCCGATACCAGGATCACGGAGCTTTCCCGCGCCTACAGGGTGGAGCTGGGAACCGGCTGGTATACGCCCGCAGGCGTGATCCACGCGCCCGCTTCCTATCTGACCTATGAGCCTCAGTGGAATTCCGACGTAAACTCCGTGGAGGAGAACGTGGTTTCCGGCGAGATCTATCCCCGCGACATGCTGGTGGAGGAATGCCCGGAGGATAAGAAGGACGACATCGACTACATTTTCGGCCTTCTGGACTGGGAGAAGAACATCGATCCCCATTATAAGAAAACCTATTTCCGTCCGCCCGTGGTTCACAGGGAGACGGAGCAGTATGTGGAGAAGTGGGTCTCCTACGCCAACGAGTACATCTGCGCCAAGGAGCTGACCGTATATCCGGGCCAGACCGTGACCATCAAGGATCCCGCCGCCTACGGCTGCATCTTTGTACAGGGTCATGGAAAATTCGGCGTGTTCGACGCCGAGACGTCCGTCATGCTGCGGTTCGGCCAGCAGAGCGCCGACGAGTATTTCGTATCCGAGCAGGCCGCGAAGGCGGGCATCGTGATCGAAAACCAGAGCAAATACGAGCCCATCGTGATCCTCAAGCACTTTGGTCCCAACAATCCGGACTGCCCCAAGACTGTGCCTGAGCAGTAATCTGTGCGAAAAGGAGTAGAAGCGTGAAGTATTTAATGGGAATTGACAACGGCGGCACCTTTGTCAAGGCCGGGATCATTGACGAGACGGGGAACCTGGTGGCGGTGTCCAGGGAGCCGATCCACAATCAGACGCCGAAGCCGGGGTTCACGGAGCGGGACATGGACGCCCTCTGGGAGCAGAACAGCAAGGTGGTCCGGGCGGCGCTGGAAAAGAGCGGCCTGAACCCTTCTGATATCGCGGGCGTTTCCTTCTCAGGCCACGGAAAGGGCCTGTACCTGGTGGGGGCCGACGGAAGACCGGCTTATCCGGGGATTCTTTCCACCGATACCAGGGCGTGGGAATATCCGAAAAAATGGAAGGAAGACGGAACCGCCGAAAAGGTTTACAAAAAAACGTACCAGGACATTCTGGCCTGCCAGCCGGTGAGCCTTCTTGCCTGGCTTAAGGACCATGAGCCGAAGGCTTATGGAAATATCCGCTATGTGTTTTCCGTCAACGATTATATCCGCTACTGCATGACGGGGGAAGCGGGCGGAGAGTACACGAACTTTTCCGGCGCGAACCTGGTCAATCTGGATACGGCGGCCTATGACAGGGAGCTTCTTGGCTATTTTGGCCTGGAAGATCTCTATGACAAGCTGCCGCCCCTCAAATTCTCGGCGGATATCTGCGGAAGGGTGACCAAGGAGGCTGCGGCCCAGACCGGCCTTGCGGCGGGAACGCCCGTGATGGCGGGAATGTTCGACGTGGACGCCTGCGGCATCGCCGCCGGAGTGTGCGGCACGGACGCCATGTGCATGATCGCGGGCACCTGGAGCATCAACGAGTACATCACCACCAGGCCCATCGACAACGGCACAGTGGCCTTGAATTCCATGTACTGCATCCCCGGTTATTATCTGATCGAGGAGAGCAGCCCCACCTCGGCGGGGAACCTCCAGTGGTTCATCGACGAGCTTCTGGCGGAGAAGAAGGCGGCCGGCGATGATATTTACGGCTATACCAACGAGGCTGTGGCGGCCATTGAGCCCCAGGACAGCCAGGTTTACTTCCTGCCGTTCTTAAACGGCTCCAACGAGGATCCTCTGGCCAGAGGAAGCTTCATCGGCCTTACGGATTTTCACGACAGGCGATATATGATCCGCGTGGTCTACGAGGGAATCGTATTTTCTCACCTGACCCATGTGAAGCGGCTTCTCAGAAACCGGGAGAAGCCCGAGGCTATCCGCCTGGCGGGCGGCGCGGCCAATTCGCCGGTGTGGGTGCAGATGTTTGCCGACGCCCTTCAGATCCCGGTGGAGACCGTAGCCTGCGACGAGCAGGGGATCCAGGGGGCAGCCATGGCGGCCGGGATCGGCGCGGGCGTGTTCAAGGATTACGCGAGCGCCGCGGAAAAGCTGGTGAAGGTATCCGGAAGAGTGGAGCCCCGGAAGGAATACGGTCCGGTCTACGAGCGCAAGTACC
>CALWAW010000052.1 GCA_944375845.1 uncultured Lachnospiraceae bacterium
CCACCGTGCAGGTGCCCTCGGTGCTTCCCAGGATCGTGGAGCTTCCCCCGGGCGAAAACGGGGAGCGGTGCGTGATCCTTCTGGAGGAGATCATCGAGCGGAATATGAGCAGGCTCTTCCTCAATTACGATATTGTCTGTGCCCACCCCTACCGGGTGATGCGAAACGCCGACTTGACCATCGACGAGGACGAGGCGGAGGATCTGTTAAAGGAGATTGAAAAGCAGCTTAAGAAGCGCCAGTGGGGCGAGGTGATCCGCCTGGAGGTGGAAGAATCCATCGACAAGCGCCTCCTCAAGATCCTGAAAAAGGAGTTTTCCATCAAGGACGAGGTGATTTTTTTCATCAACGGGCCTCTGGATCTGACTTTCCTGATGAAAATGTACGGCATGGAGGGCTTTGACAGCCTGAAGCAGAAGCCTTGGGTTCCCCAGCCCGTGCCGGAATTTGCCAACGACGACGATATTTTCGCCAACATCCGGAAGGGCGATATTTTCCTTCATCATCCCTACGAGTCCTTTGATCCGGTGGTGGATTTCGTAAAGCAGGCGGCCTCCGATCCCCAGGTTTTGGCCATCAAGCAGACCCTTTACCGGGTCAGCGGCCACTCGCCCATTGTGGCGGCCCTGGCGCGGGCGGCGGAAAACGGCAAGCAGGTTTCCGTTCTGGTGGAGCTCAAGGCCCGTTTCGACGAGGAGAACAACATCCTCTGGGCAAAGAAGCTGGAGCAGGCCGGCTGCCATGTGATCTACGGCCTTCTGGGCTTAAAGACCCACTGCAAGATCTGCCTGGTGGTGCGCCGGGAGGACGACGGGATCCGCCGCTACGTCCACATGGCGACGGGCAACTATAACGACTCCACGGCGAAGCTTTACACCGATACCGGCATTATGACCTGCGACGAGGCGGTGGGCGAGGACGCCAGCGCCGTGTTCAATATGCTTTCCGGCTATTCGGAGCCCCTCTCCTGGAACAAGCTCTGCCTGGCGCCTTTGTGGCTCAAGGACAGGTTTGTGTCCCTGATCGAGCGGGAGATCAAATGGGTGAAGAAGGGCCATGAGGGCCGTATCGTCGCCAAGATGAATTCCCTCTGCGACCCGGTGATCATGCAGAACCTTTATAAGGCCTCCGCCGCCGGTGTGAAGATCGATCTGATCGTGCGGGGGATCTGCTGTCTGAAGGTGGGGATCCCGGGAATCAGCGAGAACATCTCCGTGCGCTCCATTGTGGGAACCTTCTTAGAGCACAGCAGAATCTTCTATTTTGAAAACGGCGGGAATTACGAGATTTACATGGGAAGCGCCGACTGGATGCCCAGGAACCTGGACCGCCGCGTGGAGCTGGTATTCCCCGTGGAGGTGGGCAGGAACAAGGAGCGGGCTCTCCATATCCTTAAGACGGAGCTGGAGGACAACGTGCGCTCCCACATCCTACAGCCCGACGGCTCCTACGAAAAGCCCGACAAGCGGGGCAAGGCGCTGGTGGACTGCCAGGAGCAGTTCTGCCGCGAGGCGAAGAGCATGGCGAAGGCCCTGAAAAAGAAAAAAGACGATCCGGCGGCGGGGAGGGTGTTCATCCCCAGGGAAAGCCCGGAGGAATAAAAGAGGCGGTAGCATGGAAAAGACGAAACGGGTGGAGGACTCCCTCACGGAGCAGTCCCATCTTCTGTTTCCCACCCATTTAAACGGAGCGGGGCGGCTCTTCGGCGGCCAGCTCTTAATGTGGATCGACGAGGTGTCCGGCATTGTGGCCAGGCGCCACAGCGAGCGCAATATCATCACGGCGGCCATCGACAACCTCCAGTTCAAGGAGGGGGCCCATTCCGGCGACACCGTGGTGTTAGTCGGCCGGGTCACCCATGTGGGGAACAGCTCCATGGAGGTGCGGGTGGACACTTACGTGGAGGGCTTAAACGGCATGAGGCGGCCCATCAACAGGGCCTATATCGTGATGGTGGCCACCGACGAGAACGACAGGCCGGTGCGGGTGCCCAGGCTTAAGCTGGAATCTCCGGAGCAGCAGGCCGAGTGGGAGGGCGCCGAGCGCCGCCAGGAGCTTCGGAAGAAGCGGCGGCTGGAAGGGTTTTAAGACAACAAAAGACGGCGGCGGATCGTAAGGATCCGCCGCCGCTTTGCGTAGTGGAAAAGTTAATTGTCCATGGCGTCGCTTTCGGAGAGGGTGTAGCTCTTCTGGCGCTTTCTTGCCATCTCGTCGTTTTCCAGGTATTCGTCGTAAGTGGTGATCTTGTCGATCAGCCCGTTCGGGGTGATCTCCATGATCCTGTTGGCCGTGGTCTGCACAAACTGGTGGTCATGGCAGGAGAAGAGAATCACGCCGGGATACTTGATCAGGGCGTTGTTCAAGGCCGTGATGGATTCCATATCCAGGTGGTTGGTGGGCTCGTCGAAGATCAGGGTATTGGTGGCCTGGATCATCATCTTGGAGAGCTGGCAGCGCACCTTCTCGCCGCCCGACAGCACGCGCACCTTCTTGACGCCGTCGTCGCCCGCGAAAAGCATCCGCCCCAGGAAGCCGCGCACATAGGTCACGTCCTTCACCGGGGAGAACTGGGTGAGCCAGTCCACAATGGTCAGGTCGTTGTCAAATTCGTGGGTGTTGTCCTTGGCAAAATAAGCCTGGGAGGTGGTGACGCCCCATTTGTAGGTGCCCTCGTCGGGCTCCAGCTCCCCGGCCAGGATCTGGAACAGGGTGGTCTTTGCCAGCTCGTCGGAGCCCACAAAGGCGACCTTGTCGTTTCTGCCCAGGATAAAGGAGATGTTGTCCAGCACCTTAACCCCGTCGATGGTCTTGGAGAGGTTCTGCACCGTGAGCACCTCGTTCCCGATCTCGCGCTCAGGGCGGAAATCGATATAGGGGTACTTTCTGCTGGAGGGCCTGATCTCGTCAAGCTGGATCTTTTCCAGGGCCCGCTTCCTCGAGGTGGCCTGCTTCGACTTGGAGGCGTTGGCGGAGAAGCGCTGGATGAACTCCTGGAGCTCCTTGATCTTTTCCTCCTTCTTTTTGTTGGCCTCCTTCATCTGCTTGATCATCAGCTGGCTGGACTCGTACCAGAAATCGTAGTTTCCGGCATAGAGCTGAATCTTGGCGTAGTCGATGTCGGCGATATGGGTGCAGACCTTGTTGAGGAAGTACCGGTCGTGGGACACCACGAGCACCGTGTTTTCAAAGTTGATGAGGAACTCCTCCAGCCAGGCGATGGCGTCCAGATCCAGGTGGTTGGTGGGCTCGTCGAGGAGCAGGATGTCGGGGTTTCCGAACAGAGCCTGGGCCAGAAGCACCTTCACCTTGTCGTTTCCGCCCAGATCCTTCATCATCGAATAATGGAGGTCGGTGGAAACGCCCAGGCCGTTTAAGAGGGTGGCGGCGTCGGATTCCGCCTCCCAGCCGTTCATGTTGGCGAATTCCGCCTCAAGCTCGGCGGCCTTTATGCCGTCCTCGTCGGAAAAGTCGGGCTTCGCGTAGATGGCGTCCTTTTCCTTCATGATCTCCACCAGGCGGGGGTTCCCCATCATCACCGTGTCCAGAACCACGCAGTCGTCGTATTTGAAGTGATCCTGCTGCAAAAAGGAGAGCCGCTGGCCGGGGGTGATGGTCACGTCGCCCTTGGAGGGCTCAAGCTGGCCCGACAGGATCTTTAAAAACGTGGATTTTCCCGCGCCGTTGGCCCCGATAAGGCCGTAGCAGTTCCCTTCTGTAAATTTGATGTTCACATCCTCGAACAGGGCCTTCTTGCCCAGGCGGAGGGTGACATTGTTCGCACTGATCATAGATAATCCTTTCTTTTAAGAAGCTATACCGCAACATCCTATATTTTACAGGAAAATCCGCATTTTGCAAGAGAAAGTTTTCGGCGGCGCCCTCATAAATCAGTGGAATTACGGGGGTAGGTATGCTATACTTTTTAGGTAGGAGCAGGAGGAACAGAAAATGAAAAAAATGATTTCCTGGAACGTCAACGGCCTCAGGGCCTGCGTGACAAAAGGATTTATGGATTATTTCAAAGAGGCGGACGCCGACGTGTTCTGCCTTCAGGAGACAAAGCTTCAGGAGGGGCAGATCGACCTTCCCCTTCCCGGTTATCATCAGTACTGGAACTATGCCGAAAAGAAGGGATATTCCGGCACCGCCGTTTTCGCGAAGGAGGAGCCTCTGGAGGTGTTCCGGGGCATCGGCGCAGAGGAGCACGATAAAGAAGGGCGGGTGCTCACCCTTTCCTATCCCGGCTATTATCTGGTGACCTGCTACACCCCCAATTCCCAGAATGAGCTTCTCAGGCTTCCCTACCGCATGGAATGGGAGGACGCTTTTTTAGCGTATTTGAAGAACCTTGAAAAGGACAAGCCGGTGATCTTCTGCGGCGACCTCAACGTGGCCCATAAGGAGATCGACCTGAAAAACCCGAAAACCAACAGGAAGAACGCGGGCTTCACCGACGAGGAGCGGGCAAAGTTCTCCGCCCTCCTTGAGGCCGGGTTCATCGACACCTTCCGGTATTTCTATCCCGACAGGGAGGGGATCTATTCCTGGTGGTCCTACCGGTTCAAGGCCAGGGAAAAGAACGCCGGGTGGCGCATCGATTATTTCTGCGTATCCGAAGCCCTTAAGGACAGGCTTTGCGGCGCATCCATCCATACGGAGGTCATGGGCTCGGACCATTGCCCCGTGGAGCTGGATATCGACATTTAAACTGTTCCGGCACAGGCCGGAGAAAGGGAGGACAGCCGTGGCAAAGATACGGATCGAGGAAACGCAGGGCAGGCCGTTCCCGCTGGGAACGCGGACGGAGGGCGGCCGCGTCCATATCTCCTTCGCCGCCCGCAAAGAGGGGGAGGCGCGCCTTCATCTCTACAGGCGCGGTCAGGAGAAAGAGGCGCTTCAGCTTGCGTTCCCGGAAAAAAACCGACTGGGAGACATCCGTTATATGACGGTTTCAGGCATATCGCCGGAGCAATACGAATACAGCCTTTCCGTGGACGGAAAGACCGTTCCCGACCCTTACGCGTCCCTCTCGGCAGGGCGCGGCAAATGGGGAGAGCCGGGGAAAAAAGAGCGCTACCGCTTTCAGACGGAGGGCTTTGACTGGGGCGAGGACAGGCGGCCCCGCACCCCTCTTTCCGATACGGTGATTTACCGCCTTCATGTGAGAGGGTTCACAAAGCACGCCTCCTCGGGGGTGAAGCATAAGGGGACCTTTGGCGGCGTGATTGAGAAGATCCCCTATTTAAAAGAGCTGGGCGTCACCATGGTGGAGCTGGCCGTGCCCACAGACTTTTACGAGGTCCCTCCGGTCGTGGAGGACAGGGAGGCCGGGGAGAGCGCTCCCGCGGGAAGGCCCTCGGCCGTTCTTTCTACACTGCAGCCGAGGATCAACTACTGGGGCTACGGACCGGCCCTGGCCCTCGCGCCCAAGGCCTCCTACGCCGATAAGGGAGCGGGAGCCGATATCCGGTTCAAGGAGCTGGTGAAGGCCTTCCATGAAAACGGCCGTGACATCGCGGTGGAGCGCTATTTTGAGCCGGGGCTGGCGACGGCCTTCCAGCTGGACTGCCTCCA
>CALWAW010000053.1 GCA_944375845.1 uncultured Lachnospiraceae bacterium
GGGACGAGGAGAGAAGGACTTTGAAGCGCCGCCTTCCCCTTTCCATGAAAAAGGGGATCCGCTCTTTCCGCTCCTCTCCGGAAAACACGTTTTGCACCTGAAGCTCCATCCTTCCCCGAAGGCCGAAGGGCCCCGGCTTCCCGGAAAGCTCGGCGAAAAGGGCGAACTGGCCGCCCGCCGCGGACACCGGCGCCTCCGTAAAAAGGACAGCCCTTTTTCTTCCGGAAAGCGCCGTAAAAAGCAGTGAAAATACCGGAAGCGCCAGAAAAAACGCCAGCAGGAAAAAGGAAAGGTATCCGGAAAAGAACAGATAAAAGGCCAGAAGCCCCAGAAGGATCAACAAATATTCCAGCCGGTTTCTCCACATAAGCTCACATCCTCAGATCAGCCGGGGAGCGGGCACGCTCTTTAAGACCTGCCCCAGAAGCTCCCTCGTCTCCACATTGTTCAGCTTCGCCTGAAAGCCGGGCATGATCCGGTGCTCCAGCACGTCGAAGAACACGCTCTGCACGTCGGCGGGAATCACATAATCCCGTCCCTCCATCCAGGCGGCGGCCCGGCTCATGGCGGCCAGGGCCAGTGTGGCCCTGGGGCTGGCCCCCGTCCTTATCATGGGATTTTTCCTGGTGGCCCCTGTGAGCATGGCCATGTACTGGTAGAGCTCGTCGGCCACATAGACCCGCTCCGCCTGGACCTGCATGGCGGCAATGTCCTCCGCCGTGGCCGCGGGCTTCACCAGATCCAAAGGGTTCTGGCCCTGCCTGCTCTTTAAAATCTCCACCTCGTCGCCAAACTCCGGATACCCCATGGAAAGGCGGATCAGGAACCGGTCCACCTGGGATTCCGGCAGAAGCTGGGTGCCCGCCGACCCGGCCGGGTTCTGGGTGGCGATCACGGTAAAGGGCTTCGGAAGGGGATGGACCTGGCCGTCCACCGTCACCTGCCCCTCCTCCATGGCCTCCAGAAGGGCGCTCTGGGTCTTGGAGCTGGCCCTGTTGATCTCATCGGCCAGAAACAGATTGCAGAACACCGCCCCCGGCTGATAGGAGAGGCTTTCCCTCTGACGGCTGTAGACGGAAAAGCCCACCACGTCCGCCGGCATGATCTCCGGCGTGAACTGGAGCCTTTTATAGTCCAGGGAAAGGGCTCTGGAAAAGGCCACGGCCAGAGTCGTCTTTCCCACGCCGGGCCTGTCCTCCAGAAGCACATGGCCCCTGGCAAGAATCGCCGCCAGAAGTTTTCTAATCACCATATCCTTTCCGATAACCGCCTTTTTGACCTCATGGATGATGCGTGCAGCCTGTCTGTCCATGCGTTCTCTCCTTTATATTCATTCTCTCTTTATTGTACCATGAATTCCAGAATTTTTTCCGTTATAAGAACGAAGTTTTTTTTGAATAACAAAAGCCCCGCGGAGGGCCGGAAACCGGCTTTGCTCCATCCGCGGGGCTTTCAGGGGGTATCTTACTCTTCTTCTGCCTCAAGCTCGTCAAATTCCGCCGCGTCCAGAAGCTCGTCAAAAGCGTCTGCCGCAGCCTCGTACTCGTCGTCATCCTCAATGTTCTGAAGATCCGGCTCGCCGTCAGGGCCGGTCACAAAACGGTACAGGTAAACCTCGCCTTCCTCCTCCTCGGGAGCGTTGGTGGGAAGCAGGGCGATATAGTTCTTCCCGGCCGCCTCAAATGTGGTGAGGACGATGCACTCCAGCTCTGAGTCGTCGTCTAAGGTCAGGGTAACGGTCATGTGGCCGTCCTCTCCCTCGTGGAAATGATCGTGGCCGCAGTCGCAGCCGCAGGAGGAGCAGTCGTCCGCGCTGCATCCGCTCATGAATTCATCTGCCATTTTTGTTTCCTCTCTTTTCTCTTGAATGGGCTGGGTCTCCAGCACTGTATCAGCTATTATATCAGGAAAGATACCGCTTTTCAAGGGTCCTTACCATCCGGGCGTACCGGGCGCTGCACCGGGCAAACCGCCCGTTTTCAATGTCGCAAAGACAGGGCGAAAGCCACCTGTCCCAGATCTCTCTGTATATCCGCTCCCTGCCGCCGTCCAGGTCGATGCAGGCCACGATGCCGGGAGCCACGTCGTAATACTCCTCCACCAGCCTGCGTCCCTCTTCGCTCTCCGCCATATAGGTGTCGCGGAACCGGCGGAAGGCAGTGAGCTCATAGCAGTCGTCGGGCTTTCCGAAGGAGCCGCAGACCGCCGTGGTGATAAAGCACATCTTGCCCTTTCTGAAGCCGGCCACCATATCCTTGTAGCTTCCTTTGGCGATCTTTGATTTGGGATGAATCCGGATCCACTCCTCCACCAGAATATCCGCCAGCCTGCCACCCATCGAGAGCCTCTGCTCCTGAACCATGGGAATCACGTAAATGGCAAGGATCGTCTTGTACTGATCCAGCCTGATGGCGCGGGCGTTCTTTGATTTTAAGGCCGGGTCCGCCTCCACCGCCTGATCCATGGCCTTCACAAGCTCTGCGGAAAGATGCCTCATAAAGGCGCCTCCGCCGTCGGGGGCCACGAGGCAGTACCGGTCCAGCGCCTCTAAAACGGGGCGGCAGCTTTCCATGTACTGCTCGAAATAATTCACATAGCGGTCTCTGCGGAAGTATTCCATGGCGTCCAGATGGTCAAAGAGGATTTCCCGGAAATGGAGGCGGGCATAGACCTCGTTGGCCGTCTCGTCGTAGGCGTCCAGCTCCAGCATCCTGCCGATCAGCTCCTCCGCCTTGGGATCCTCCTTTTCATAAAGATCCAGAAGCACCTGGGCCAGAGGGCTCTTCTCCTTTTCCTCCCGGATGGGAATCAGCTCCTCCATTCTCAGCACCGCTCCGCAGTACATACATGAAAACTGCCGAAGCTCCTCCGGAATACTTAATTTACCGCCGCATTTGGGGCATTTTCCCTCTACATTCGCCATAACGCTCTCCTGCGCCTATGTAAGGCTTATTCCTCCCAGTTGTGGTAGACCTCCTGCACGTCGTCGTCGCCGTCCAGAAGATCCAAGATCCGGTTCATCATCTTGATGTCCTGCTCGTCGGTGAGGGTCACGTATGTCTGGGGGATCATCGTGACCTCGGCGCTGGCCATGGGGATCCCTTCTTTTTCAAGGGCCTCGCGGACCGCGCTGAAGTCCTCCGGCGCCGTGGTGATCTCGAAGCTGTCCTCCTCCTCGGCAAAGTCCTCCGCCCCTGCGTCCAGGGCTGTCATCATCAGGTCGTCGGCGTCCATGCCGCACTCCTCTTTATCAATGATGATCTGTCCCTTCTCGTCGAACATGAAGGATACGCAGCCGGTGGTGCCCACGTTTCCGCCGCCCTTTGTGAAGGCGTTGCGCACGTTGGAGGCCGTCCTGTTCTTATTGTCGGTCAGGGCGTTTACAATGATTGCCGTGCCGTTGGGGCCGTAGCCCTCGTAGGTGATGGATTCGTAGTTGACGGAATTGGCGTCGCCCGCCGCCTTCTTGATTCCTCTCTCAATGGTGTCATTGGGCATGTTGTTGGCCTTGGCCTTGGCGATCACGTCCCTCAGCTTGCTGTTGTTGGCGGGATCTGCCCCGCCCTCCTTGACCGCCACGGCGATTTCACGGCCGATCACCGTAAAGATCTTGCCCTTGGCGGCGTCGTTCTTCTCTTTCTTATGCTTGATATTGGCAAATTTGGAATGTCCTGACATGAAAAACTCTCCTTCTTCTCTTAACTCGCTGTAATTCTATCATCTTTTTCTTCTGATGGCAACCCTGCGCCTAAGGCGCGAACAGATCCAGGCTGATGAGCAGGGCCGTGTTCACCCGTTTTAAGATCTCGCCGTCCAGATGGCAGATTTTTTCCCGAAGCCGCTGCTTGTCGATGGTGCGCAGCTGCTCCAGAAGGATTACGGAATCCTTCACCATGCGGCAGCAGCCCGCCCGAAGCTCCACATGGGTGGGAAGCTTCGCCTTGTTCATCCTGGAGGTGATCGCCGCGCAGATCACCGTGGGGCTGTGGCGGTTCCCGGTATCGTTCTGGATGATGAGCACCGGCCTTACGCCGCCCTGCTCCGACCCGATCACCGGCCTCAGATCCGCGTAGTAGATATCGCCTCTTTTTATGATCATTTCCCTTTCACGCTCCGATATATACATTGGTCTGTCCTGTTCAGTATTTCCAATGTTTCTTCGGTTCATACCCAGGGATTTGAAGGGCGCGCCCTAAAGGGCGGGCTCAGGGTAAAGATCCCGGAAATAATCCTTGACGCCCGCGATGCGGCCTCCGGTCAGATAAATTCTGGGGATCCGCTTTCCCAGGCAGCAGACGAACTCATAATTGAAGGTGCCTGCAAGCTCGGAAAGCTCCTCCACCGTGATGGCGTCGCCGCCGTCCCTTCCCACCAGGAC
The DNA here is from genome assembly GCA_944375845.1 of uncultured Lachnospiraceae bacterium. Classification (GTDB taxonomy): domain Bacteria; phylum Bacillota; class Clostridia; order Lachnospirales; family Lachnospiraceae; genus Lientehia. The sequence continues at coordinate 4,379 of CALWAW010000053.1, forward strand.
CGCCTCGTCGCCGTTTTCCACTCCGGGAATGTCCGTCACATCCACCATGATCTGATCCATGCAGACCCGGCCCGTGATGGGCGCTCTTTTTCCGTGCAGAAGAACGCTTCCCTTGTTGGAAAGGTTTCTGGGATAGCCGTCTCCGTAGCCCACCGCCAGGGTGGCGATCCGCGCGGGGCGTTCCGCCACGAAGGTGCCGCCGTAGCCGATGGCCTCCCCCGGCTCCACGTCCTTGATAAAGATCACCCTGGTCTTAAGGCTCAGGGCGGGCCTTAAGGGCACCAGCTTCTTTTTCACCTCGTCGGAGGGATACATGCCGTAAAGGGCGATTCCGGCCCGGACCATATCCACGTCGTACTGGGGAAGGTCGATGATGGCGGCGCTGTTTCCGATATGCTTTACGGGGATCTGAATCCCCCTTTTCTGAAGCTCCTCTATGAAGCCGGAAAAGAGCCGGTACTGCTCTGCGGCGTGAGCCTTGTCGATCTCGTCGGCCCTGGCGAAGTGGCTGAAAAGCCCCTCCAGGCAGATTCCCGGAAGCTTTGCCATGGCCTCGACCTCGCGGAGGGCTTCCTCTCCCGGCTTGAAGCCCAGCCGGTTCATGCCCGTCTCCAGCTTGACATGGATATAAGCTGTTTTCCCGAGGCCTTCCGCCGCCTTTGATATGACCTCCGCCTGTCCGTAGTCGTAGACGTTGATGCGGATCTTCTGTTCAATGGCCCGCCCGTAGGCGTCCTCCTGCACATGGCCCAGCACCAGCACCGGCTCTTCGATCCCGTTTAACCGCAGGTTCTCGGCCTCCTCCATGGTGGCTGTGGCGAACCAGTCCGCCAGGCCCTTAAGCCTTCTTGCGATGGGCACCGCGCCGTGGCCGTAGCCGTCCGCCTTGATGACGGCGCAGAGCTTTGTCCCCGGCCTTGTGTTGTCCTTTAAGGCCCTCATATTTTCATATATGGCATCCAGATCGATAAATGCCGCCGTGCGGCTATATGTCTCCATGGTATTCCTCCCAGCTTTTAAGCACCGTTCCGATATGGTCCAGGATGTCCCGCGCCGTCATGGCCCTTCGGCCCTTTTCTGCAGCCGCCTGATCTCCTGCAAGGCCGTGCAGGTACACGCCGGTCTCGGCCGCCTGCTCCGGCGAAAGGCCTCCGGCCAGAAGGCCCGCCAGGATCCCCGCGAGCACGTCTCCGGAGCCGCCTGTTCCCATGCCGTCGTTTCCGCTCCTGTTGAGATAAAGCCCTTTTCCCGAGGCCACGGCCGTTCTGGCGTCCTTTAAGACGCACACCGGGCCGAAGCGCAGATGAAACTCCTGCGCCGCCTTAAGAAGCCCGCTTTTGAGCTCCGCCGCAGCCTGCCCCGTAAGCCGGGACATTTCGCCCAGATGAGGCGTTACGATCATCTTTTCACTCAGAAGGCCCAAAAGCTCCCGTTCCTTCGCCAGGATATTGAGGGCGTCGGCGTCCAGCACCGCGGGCTTTCCCTCGTCCCCTGCCCCCTTCAGAAGAAGGGAGAGAAGCTCTCCCGCGTAAGGCTCCTGCGAAAGTCCCGGCCCCGCCGCGAAAACGTCGGCCCACTCCATAAGCTTTGGAAGCTCCTTTTTCGTTTCCTCTCCCAGCCTTCCGTTTTCCACCCGGCACACGGAAAGCACCGCCTCCGGCGCCAGCGCCTTCAGAACGGGGATGTTCTCTTCTACCGTGAGGATCCGCACCAGGCCCGCGCCCGCCCTGTAGGCGGCCATGGCCGACAAAAAGGCGGCTCCGCACATTCCGGCGCTCCCCGCCGCTAAAAGCACCCGGCCAAAGGTTCCCTTATGGCCCTGGGGAGGCCTTGGAGGAAGGGGCGCGGCCTCGCCGGGAAGAAAGCTCCTCACCGGCTCCTCGTTTCCGTTACAAAGCCAGGGCGGCTTCGCAAAGCCGATGTCCGCCTTCGAGACCTTTCCGCAATACAGGGCCCCGGGATACAGGACCATGCCCAGCTTGTGAAAGCCGAAGGTCACGGTGGCGTCGGCCCGCACTGCGGGGTCGGACACGCCGCCTCCGGCGTAGACTCCGGAGGGAATATCCAGGGCCAAGATCTTCGCGCCCTTCTCGCCCGCCCGGTTCACGGCTTCCACAAGGCCTGCCATCCTGCCCTCTATGGGGCGGGAAAGGCCTACGCCGAAAAGGCCGTCAAGAATCAGGGCGTATCCCCTCTCCATATCATATTCAAGGGCTCCCTCCGCCGTGCGCAGGGGGATTCCCAGCTTTTTGATGATTTCCTGCTGAAGGCGGTTTTCTTCTGTGGCCTTTTCAGGATTCCCGGCCACCACTGCCTCGGCCTCATAGCCCCGCAGGAATAAGATCCGGGCCGCCGCCAGCGCGTCGGCACCGTTGTTTCCCGTGCCGCAGACCGCAAGCACCCGTCCCCCGGCGGGAACCATGGAGGCGGCCAGATCGGCGGAGGCCAGGGCCGCCCGCTCCATGAGCACCAGGGAAGGAATTCCCAGCTCTTCTATATTGTAGGCGTCGACGGCCTTTATCTGCCTGCCGTCCAGAAGATATTCCATATCTGCTCCTCACAACAGCAAAATTCCCCGTCAGACGACAGGGGAATTGCTTTATGACTTTTTTCGCTTCTCTGAGATCCGATAGGAAAGCTGCATCAGGCTTTCTGAAAGGTGGACGTTTTCCACCACCACGTCCTCGGGGACGGCCAGATCAAGATGGGCAAAGTTCCATATCGCCCTGATGCCGCAGGCGATGAGCCGGTCGGCCGCCTCCTGTGCCGCCTCCTTGGGAACGGTGAGCACCCCGATGTCGATGGAGTTCTTTCCCAGAAAGTCCTCCAGCTCCTTCATGTCCAAAATGGGGACGTTCCGGATGCTCTTTCCGATACGCTCCGGGCTCACGTCGAATACCGCCCGGATGATAAAGCCGCGGCTTTCAAAATTCGCGTAATTGGTGAGGACCTGTCCGAAGTTGCCCCCGCCGATGACAATCATGTTGTTCTGATGGTCGATCCCCAGGATCTTGGCGATCTCGTTGTATAAAAACTCCACATTGTATCCGTAGCCCTGCTGGCCGAAGCCGCCGAAGTTGTTGAGATCCTGACGGATCTGCGAGGCGGTCACATTCATTTTGGCGCTTAAGTCGTTGGAGGAAATCCGCTCCACTCCGCTTTCCAGAAGCTCGCCCAGATACCTGTGATAGCGCGGCAGCCTTTTGATTACCGCGTTGGAAATTCCCTTATGTTCCACGTTATCCACCCGATCTTTTCCTAATTTAAGTTTAATTATAGTATCCCGATACTTTCTTGTCAAATGACTTTGACAATTTTCTTGCTTACGTTTACAATATACTATACGATTTTAAGGAGGACCCGCCATGATACTTTCCTGTCATCAGGTATGCAAATCCTTCGGAGACGTTTCGATTCTGAAAAACGCCTCCTTTCATATAGAGGAACGGGAAAAAGCGGCCGTCGTAGGCATCAACGGGGCCGGAAAGTCCACGCTGTTAAAGGTGATCGTGGGCGAGCTTCCCGCCGATTCCGGCTCTGTGACCCTGGCAAAGGACAAGACCCTGGGCTACCTTGCCCAGCACCAGGAATGTGATTCTGCCCAGACCATTTACGACACCCTTTTAGAGGTCAAGCGGGACGTGCTGGCCCTCGAGGAGCGGATGCGGAGCCTGGAGCGCGCCATGAAGACGGCGGGGGACAGCGAGCTTTCCCGCCTGATGGACGCCTATTCCTCCGCCAGCCACGAGTTTGAGCAGAAGGACGGCTACGCCTGGAAAAGCGAGATCACCGGCATTTTAAAGGGCCTGGGCTTTTCTGAGGAGGAATTTTCCAAAAAGGTATCCACCCTCTCCGGGGGCCAGCGGACCCGCGTCTACCTGGGCCGCCTGCTTCTGTCGAAGCCCGACGTGATTCTTCTGGACGAGCCCACCAACCACCTGGATATCGGCTCCATCGCCTGGCTGGAAACGTATCTGATGAACTATCCGGGAAGCGTGCTGATCGTATCCCACGACCGGTATTTCCTTGACCGGGTGGTGACGAAGGTCATCGAGATCGACCAGGGAAGGGTCACGATGTTTTCAGGAAATTATACGGCCTACGCCGCCAAGGCGGCCATGCTGCGGGAGGCGAGGCAGAAGGAATACTTAAACCAGCAGGCCGAGATCCGCCACCAGGAGGAGGTGATCCGGAAGCTCCGCTCCTTCAACAGGGAAAAGTCCATCCGCCGCGCCGAGAGCCGTGAAAAAATGCTGGCCCGGATGGAGCGGGTGGAAAAGCCCGCCGAGGCCGCCAGCGCCATGCGCATCAGCCTGGAGCCCCGCCTTATGAGCGGAAACGACGTGCTGACGGTCCGGGATCTGGCCAAGTCCTTCGGAAGCCAGAAGCTTTTTTCGGAGGTCTCCTTTGAGATCAAGCGGGGCGAGCGGGTGGCCGTCATCGGCGACAACGGCACCGGAAAAACCACCCTGCTCAAGATCATCAACGGGCTCCTCCCCGCTGACGAGGGGGATGTCCGCCTGGGGACCCGCGTCCATATCGGCTACTACGACCAGGAGCAGCAGGTGCTCCACATGGAAAAGACCCTTTTCGACGAGCTTCAGGACGCTTACCCCGACATGGACAACACCCAGGTGCGCAAGGTCCTGGCCGCCTTTCTCTTTACCGGGGACGATGTGTTCAAGCAGGTGAAGGACTTAAGCGGCGGCGAGAGGGGACGCCTCTCCCTGGCGAAGCTGATGCTTTCCGAGAGCAACTTCCTGATTCTGGACGAGCCCACCAACCATCTGGATATGGTGTCCAAGGAGATCCTGGAGGACGCCCTGAACAGCTACACAGGAACGGTGCTCTACGTGTCCCACGACCGGTATTTTATCAACAGGACCGCCACCAGGATCCTGGAGCTTACGGGAAACACCTTCGTCAACTACATTGGAAACTATGACTATTATCTGGAAAAGCGTGAGGCGCTGACGGCGGCCTTCGTGCGGCAGGAGGATGCTCCCTCCCCTGAAGCTTCCGCCCCCTCTGACACAAAGGCCGACTGGAAGGCCCAGAAGGAGGCCCAGGCCAGGCAGAGGAAGCAGCAGGCGGAGCTTAAAAAGACCGAGGAGGCCATCGCCGCCCTGGAGGCCCGCAACGCCGAGATCGACGAGATCAGCGCCAGACCGGAGGTCTGCACCAATATGAGCGAGCTTTTAAAGCTCACAAAGGAAAAAGAGGAAAATGAAAAAAGGCTTTCCGGCCTCTATGAGAGGTGGGAAAGCCTTGCGGAAGCCGAAAGCCTGTAGCCTTCGGCTTTTTCTTTTATTCCATGGGGGCGCTGAAGGCGGTCTCAAAGACCGTGGCCGGATCAATCCGGTTACAGGCCTCACCGTCGGCTGTCTCCTTGATCGTGCACTGGAGCATACGTCCGTCGGGATAGACGCACCAGGAATTGTATTCCTCATAGCTTACGCCGTCCTGGGTGTAGGCAAGCCTCGTGTAGGAGACCTGCTTTCCCGCCGCCGTCACCGTCTGCACCGGGTCGAAGGCGACGCCGGAGTAGGCGGAGGAGGAGTTCATGTAGGCGTAGGAGGATTCCTGTGCCTGGGCCAGATCCTCTTCGCTGTAATTTTCACCCGCGATATACAGGGTGTAAATCATGGACAACACGTGGACGCCGTCGTTTTCGCTGCTGTCAAACTGGAGCCAGGTCTTGTCGGAGCCCGCGTTGTACACAAAGCCCCGGGGCGTGCTCACGGTGATGGTGTCGCCGTACCATTCCATTCCCAGCACGTAATTTCCCGCCTCATCCTGGGGAAGCTCATAGTCCTGGCTGGAGGGCTCCTCGGGATCGACGCTCTCGGGCTGAGTCTGGGATTCTGATTCGGATTCCTGGGGCGCCTCTGTGGACTCGTCCGGCGCGGGCGCGTTGGGATCGATGGCGGATGAGAGCACCTCGTCGGGCACCTTGATCTCTGACACCGTATCCAGCTCAAAATCGGACATGGTGATTACAAATCTGGTCACCTCCACCTCGTCGAAGCCCAGGGCCTCCTTCTGGCCCTCGAGCAGGGTGCCGAAGCTGTCCTTGAGATCGATTGCCAGATCAATAATCTCTTCGCTTTCCTCCTCCATCACAACGGCCACGGTGGCAGAAAGCTCTCCGGCGCCGGAAACCTCGAGGAGGGTCTCGGCAGACTCCGCGAAGCCCGCGAAGATCCCGCCGGAAAGCCCCTCGCCCACGATCTGGAGATCGTGGTACTCGTCGATGGGGCTATAGACCGTAAGATTATCGGGGTTTTCCAAAAGGACGGACAGGATCCCCGACGCGTCGGCCCCGGTGGAGACGGCCCCGGAGGTCCCCTTGATCCACTGGCCGCCGCTGGCGGTGTAGGTCACATACTGGTCCCCCTCTTTTACGGCGTAGGTCTCCGTATCCAGGGAAATATCGGAAAGGTTCAGGGTCATCACGCCCTTGGTATGAGCCGCCTCGGGCTCGCGGACAAGCTGGGTATCCTGCGTGATATACATTTCCAGGGTGGCCTCCACCCCGTCGGCCACGTACTTCATGCGCAGCTCCGTGTTGATGGATGCGCTCACCGAGGACGCGCTTTCCAGGCGGTCCGCCACCCTTCTCATGGTCTCAATGCCCTCCTCGGCCGACTGCGTTTCCTCAGGAGTTTCCTCCTGCTTTTTTTTGCCGCAGCCGGAAAAGGCGGAAAACGCCAAAAGCGCCGCCATGAGCGCGGCAAGCAGCCTTCTGTATTTTCTCATAGATGGATCTCCTTTTTGTTTTTTTAATTTTATCATAAGCCCAACAGTCTGGCAATATGGATCATCCCCCAGCCCTGCTGGTTTCTGGGAAGCCCCAGATCCAGGGCCGTCTCCCTGAGGCGGAGCTTCACGTCCTTGGGCGTCATATCCGGCTCCTTCTCCAGAAGAAGGGCGATGGCCCCGGACACCACCGGCGTGGACATGGAGGTTCCGCTTTTTACGCTGTAGGGGCGGCCGCCTTTTTCCGGGCGCGCGCTGCAGGACATGACGGAGGCTCCGGGAGCCACGATGTCCGGCTTGCAGACGCACCCCGCCGTGGGGCCTCTGCCGGAATAATCCACCAGAGAGGCCCTTCCCACCCTTACGGCCCGGTTGTCGTCCGAGGTGCCCACGGTGATGACCTTTCTGCTGATGCCCGGCGTGGTCACGGTCCTGGCTCCCGGCCCCTCGTTTCCCGCGGCCACAACCACCACCAGGCCGTCGGCCCAGGCCTCCTCCACGCCCCGGATCAGGGCGGATTCCTCCCCGGTCTCCCTTCTGGGCACGGAGCCCACGGAGATGTTCACGATCCGGATCCCGAAGCGGCGCCTGTTTTCCCGGATCCAGAAAAGGCCCCGCAGCAGGTTGGATACGGTGCCGTTCCCCCGGGAATCCAGCACCTTCACCGCAATGAGGCCGCAGCCCGGGGCCACCCCCTCGTAAAGGCCGCCGGAGGCCTCTCCGCTTCCCCCCAGCACGCCGGCCACGTGGGTGCCGTGGGAATTGTCGTCATAGGGAGCCCTTCTCCCGTTTTTTATATCGCGAAAGAAAAAAAGGCGTCCGGCGAAGTCCGGATGGGGATAGATCCCCGTATCCAGAACGGCGACGCCGACGCCTTTTCCGGTCAGATTCTGTCGTCTGGCCCAGCTGGTGCCGATCACAGAATGAACATGGTTCATACTGCGCCTCCTGTTTTTTCGTTCCTGTATTATCCTATTCAGGAAACGGAAAAAAGGATATCAGCCCTCCAGCCTCTCCCGGATGGCCTTTATAAATTCCCCGCTCTCCGCCGTGTGGGGATCCGGAAGGGTGGTGATAAGGGCCAGGTCCTTTGTCATCACGCCGCTCTCGATGGTGGAGAGGGTCGCCTGCTCCAGCCTGTCCGCGAAGGCGGAAAGCTCGGGAAGGCCGTCCAGCTCGCCTCTCTTTCTCAGGGCCCCGCTCCAGGCGAAGATGGTCGCCACCGGGTTGGTGGAGGTGGGCTTTCCCTCGAGATACTGGTAATAGTGGCGCTGCACGGTGCCGTGGGCCGCCTCGTACTCGTAGTTTCCGTCGGGGGATACAAGGACCGAGGTCATCATGGCCAGGGAGCCGAAGGCGGTGGCCACCATGTCGCTCATCACGTCGCCGTCGTAGTTTTTGCAGGCCCAGATATAGCCGCCCCTGGACTTGATCACCCGCGCCACCGCGTCGTCGATCAGGGTGTAGAAATATGTGAGGCCCGCCTTCTCAAAGGCCTCTTTGTACTGGCTGTCGTAGATTTCCTGGAAAATATCCTTGAAGGTGTGGTCGTACTTTTTGGAGATGGTGTCCTTGGAGGCGAACCACAGATCCTGCTTTGTATCCAGGGCGTAATTGAAGCAGGAGCGGGCGAAGCTTTCAATGGAGCTTTCCACGTTGTGCATCCCCTGGACGATGCCGGGGCCCTCGAACCGGTGGACGGTCTCCTGAAGCTCTGTGCCGTCGTCCCCCTCATAGACCAGGCGGCAGACGCCGGGGCCGGGGACCTTCATCTCCACCGCCTTGTAGACATCGCCATAGGCGTGGCGGGCGATGGTGATGGGCTTTTCCCATGTTTTTACGTAGGGCTCGATGCCCTTTACGATGATGGGCGCGCGGAATACGGTGCCGTCCATGATGGCCCTGATGGTGCCGTTGGGGCTTTTCCACATCTGCTTTAAATGGTATTCCTCAACCCGGGCCGCGTTGGGGGTGATGGTGGCGCACTTGACCGCCACCCCGTACTTTTTGGCGGCAAGGGCCGCGTCCTTTGTGACCTGGTCGTCGGTTTCGTCGCGGTGGGCCAGGCCCAGGTCGTAATACTCTGTCTTTAAATCAATAAAAGGGAGCAGAAGCTCCTCCTTGATCATTTTCCACAATACTCTGGTCATTTCGTCCCCGTCCATCTCGACGATGGGGGTCTTCATCTGGATTTTAGCCATGTGTCCTCCTTCTTAAGCCGTTTTTTTCATTATAGGGGCATTTGGTATGGCTGTCAACCGCGTGAAAACGGGAAAAGCCCTTGCCAAATCCCCGGTTTTGATATAAACTTTTAGAGGATTGTATTTTAGGCAAAGCATGTAAAGGAGAGAACACGCATGAGCAAAAAAAATGTCATTGTCGGCCAGTCCGGCGGCCCCACCTCCGTGATCAACTCCAGCCTGTACGGCGTTGTGACCGGTTTTCTGGGTTCTGAGAAGATCGACAAGATTTATGGTATGGTAAACGGAATCGAAGGCTTCCTGGCCGGAAAGACCACGGTCCTTTCTGACCTGACGAAGGAGGAGCTGGAAATCTTAAAGACCACTCCCGCTTCTTACCTGAAGTCCTGCCGGTTCAAGCTTCCCGAGGATCTGAACGATCCCGTATATCCCACCCTCCTCAAAAAGTTCGAGGAGATGAACATCGGCTACTTCTTCTATATCGGCGGAAACGACTCCATGGATACTGTTCCCAAGCTGTCCCGCTACGGCCAGAAGGTGGGCACCGACATTATTTTCATGGGCGTGCCCAAGACCATTGACAACGACCTGATCGTAACGGACCACACCCCCGGCTACGGCAGCGCCGCCAAGTATGTGGCGACCACCGTCCGCGAGTGCGCTCTGGACGCCGGCGTATACGCCGCTCCCTGCGTCACCGTGATCGAGATCATGGGCCGTCACGCAGGCTGGCTCACCGCCGCCTCCGTGCTGGCAAGGAAGTTTGAGGGCGACGCCCCCAACTTGATCTACCTGCCCGAGGTCGCCTTCGATCTGGAGCAGTGCCTGAAGGATGTCAAAAAGTGCCTGGAAAAGACCAATAACGTGATCGTATGCGTTTCCGAGGGTATTGCCGACAAGGACGGCAAGTTCCTCTGCGAATATGCCGGCGCCTCCGGCGCTGTGGACAGCTTCGGCCACAAGAAGCTCACCGGAAGCGGAAAGTACCTCTCCGAGGTGATCGGCGAGAAGCTGGGCGTCAAGGTGCGCTCCCTTGAGTTCGGCATCATCCAGCGGTGCGGCGCTTCCTTAGCCTCCGCCACCGATATTGAGGAGGCCTCCATGGCCGGCTCCGTGGCCGCCAAGGCAGCCCTTGAGGGCAAGACCGGCATGATGGTCGCCTTCATCCGCGAGCCCGGCGACGAGTACAAGATCACCTATCAGCTCACCGATGTGAACGAGGTCTGCAACAAGGAGAAGCCTTTCCCCGCGGAGTGGATCACCGACAACGGCACCAACATCGGCGAGGGCTATATCAAATATGCCCTTCCCCTGATCCAGGGCGCTTCCCCCGTGAAGCTGGTGAACGGCCTTCCGGCCTTCCTGGATCTGGCTCAGAAGCTGTAAAACGCCAGAAGCATCCGAAGGCGTCCCAGAGCCTTGAACGGCCCGGGGACGCCTTCTTTTTTCTTTTCTACTGACCGTAATTTCCCGCCGTCTCCGTTCCCGGATAAAAATACGCGAGAATCTCCCGGTGGTCCATTCCCCTTCCCGCCATGGTGCTGGCGGCGGTCTGGCTCATTCCCACGCCGTGGCCGTAACCGGCCCCCAGAATCCGCCAGCCGCCCTCTGTGGCCTCAAAGCAGACGGTGGCGCTGGGAAGGATGGACTTTCCCGTTGAGACGGAGCCGTCCTGCCTGGTGAAGGCAAGCTCGCCGCTTCCGAAAAGCTCCCGGATGGCTCCCTGCCTGCGAACCTCTATGGTTCCGCTCTCACCCTCCACCACCACCGTATCCGCCACGCCGCTGACGGCTCTTTTTTCGACGGTCACGGAGCGGATCTTCCCGATGCTGCCGGCCTCCTCTCCCTGCCGGAAGGCCACCAGATCCGGATGCTCCCTGGCATAGCCTGTGAGGAAGGAGTCCACCAGTTCCTTCATCATCCCGTCGGAAAGCTCCGTCTCCCACCGGTACCAGGGGGAGCTGTATTCCAGGTTTTTCTCGTCCTTCTCCTCAAGCCAGCCACGGAAGGCCTCCTCCCCGGACAGATCCGGCGCCTCCCCCTCGGTCATGCTCAGAGATTTGAGATAGGGGTAATCCTCCGGGCTGCTGCCCCAGACTCCCATGTCGTTCCCATAGCCGCTGGAGGTGGCGTAATAATATGTGGTTACCAGCTCCCCGTTCCAGGTGACCACCTCGCCCTCCGTCTCCTCCACGGCCTGCCTGGTGAGATCGTCCGTCTCCGTATTGTTATAGACCTGGAAAGCCGTGCTGTCGTCCACATGGGCCCCGTAGGCCTCGTAGGAGCTTCCCTGCATCTGGCGGCAGGCGTAGCTTCTGGCGCAGACTGCCTGGGCCTTTAAGGCCTCCAGCCCGTAGCTTTCCGGCATCTCGCTGGGCACCACATAGCAAAGATAGGTCTCCAGATCCACGTCGTTGATGATGAGAAGCCCCTCCTCTGCCCGGGAAAGCTCAATGGCTCCCTCGTACCAGGGCTCCCCGTATTTTCTTGAAAAGGAGGTGAATCCGATCCGTCCGCCTTCGTCGGTCTGGATCCGGATGTTTCCCGCGGCAAGACGCCCGTCGTCCCCCTCGATTTCCACGGTCTCTCCCGCCTGATAACGCTGAACGCTTCCGTCTCCGAAAGAAACAGTGAAAGCCTGATCCGCGGTAAAGACCGCCCTTTCATGGAAGATCGACCCGATGGCTGCGTCTGTGAGCAGCACCCGGACATTTCTCGAAGTCACCAGCTCCCCGATCAGGGCGGCGCAGAGCTTCCCTTCGGCGATCACAAATTCCGCCTGGTCATAGCCCGCGGAAAGCTCTGTCCGCTCAAGCTCCTCAAATGTCCCGTCCAGGCGGTACACGTGGAACTGCTCCGACAGAGGAATCTTTCCGTAGCCCTCCAGCTCCGCCTCCGTATCCCCCATGGCCAGGACGGTTCCCGTGATCCGCTCTTTTTTGAGGGAAACCTGCTCCACCTTTCCTTCTTCCATGAACAGATCCGCAACGGCGCCGTCGCACTCCTCTCCGGCTCCCGGTATGGAAAGCTCCCTCCAGGTCCCGCAGATCCAGGCCCGCCACAGCGCTCCGCTCTCCTGCTCCAGCCAGATGTTTTCGTATGTAACGGAGGTTTCCAGAACCTCTGTCACCATCAGAAGCTCCGTACCCCTCGCCATGACGGAAAGCCGCCTGTCCGTGAGGGCGTCCAGGGAAAGGCCCTCAAAGGAATAGACGCCCTGATCGGTATAGGCCTGCCATGCTCCCGCGCCGGGAATGACGTTGGGCGTTCCCACCAGCGTAAGCTCGATTTCCGTCACCGCCCCCTCGGGGTCGCAGGCTTTAAGAAGCTCCCGGTAAAAGGCCTGCCATTCCTCCTCCGTAAGGGGCTCCCGGCCCCGGGGCAGCTCCTCCGGCAGGGAAAAGCCCAGCCGCTCTCCCATCAGGAAAGCGTCCTCCCCTGTCACGGCCTCGTCCATGGAGGCGGCATCGGCCGGAAGCTCTTCTTCCCTCCAGATCCCCTTCTCATAAAGGTACGCCGCGTATGGCGCGTACCAGGCCTCCTGCTGATCGGCTTCTGCGGCCCCGGCGTACGCCGCCTCAATCTCTTCCATGGACGCAAGGGCCAGAGCCGTCTGCCGGGCCGCCAGGGCCCTCGGCACATGGTCCGTCTCCTTCTGCCCCCTGAACAGAAGCCAGATCCCGAGGCTTACGGCCCCCAGAATCAGAATGGCCGCCGCCAGACGTAAATATTGGATGTGCGTCTTGTCCGCTGTCTCCACCTCCCGCCTTCAATCTATTCATTCGCAATCCGGCCTTCCGGCCTTCTTGCTCATGACTCCTTGCCCGTCCAATGTCCATGGACCTGCTCACACGTGATCGGTCCATGGCCGCTGTCCGGAGGCCGGCCATGGTGCTTTTTTGATTGGAAAGCTGAGGGCTCCGCGCTTCGCACTCCCGCCCTCAACGGAGCCATTCGCAATCCGGCCTTCCGGCCTTCTTGCTCATGACTCCTTGCCCGTCCAATGTCCATGGACCTGCTCACACGTGACCGGTCCATGGCCGCTGTCCGGGGCTTTCCAATCAAAAAGGCAGCATATACGCAATGATATGCTGCCTTCTTCTTTCGTATGCCCCCGAAATGCCGGTTCCTGCATTTTTGATTCCTAGCCCTCGCTAGGTGGGTAACCGCAGATAAATTTCAGCCATCCACTCGACGGAGGCCCGACATCCATTTATCGATGATAGGGAACCCGTATTTCAATCTGTAGGTTCAAAACATGCAGGAGTGTCGTACATTTCAGGTTGTTTTTTCTATGGTTTATTATATACCAGAACTGTCCGTCTGACAAGGGCAAATTCTTCCATCTGCCTCCACTTTTCTACTTTACCGCCTGACGGCAGGCGAAAGACGTCGTGCGAGGGCGCCGCATCATCACTTAATCGGATAATTTTGCGGCGCCCTCCTGTTCGTTCATTATTTCCTTTTATGTTTTACTGATATCCTCCATACCAAACTCTTGCTTTATAGTAAGCGTCCGCAGTATGTACCTTCTGCTCATGGAAATAACCGGAGGAAACCGGATGATACAGGTCAATGGTATTGCTGTTCCACGATTCCATTGTGCCATTGGGCGTAATGCTGACGATCGTCTGAGAGAACGGCTGATTGCCCACCGCTTTGATGTTCTCCACTGCCTCAAAAGCCTCGTGTTCCGCATAATCTGTTGTAAATTTGCGGGTATCCGTATTAAAATGATACACGTCAGACACGGTTGTCACCCAAAGCTCCTCCGGAGAACCATATACCGGATAGAGATCGTGTCCTCCCTCCGTAGGAAGCATATAGACCATATCTTCCTGAAGCTCCAGCTCCGGCTCCTCCTGGGTTCCTGCCACTTTGAACGCCACCAGCTGGGAACCTCCAAGTGCCCAGAGCACCTCCAGATCCGGATCCCACAAGAGACCGTGCGCATCCCGCAGCTCGTACTGCCGATAGTAGCCGTTTCCATCGCCCTGGCTTGCCGCATAAACCGTTACCGTATTGCCCGTGCTGGACGCCACTGCTACATTTCCGTCCGGAAGCAGCTCGATAGCATGGGAATTATTTTCAGGCGATATATCCCGTGAATAAATACGCTCTCCGGTTTCATAGTCAATTACGCCGACAAAGCCCCCGGAGGATGTGGTTATCGCCACATAGCCGCCGTAAAAATCACTGTACCGTAATTTTGCGTCAGAAGCATTTTTGTAATAGGAAATCCCAGTAAATCCGTCCTCTTTTGCAGGGCTCCATTCCCACACTACTGCATCTTCACTGTTCCAGTCCTCTGCGTTCTGCCTGAATACTACCACTTTATTATCACGCTGATCCACACCGGCCACCAATTCACTGTCAGCGTCCCCACTCAGCGTATCAAGCAGGTAATGCTCATCATTACTGGTCACCAAACGAGAAACAGGAGCCGCATTATCCAGAGAATCCATCACAAATACCCGGTAAGTGGCCGTCTCCGGACAGTCCTCCAGAGAAATCCCAAGTGTATACCGTCCAGTCCCGGTTACCGGTACAGTCTGCTGCCGCAGAAGGCTTCCATCCTCTGCATACACACCTGCAAACAATACGCCGCCCTGAGCATGACCGTTTTTCTGAATGCTGACAGAATCAAGTTCACTGGCCATACGCATGGCGTTTACAGCCTGACCCTCTGCATTCTTCAATGTAACCTCCGTGATCTGATAGGGATTCGGATCCACTGCCGCCTGATTCATCCAGATCTTCTTTTCATCCGTAGTTTCGCCGTCGATAACACGCTCTGCAGTCATACCATTGCGCAGCTCCTGCTCCGGATCCGTAATTACGCTGCCGTCAAAGTCTTTTACTGCAATCTGATCCGAATGGTCCAGATTCGCGATAAACTCGCCCACCGTGGTCTCATAAGGAATATCTGTTACTGCGTCATCCTCCACTGCGTAAACACTGGAGGAAATTGTTTTTACAAAGGAAAGCGAATAGGTAAACGGATACCGGCGTGCGCCTTCCTTCTCTCCGTAATTTTTCATTTCCAGTTCCACATGATCTTCATATACATAGATCATCAGCGCCTGCACCACCTTGGGCTGTTCCGCAGACAGCCAGCCGCCGTTAAACCGGTTATTATAATAGCTTAATGATCCCATAAACGCAGAGACAAAGCCGCTGGGACGCGCCGCACGGGAATCCAGAACCGAGCCGTCCTTCTGATACGCAGTGATTCTCTCAAAAGTATCTGACTCAATAAACGGAGCACCATGGTCATGGCCATACAGTTGAATCAGGTTCGGATACTGAAGCAGAATCTCCTTCAGACGGTCGTTCATTCCATTCGCATTGGTCAGCCCTTTCCCCGGCTCTGACGCGCCCCGGGAATCCTGCAGCATATAATGACTGAGGAAGATCACCGGTTCATCCGTTCCAATCTCTGCCAGCTTACCTGCTACCCATTCTACGGATTCCGGTGTGTAAACATAACCATTGACAGTTTTGTCCCCGTTATACGGCGTATTAAGCCCGATAAAATGGATGCCCTTAAGCTTATAATAATACGCCAGCAGGTTGGATTTTCTGTCCTCCGACTCGTACAGGACATCATCATAGGGGCCCACCTTTTCCTGCATCTTCGTATCAATAAATGCTCCGGAATTAAAGGCGGTTCCACCTACTTCATAATCATGATTGCCGTTGACATACAGCACTGTGTCTGAAACCCCGGCCAGAGAATATGACAGCTGGCCAATCACCTTTTGATAAGTGGCTTCATCCCAGGGGGCTCCTCCATTATTGCTGATGGTGTCTCCACCCACCAGCACAATATCCGGATTTTCTTTTTCTTTTATTGTTTTAAACATCTCCAGGTTTGTTTCCCGCATGGTCTGTTCCTGGTTCTGCATCCCATAATCCACATGGAAATCTGTAAAGGCCGCAATGGTCACCAGCGGTTCATCCCGCTCGGGCTCTGTATCCGGAACATCCGGCTCTTCCGGCCATTCCCCTGTTACGTGATACACCTGAAACTGACTGGAAGATTCTGCGGTGGCAGCCTGCCATCCGCAGCCTGCATTATTTGTAAAGCGAACCCGGTAGTTTACTCCATCGATCCCCCGGGAGATGACAACATTGTTTCCGTCAGCGGTCAGTTGAAGAGTCTGCTTGTCACCCAGTTCCAGGCTGCCATTTCCGCTGCGAAGCACCAGATTCAGATACAGATCATCCTGTACTGAACGCAGGGCATAACCGTCTCCACTTTGTTCAACAATCCAGGCAATGGATTTTTCCAGGGTTTCTGTAGTCTTATCAAACCGTACATGTTCCCGAAGCTGCGGATCCACATTGCCATTGCTGCGGGAAGAAACCGCATAGGTAGCGTTCCCCAGTTCATCACTGTTAATATTGTCAATGGCGAATACATAGGTTTCTCCGATTCTGATATCCGCACCGGAAACCTTTGTCACTGCCAGCTCGTCACTGGGCTCATCCGGCTTTTCCGGTATGTTTCCCGTCACATGATACACCTGGAACTGGCTGGTTGCTTCATCAGTGGCAGCCTGCCAGCCGCAGCCTGCTGTATTTGTA
Source organism: uncultured Lachnospiraceae bacterium (assembly GCA_944375845.1). GTDB lineage: Bacteria > Bacillota > Clostridia > Lachnospirales > Lachnospiraceae > Lientehia. Next base: position 20,929 of record CALWAW010000053.1, read on the forward strand.
AATCGTACCCTATAGCTGACTCCATCGATCGTTCGGGAGATGACGACATTGTTTCCGACAGCAGTCAGCTTAAGCGTCTGTTTTTCTCCCAGCTCCAGGCTGCCATTTCCGCTGCGAAGTACCAGATTCAAATACTGGCCATCCTGTACTGAACGCAGTGCATAGCCGTCTTCACTTTGTTCAACAATCCAGGCAATGGATTTTTCCAGGGTTTCTGTGGTCTTATCAAAGCGAACATGTTCCCGAAGCTGCGGATCCACATTCTCATTGGGCTCAGAAGAAAGTGCGAAGGTTCCAGACCCCTGATCGGAGCTTGTAATCCCATCAATGGCAAATACATATGTCTCGCCGACTTGAATTGAAGCAGGAGAAATCTGTTCTACCTCAGGCTCCGAAACTGCCTCTCCCACAATCCAGACGCTGAACTGGCTGGTATTGACTGCACTCCACTCTGCCGCCTGCCAGCCTCCTTCTCCTGAATTCGTATAACGGACTCTGTATTTGGCACCGTTAATCTCACGTGAAATAATTACTTTATCGCCATCTGCTTCCAGCTGCAGTGCCTGAGCCTCGCCCATACACAGCTTAAGCGCATCTCCATCCTTTACAATATTCAGATAAGTTCCTGTAGCCGCCGATTTCAGGCTGTAACCGCCTTCCATGGCTTCTGCTGTCCAGACCATGTCCGTTGTAGCTGATTGTCCACCAAAAAGCAGGTAATCCCGCTTATCATTCTGAACCGCATCGCCGGAAGCCAACGCAAAGGTTCCCGATC
>CALWAW010000054.1 GCA_944375845.1 uncultured Lachnospiraceae bacterium
AAGGAACCAGTCGTTGTTTTCAGAGCCCCTGCTTTTTTTTTTTTTTTAGCCGTCGCCGATCTCAACGCCCTTCACGGCGCCGATGGAAAAAAGAGCCTTTCCCAGGCAGGCGTCCAGCTTGTCGAAAACGGGCTCTCCGACGCCGGGGGGCATGTGGCGCACCAGGCAGGCCACGACGCCGCCCACGGAATCCTTCTGGGCCATGGCGGCCTCGGCGGCGGCCTGTACCCGCTCTGCCGCTTTCAGATCAGGCATGTAAAAAGGGTTTTCCCCGCACAGGGAAAGATCCACGGTCTCGCAGCGGATTCCGGCGATCTCCTCGGCGTAGGCGTTTACCTGGATTCCCAGGGCAGAAAGAAGCTTCATGGCCACGGCGCCCGCCGCCACCCGTCCGATGGTCTCGCGGCCCGAGGAACGGCCGCCGCCCCGGTAATCCCGGAAGCCGTACTTGGCGTCGAAGCCGTAATCGGCATGGCCGGGACGGTAGTAAGAGGCAATCTCGGAGTAATCCCGGGAGCGCTGATCCTCGTTGCGGACAACAAGAGAAATGGGCGTGCCGGTGGTGCGGCCCTCAAAGACGCCCGATAAAATCTCGACGGCGTCGCTTTCGGCCCGCTTCGTGGTGTAGCGGCTCTGTCCCGGCCTTCTTCTGTCGAGAAAGGCCTGGATATCCTTTTCTTCAAGGGGAATCCCGGCGGGGCAGCCGTCCACAACGGCGCCGACGGCCTTTCCGTGGGATTCGCCCCAGGTGGTAACGCGGAACAGATTTCCATATATGGAACCTGGCATGGTATCAACCTCCTCATAATCATGAAAACAGTATACCCGATTCTCTTTACTTTTGCCAGAATATTTTCTATAATGGCGGTGATAAAAAACGCGGGAGGATGGAAGATGCTGAAAAGCGTGATCTTTGACATGGACGGCGTGCTGGTCAACAGCGAGCCGGTCCATTACCGGGCCTATGTGGAGGCCCTTTCCAGATGGGACAAGAAGCTGACCTATGACGAGTATAAAAAATATATCGGAACCACAAACGCCGTGATTATCGACGGGCTCATTGAAACCTTCGGCCTTCCGGTGAGCAGGGACGACTTCAACGAGCTGATGAAGGGCTATAAGGCGGCCCTCTACGAGCGGGACGGCTATCCGGGAGTGGCCGGGATCCCGGAGCTTTTAAAATCCCTGAAGGAAGCCGGGTACAGGCTGGCGGTGGCGTCCTCGTCCCCCTACGAGAATATCGAGAAGGCCACCGGGGCCCTGGGGATCCGCCGGTACTTTGACGTTCTGGTAAGCGGAGAGAGCGTAAAAAATCCGAAGCCCGCCCCCGACGTATTTCTAAAGGCGGCAAAGGAGCTGGGAACAAGGCCGCAGGACTGCCTGGTGGTGGAGGATTCCTGCCACGGCGTCCACGCGGCAAAAAGGGCCGGAATGGCAAGCCTGGGCTTTGTAAACCCTGACTCGGGGGATCAGGATCTCTCCTGCGCCACGGCCCTCACAGAGGATTTCCGGAAAGAAAACGCCGCCACGGTGGCGGCGGTGTACGAAAAGGAATTTCCTGCGGCCCGCTAAGAGATCCGGCGCAGATCCCGCGGCGGATCCCTCAGGGGCAGAACCCTTCAAAGATAAAAAGATCGAACTGCTTTCTGCTTCGCTCCATGTCGGCGCGGGAGCGGATGGTCCAGGCCGCCGCCGGATTCCCGTAGAGCCGCCGGCAGATCCTTCTTGACCAGGCCCTGGCGCAGGTGTAGTCGTAGGCGATGAAATCGGGCTTTGTCAGGAAGTTGAACAAAAGATGGTGGAGGGGCGACAGGTAAAGGTGATGAAAAAAGGATTCCGGTTTCCGGAACTTCGCGGAGAGCTGTCCGCGGATGATCCGGGGCCGGTTCTTTTTATACCAGTAAAGGACCAGGGGATTAAAGGATTCGATAAAGTAAAGTCCCTGATAGCCTGAAAGGATCCGGTCGCAGACGCGGCAGACGGCGGTGTCGGGCCGCTCCGCCTTGTACTCGATCAGAAGGGGCACTCTGCCCCCCACCATCGCGAGAACCTCCTCAAAGCGGGGGATCCCTTCATCGGTGCCCTCAAGGCGGAGGCCCTTAAGCTCCTCGTAGGTCTTTTCGCAGACCCGTCCCCGGACGCCGCATACGCGGAACAGATCCGGATCGTGAAAGACCACGGGCACCTGGTCCTTTGTGAGGCGCACGTCCATCTCGATGCCGTAGCCGGCGCTCACGGCGGCCCGGAAGGCCGCCATGGAATTTTCCGGGGCGTTTTCGTTCCGGGCGGTGAGCTTCACCGCGGAGGGAACCGCGGCCCGGCGCAGGCCGTGGAGCCCCCTGTGGGCGTAGTAGAACCGCTTGATCCGGGGAAGCTCCTTTTTCTTTTTCAGGGCGGGCATGATCAGATACAGGTATAAAAGCGTAAGGGCCGCCGCAAGAACGGCGCTTACCGCCAGGATATGCCAGATACTCATAGGACAATCCTCTCCTTATCGTCGGGCACGTACAGGTTCCCGGAATAAAATTCCCTTCCCTCTTTGGTGTAGCGCTCCTTTCTGTGGGGAAGATCCTTGTCCTCGGTGTGCCACAGCACCAGGCTGGGGATCTTAAGCTCCTGGGCCAGGATACAGGCCTCCCTCACGGTGCTGTGGTGCTTTTCGTAGGGCTTGAACCGGTCCCGGTCGCCGTAGAGGCAGAAGGCCTCGTGGAGGAGCCAGTGGCTGCCCTCCACATACCGGCGGCAGTCGGGGTTAAAGGGCTCGTCTCCGGCGCAGGTGAGCCGCCTTCCGTTTTGCAGGACGGTGGTGAAGCCGAACTGGCGGGCCTTGGTGGAGCGGATGTCGAAGAAGGTCACGTCATAGTCCAGGATCCGCTTTGTCTCGCCGTCTCTCACCGGATAAAACAGGATCCGCTCGTCAAAAAGATCGCAGAATTTTTTCTGGATCGTCAGGCGGCAGAGGGTTTTGATGGTATCCACCAGGCCGTCGTGGCAGTAGATGGAAAGGGTTCCCTCGTAGCCTCCCTTTCTCATGGCGGTGGCGATCATGCGGACGATCCACACCATTCCCAGGATATGGTCGCTGTGCTCGTGGGTTACAAAAACATGGTGGATGCGGGAGAGGGGGATCTCCATCTCATCCAGGATCTTTAAGATCCCGTTTCCGCCTCCGGCGTCCACCAGAAAGTATTCGTCCTTCTCCCGGAGGGCGAAGCAGGTATTATAGCAGTTGACAGCCTGGGCGTTTCCCGTGCCCAGCACATATAAGGTTTCTTCCATGGATAACCGTCCTTTCAGAGGGCGCGTCCCTCGCGGCGCGCTACGGGTGCATTATACTATAGATCGTTCTTCGGCGCAAGACGGCAGAAAATGGGCTTTATAAAAAGTTCAGAAAAGTTTCATCCTGGTTTCTTGACGCGGGTGCGCAGAAGGGATATGATGGAACAAAACGCATGGAAGGATGGGAGAAGACAGCATGAGCGGATTCCGCGACAAAATGTCCAGGTGGATGTACGGCCGTTACGGGAACGACCAGCTGAACCGGCTGCTTATGGCCCTGGCCATTATTTTTCTGATCATATCGATTTTTGTGAAGTATCCGGTCTTTTACTGGATCGCCGTGATCTTTCTTGTATTTGCCTATTTCCGGATGCTTTCCCGGAATACCTATAAGCGAAGCGCCGAAAACACGAAATACCTGCGGATCACCTCCCGGCTCCACAGCATTTTCGCGAAGGGAAAGAAGAGGAGCCGCGACAGGGAGCACCGGTATTTCAAATGCCCCGGCTGCGGCCAGACCGTCCGGGTGCCCAGGGGGAGGGGAAAAATCCAGATTACCTGCCCCAAATGCAGAAGGGAATTTATCAGGAAAACGTGAGAAAACGCCTCCGGCACTGTGATTGATGCCGGAGGCGCTTTTTACACTCGTTTTTTCTTTGCGGTCCGCGCTTTCAGATACTCCATGCATTCTGTCCAGGTTCCTTCCCGGAAGCCTTCCTTGCTCAAGGTGAGGGTCTGGGAGCCCTTTAAGAACAGGACGATCAGGTTTTTGGTCTCCCGCACGTCCAGAAGCTCCGAAAAGAGCACGCGGTTTTCGCTTTTCGGCGTTTTGTAGTGAATATCCTCGCCGATCTCCACATGGTAGACAGGCGGGCCTTCCCGGAACACCATTTTCAGCCGGTCCATCTCGTTTTGGACGCTCTGGCGGCCCTTCCGCTTATAGAGAAGGATGACCGTCAGCGGGAAAAGCTCTAAAAGCAGCAGATAATAATTCTGCAAAAGCAGGGAACCGGCCAGGATCAGGATAAACCCCAGAATAAATTTCCAGATATCCGCCTTAAGCCGCCGGTCCCACCAGGCGCCGATGGCCTCTGCCACCACGTCGGGGGTATAAACACATTCGTTTACAAATTTCATGGCTCCTCCTTTTACTCCAGCTCGAACTGGCCGGTATAAAGCTTGTAGTAGCGTCCCTTCATCTCCAGAAGCTCCTCGTGGCTTCCCCGCTCGATGATCTCGCCGTGCTCCAGCACCAGGATGGCCTTTGCGTTCCGGACGGTGGAGAGCCTGTGGGCGATCACAAAGACCGTGCGGCCCTCCATCAGGGAATCCATGCCCCGCTCGATCATCCGCTCAGTGGCGGTGTCCACGGAACTGGTGGCCTCGTCCAGGATCAGCACGGGCGGGTCGGCGATGGCCGCCCGGGCAATGGCCAGAAGCTGGCGCTGTCCCTGGGAAAGGTTCCCGCCGTCGCTGTAAAGCATGGTGTCGTAGCCCTTTGGCAGGCGGCGGATAAAGGAATCGGCGCTGGCCAGCTTCGCGGCCCTTCTCACGTCCTCGTCGGAGGCGTCAAGACGGCCGTAGCGGATGTTGTCGGCGATGGTCCCCGTGAACAGGTGGGTGTCCTGGATGACCATGGACAGGGAGAAGCGCAGATCCTTTTTCCGGATATCCCGCACGTCCAGCCCGTCGTAGGTGATGGTTCCGCTGTCGATCTCGTAGAAGCGGTTGATCAGGTTGATGATCGTGGTCTTTCCCGCGCCGGTGGAGCCCACGAAGGCGATCTTCTGGCCCGGCTTGGCGTAGAGATTGATGTGGTTTAAGATCTTCTTTTCCGGCGTGTAGCCGAACACCACGTCGAAGAACCGCACGTCTCCCTTTAAGGGAACCAGCCGGAAGCCGCCGTCCGCCTCGGGGCATTTCCAGGCGTAGACGCCGCGGGAGGGCTCGCACTGGGTCAAAGTTCCGTCGGGCTGTTCTTCGGCTTTGCAGAGGGTGATGGTTCCCTCGTCTGTCTCGGGCTCGGCGTCCAGCATCTCAAAGATCCGCTCCGCGCCGGAAAGGGCGGCCAGCAGGAAATTCATCTGCTGGGTGAACTGGTTCATGGGCATGGCCGTCTGGCGCACATAGACCAGGTAAGAGGTGAGGCTTCCGATGTCGATCAGGTTCGCCAGGGCGAAGAGACCGCCCATGCAGGCCGAAACCGCGTAATTGAAATAAGAGAGGCTTACGATGGTGGGGATCATCATGCCGGAATAGGAGAGGGCCCTTGTGCCCGCCTTCCTGAGCGCCTCGTTCCGGCGGCAGAATTCATCAAAGTCCTGGGCCTCGTGGTTAAAGACCTTTTCCACCTTCTGCCCCGTGACCATCTCCTCCACAAAGCCGCTTAAGGAGCCCAGGTTGTTTTGCTGCTCCGTAAAGTATTTATGGCTGCGCCTGCTGTTGAACTGGATAAACAGGAACATGAGCGCCATAAAGAACAGGACGATCAGGGAAAGCCTCCAGTTGAGCACCACCAGCATGACGATGGTGCCGGTGATGATGATGCCGCTCTGGATCAGCAGGGTAAAGCTGCTGTTCAAAGCCTCGCTGATGGTGTCGGCGTCACTGGTGAAGCGGCTCATCAGCTCCCCGTGGGTATGGGCGTCAAAGTAGGAAAGGGGAAGGGACTGGGTGTGGACAAAGAGATCATGGCGGATCTCGCTGACCACCTTCTGGGCCATGCGGACCATCAGCTGATTATAGCCCAGGGTCGCCAGGACGCCCGCCAGATACATAAGGCCCATGAGGAGCACCATCTTAAGGAGCCCTGGAATGTCGCCGGGCAGGATATAGTTGTTGACCACGGGCTTTAAAAGATAGGTGCCCATGATATTGGCCAGAGAACCGATGGCGGTGAGGACGGCCACCAGGAAGAGCAGGATCTTGTGGGATCCCAGGTAGTGCATCAGCCGCAGGACGGTCTTTTTCGTGTTTTTCGGTTTTTTGTATCCCACATACCGTGCCATTACAGTCCCACCCCTTCCTGCTGAGAATGATAGAGCTCCTGATACATGGCGTTTTCCTTCAGAAGCGTTTCATGGGTTCCGATGGCCTGGATCCGTCCGTGGTCCAGGATCAGGATCTTGTCGGCGTGCATCACCGAGGTGACCCGCTGGGCGATGATTAGCTTGGTGGAATCCTTGAGATAAGCGGCCAGCCCCTCGCGGATTTTCGCGTCGGTGGCCGTGTCCACGGCGCTGGTAGAATCGTCCAGAATCAGGATCTTCGGCTTTTTAAGGAGGGCCCTGGCAATGCAGAGCCTCTGGCGCTGGCCGCCGGAAAGGCCCGCGCCGCCCTGGCCCAGCTCGGTGTCATAGCCCTTCGGCAGGCGGCCGATGAATTCGTCCACGCAGGCGATGGAGCAGACTGCGCGGATCTCCTCCTCGTCAGCGTCCTCCTTGCCCCACCGGAGGTTATCCAGGATGGTGCCGGAAAACAGGGTGTTTTTCTGGAGCACCATGCCCACGGCGTCCCGCAGGTGCTTCATGGGGTATTCCCGGACGGGATGCCCGTCTATGGTGAGGCTTCCCGAGGTGATGTCGTAAAGCCTGGGAATCAGCTGCACCAGGGTGCTCTTGGCGGAGCCGGTGCTTCCCAGGATCCCCACGGTCTCGCCCGCCTTTATGGAGACGGTGATGTCGGAGAGTACGTATTCCGGCGCTTCCTGACGGTATTTGAAAAAGACGTGGTCAAACTCGATGGCGCCGGAGGTCACCTCGATCTCCTTCGCCTCGTCGTCTGTCATATCCACCTCCTCGTCCAGCACCTCCACGATCCTACGGCAGGAGGCCAGGGAGCGGGTCAGCATCATGAACACGTTGGAGATCATCATCAGAGCGTTCAGGACCTGGAGCACGTAGCTTAAAAACCCGGTCAGCTCGCCCACCTGCATGCCGCCGGCGCGGATCAGGCCTCCGCCGATCCACAGAAGGCAGAGGATGGTGGCGTACATCACAAGCTGCATGGAGGGCATATTGAGGGCGGCCAGGCCGAAGGCCTTCTGGGCCGTATTCCTTAAGGAGAGGTTGCTTTCCTCGAACTTGGCGGTCTCATAATCCTCGCGCACGTAGGCCTTCACCACGCGGATGGCCGTCAGGTTCTCCTGCACGATCCGGTTGACCAGATCCACGGCCCCCTGCATTTTCCCGTACAGAGGCCGGACGTTTTTCACGATCAGAAACAGCATGACGCCCAGGAGCGGCGCGGCCACGCAGAACACAAGGGCCAGCTTCCAGTTCATCACGAAGGAAAGTCCCAGGGAAAGCAGCATCATAAAGGGCGCGCGGCAGGCGGGGCGCATGCCGGTGGACACGGAATTCTGGATGGCGGTCACGTCGCTGGTGAGCCTGGTCACCAGGGAGGAGGCCCGGAAATGGTCGATGTTCGAGAAGGAAAAGCTCTGGAGCTTCCGGTACTCGGCCTTTCTCAGCTCCGCCCCCAGCCCCTGGCCGATGACGGCGCTGAACCGGGCGCTGCCGACGCCGAAGATCAGGGCCAGTATGGCGCATATCACCATCTGAAAGCCCTTCTGAAAAATGACGGCCTTATTTCCGGTGGGAACGCCCACGTCGATGATCCCCGCCATAATCATGGGGATAATCAGCTCAAAGGCCGCCTCCAGCTCAATGCAGACGATGGCCAGCACCGTTTGCAGCCGGTAGGGTCTCAAATAGGAAAACAGTCGTTTCAGCATGATGGGTTCCTCCCTTTTCTAATCCCATATTCTAGAACGGTTTTTTTGCCTTTGCAATATGGAAAAATGACGAAAATCACCGTTGACAAAAGCGCCGTGAGACAGGTATAATACATCGGAGATAAGGAAAACGGGACTTATCTGTATCCGCGGGTGCAGGTAGGTTTTTTTTTACCGGAACGCAGGAGGAAAGCGCAATGTCAATATGGGAACTGACGGTGATCTCGGTGGGGCTGGCCATGGACGCTTTCGCGGTGTCCGTATGCAAGGGACTGGCCATGAAGCAGATGAACTGGAGGCACGCGGCGCTGGCGGGCGTCTACTTCGGAGGCTTTCAGATGCTGATGCCCCTTTTCGGCTACCTTCTGGGAACCGGCTTTCGCGACAGGATCGCCAGCGTCGATCACTGGATCGCCTTCGTGCTCCTCGCGGCCATCGGCGCCAACATGGTCAGGGAGGCGTTTTCCGGCGAGGAGGAGGCCGACGGCTCCTTCGACGTAAAGACCATGCTGCTTCTGGCGGTGGCCACCAGCATCGACGCCCTGGCAGTGGGCGTGACCTTCGCCTTTTTAAAGGTCAATATCCTTCTGGCGGTCTGTCTCATCGGGGCCGTCACCTTCGTCCTGTCTGTGACGGGCGTCAGGGTCGGGAACGTATTCGGGAAAAAATACAGATCCAGGGCTGAGCTGGCGGGAGGGGTGATCCTGATCCTCATGGGACTCAAGATCCTTCTGGAGCATCTGGGCGTTCTGGGATAGGAGGAGCCATGAGGACTGTGTGGGAATATGCCGGGGCGGACGGGGGCGCCGTCCTGGTGCGTCTTTACGGGGCGGAGGGACGCGCGCGGCTTCCGGAGCGGCTTGGAGGCCTGCCTCTTACGGCCGTGGGCCCCTATTGCTTTTCCGGAGAGGAGATTCCGCCCAGGTTTCGCCGTCAGGACGTAAAAAGATGCGAGGAGGGGGAGGCTTTCCTGGAGGGAGAGGAGCCGGCGCCCCTGCGGGGCGGGCGGCTTAAGGCCCTGTATCTTCCGGATACGGTGAGGGAAGTGGGCGACTACTGCTTTTACGGCTGCGGCTCTTTAGAGACCCTCGGCTTTTCCGAGGGCCTTTTGCGGACGGGAAACGGCGCCTTTATGGGCTGCGGCGCCTTAAAGAGGCTGGAATATCAGACCACCGGCGACTTCCGCGCCCTGTCCCGGGTCCTCTCGGACGTCCGAGGGACCGTAAAGGTCTCGGTCCATGAGGGGGAGAGGCAGTTTTCGCTGGTGTTTCCGGGATATTATGAGGCGTCGGTGGAGAATATCCCCGCCCGGATTTTCGAGGTGCATTTTCGCGGCACCGGCTACCGGTACCGTCAGTGCTTCCGGGACGGCCGCCTGGAGCTTTCGGAATACGACGGCCTGTTTTCCCTGGCGGCGGGCCAGGAGGAGGCAGGGCTTCTTGCCGGGCTTTCCGCCTGCCGCCTTTCCTCTCCCGAGGGCCTTTCGCCGGAGGCGAGGGAGCGCTATCTGGACTGGCTGGGCTGCCATGTGAGGGGGGCCGCCCCCTATCTTTTAAAGGAGGCGGAGCCGGAGACGCTCAGGCTTCTCGCGGAGGCGGGGGCCTTTGACCGGGAGGCGGAGCCGGAGCCCGTCAAAGCAGAGAAAAAAGAAAAAAAGCTGGACGACGGAGCCGGAGATTTCTACATGGCCTCCCTGGGAGAGGACATTGTGGAGAAGGCGGCCTTTGAAAAAAGGGAGGAACCGGGCGAAAGGCGGGAGGACGCCCTGGACGTGCTCACCGATCTGGCCGCCCGGTCCGGGAATACGGAGGCCGTCAGTATTTTAATGGACCACCGTTATCAAAGAGGAAGAAAAGCAGCGAAAAAGAGCTTTGTGCTCTGACGAAGGGAGGAAGGGCCGTGTCGGCGGAGCTTACGGAAAAATGGGAGCAGATCGGAAGGGATATTTTAAGCCTTTCCCGGAACGAGCTCTATATCGGCATGCGCTTTCTGGACCTGGCGCTGGGAGGCTTGAGGTACGCGCTGGATCCGCAGATTCAGACTGCCGGGACAGACGGGTATAGCCTGTTTTTTGAGCCTTACAGCCTTGCGGCCCTTTACGAAAACGACAGAAGATTCATCAACCGCCTGTATCTGCACATCGTGTTTCACTGCCTGTTCCGCCATCTGTCCAGAAGGGGCGGCAGAAATCCAGAGTACTGGAACCTGGCCTGCGACATCGCCATGGAGTCTTTAATCGACGGGATGGATAAGCGGAGCGTCCGCCGGGCCGTGGCGCCGGAGCGGACGGAGACTTACCGGATGCTTAAGGAACGGCTTTCCGTGCTCACCGCCGAGGGAATCTATCAGGTCCTTTTGGAAAAGCGCCTTGCAAAGAAGCAGCTTGAGGCCCTTAAGGAGGTCTTTACGGTGGACGATCACCGGTACTGGCCCGATCCGGAAAAGGAGCCGGACAGGACCCGGGAGCTGGAAAACAAGTGGCGGGATACGGCGGAAAAAACGGAGACCGGGCTGGCGGCGGCCCGGAAGGATCAGGGAAGCGGCGAGGGGGAGCTTTTCGACCGTCTGAAGGTCCAGAACGGGGAGCGGGAGGATTACAGGAGCTTCCTCAAAAAATTCGCCGTCTGGCGGGAGGAGCTGGGGATCGATCAGGATTCCTTCGACTACGGATTTTACAGCTACGGCCTGCGCCTTTACGGGAATATGCCCCTCATTGAGCCCCAGGAATTCAAGGAGGTCAGGCGGATCCGGGATTTCGTGATCGCGGTGGATACCTCCATGTCCTGCTCCGGTGAGCTGGTAAAGGCCTTTCTCTCCGAGACCTGCGGGATTTTGCTGGAAACAGAAAGCTTTTTTAAAAAGGTGAATATCCATATCATCCAGTGTGACGAGAAGGTGCGCTCCGACACGGTGATAAAGGAGAAGAAAGACCTTCAGGAATATATGGAGCAGTTTGAGCTTAAGGGCGGCGGCGGCACTGATTTCAGGCCCGTGTTCTCCTATGTGGAGGAGCTTAAGGAGCAGGGGGCCTTCCAGAAGCTGAAGGGGCTCTTATATTTTACCGACGGGCGGGGCACTTATCCGAAAAAACGCCCCGATTACGACGTGGCCTTTCTGTTCATGAAGGAGGATTATACAGACGAGAGCGTCCCGCCCTGGGCCATGAAGAAGATCCTCACCGGGGACGACGTGGCCGGGAGCGGGAAACGTCTGGACAAAAACATCAGATTTGTATAAAATATCATTTGGGACAGTATAGAAAGGGGGCTTTCGGGGATGGACATCAAACGGGCCGGAAAAGAGATCCGGGATACCATCGAAGCCTATCTTTTAAAGGACAGCCACGGGGAGTATATGATCCCGCCCCTGCGCCAGAGGCCGGTGCTTCTGATGGGGCCGCCCGGCGTGGGAAAGACCCAGATCATGGAGCAGATCGCGAAGGAGTGCAGGATCGGCCTGGTCTCCTACACCATCACCCACCACACCAGGCAGAGCGCCGTGGGCCTTCCCTTTATCAGGGAAAAGGAATACGGCGGAAAGACCTGTTCCGTGACGGAATACACCATGAGCGAGATCATCGCCTCCATTTACGATAAAATGGAACGGACCGGGATCCGCGAGGGGATCCTGTTCATCGACGAGATCAACTGCGTATCCGAGACCATGGCGCCCATGATGCTGCAGTTTTTGCAGTGCAAGACCTTCGGAAATCAGAAGGTGCCCGAGGGCTGGATCATCGTGGCGGCGGGGAATCCGCCGGAATACAACAAATCGGTGCGGGACTTTGACGTGGTGACTCTGGACCGGGTCAAGCGGCTGGATGTGGAGGCCGATTACGGGGTCTGGAAGGAATACGCCTACCGGGTGGGAATTCATCAGGCCATCCTTTCGTATCTGGACATCCGGCGCGAAAACTTCTACCGGATTGAGACCACCGTGGACGGCATCCGCTTTGTGACGGCCCGCGGCTGGGAGGATCTTTCCGAGCTTTTATACGTGTATGAAAGGCTGGGCAAGGAGGCTGACGCCCAGGTGACGGGCCAGTACCTCCAGTATCCCCGGGTGGCCAGGGATTTCGCCAACTTTCTGGAGCTCTACTATAAATATCACAGGGATTACAGGATCGAGGAGGTCCTGCGGGGAGGGGTCACGCCCCAGGCCATCTCAAGGCTGCATTTCGCCGACTTCGACGAGAAGGTCAGCGTGACCGGCCTTCTTTTGTCCAGGCTGAACCAGGCCTTCCGGGAGGCGTATTTTAAGGACAGGCTGGCGGAGGCGCTTTTTTCACGGCTGAAGGCAGTTCAGAAAAGCCAGGAGGAGGGCGTCCCGTTCACAGAAGCCTTGAAGGACCAGTATGACCGGACTCAGGAGCAGTACAGGAAGGAAAAAGAGGCGGAGCTTCTCACCAGGGGCGGGGAGCGGACCTTTCTTGAGACCCTTTCCTGGCTGGAGCAGGCGGGCGCGGCGAAGGACTTCGACGAGCTTCGCGGACGGTTCGCGGCCCAGACAGACGAACGCCAGTCCCTTTTAGACGAGGCCGGAAGCATGCTGGAGTACGCCTTTGATTTTCTGGAGGCGGCCTTCGGGCAGGGCCAGGAGCTGGTGCTTTTCGTGACGGAGCTTTCGGCGGGCTATTACAGCCTGTGGTACATCCGGGAGAACGGCTGCGACAGGTATTACAAATACAACAAGGGCCTCCTGTTCTCCGAGCGGCAGCAGGAAATTGCCGGAAGGATCGAGGAGGCAAGGGATATGATGACAGGGGCCGACAGGACATAACGGGGGAGCGTGTCCCGGCCCTGGGGCATAAATACGGCTTTTGGCGGCCGAAAAATTTCAGAAAAGGAGAAGGATATGGGAAAATCAAAGGTTTACTTTACAGACATGAAGGCGAAGAACGGGGAAAACCTCCAGATGAAGCTGGAGAGGCTGATGAAAAAGGCCGGAATCGGGAATATTGATTTCACGGACAAATACGTGGCCATCAAGATCCATTTCGGCGAGAGGGGGAACCTGTCTTACCTGCGGCCCAACTACGCGAAGACCGTCGCAGACATGGTGAAATCCCTGGGAGGAAAGCCCTTCCTCACGGACTGCAACACCTTGTACGTGTGCGGAAGGAAGAACGCCCTGGATCACATTGACACCGCTTATCTGAACGGCTTTTCTCCGTTCTCCACAGGCTGCCATGTGGTGATCGGCGACGGCCTTAAGGGGACCGACGACGTGGAGGTGCCGGTGAACGGCGAATACGTGAAAAACGCCAAGATCGGGCGGGCCATCATGGACGCCGACGTGGTGATCTCCCTGACCCATTTCAAGGGCCATGAGATGACGGGCTTCGGCGGCGCCTTAAAGAACCTGGGCATGGGCTGCGGCTCCCGCGCCGGGAAGATGGAGATGCACAGCACAGGGAAGCCCTATGTGGACCAGTCCCTCTGCGTGGGCTGCCATCAGTGCGAAAAGATCTGCGCCCACGGCGCTCCGGAGTTCACGGACGGAAAGGCAAGCATCAACCACGATAAATGCGTGGGCTGCGGCCGGTGCATCGGCGTATGTCCGAAGGACGCCGTAAAGCCCGCCCAGGACGCCACCTGCGAGATCGTCAACAAGAAGATCGCCGAGTACAGCCTGGCGGTGGTCCAGGGACGTCCCAATTTCCACATCAGCCTGGTGGTGGACGTATCTCCCTACTGCGACTGCCACGGAGAAAACGACAGGCCCATCGTTCCCAATGTGGGCATGTTCGCCTCCTTTGACCCGGTGGCCCTGGACGTGGCCTGCGCCGACGCGGTCAACGCCCAGCCCATCATTGCCGACAGCCTTCTTGGGGAGAGCTGCGGCCACGAGGACAGGGATCACTTCGGCAGGGTGAGCCCCAACACCGACTGGAAGGTGGGGATTGACCACGGCGTGAAGATCGGACTTGGAAATAAGGACTATGAACTGATCGAGGTGTAAGGATGCTTTACTTGGAATGTTATTCCGGGATCAGCGGAGATATGGCGGTGGCGGCCCTTCTGGATCTGGGGGCCAGCCGCGAAAAGCTCCTTGAGGGGCTTTCGAGCCTTAAGGTGGACGGATACCGGGTCGAGATCGGCCGCCGGGTAAAATGCGGCGTCGAGGCCGCGTCCTTTGACGTGATCTTGGAGGGGCCGGAGGACGGCGGAAGCCATGACTACGAGGAATTCGGGGAGGCGGCCCACGGCCACGGGCACAGCCATGACCATGCTCACGGCCACGATCATGGCCACGGCCACGACCATCATCACGGCCATGTCCACAGGAGCCTTCCGGATATTGTCCGGATCCTGGAGGATTCTGCGATGACGCCGGGGGCGAAGGAGCTTGCGAAGCGGATTTTCCGGATCGTGGCCCAGGCGGAGGCGAAGGTCCACGGAAAGCCGGTGGATCAGGTGCATTTCCACGAGGTGGGCGCGGTGGACTCCATTGTGGACATCGCCGCCGCGGCCATCTGCCTGGACGATCTGGGGATCCGGGAGGCGGTGGTCTCCGACATCGCCGCCGGGAGCGGCCACGTTAACTGCCAGCACGGGATCCTTCCCGTGCCCGTTCCGGCAGTGACGGCCATCGCGGAACAGTACGGTCTGTCCCTGCGCCCCACGGACACCAGGGGCGAGCTGGCGACGCCCACCGGAGCGGCCATCGCGGCGGGGATCCGCACCAGAGAGCGGCTCCCCGGGTCCTACCGGATCGTGAAAACCGGAATGGGGGCCGGGAAAAAGGATTTTCCCAAGGCCAATATCCTGCGGGCCTATCTGATCGAGGAGACGGAGGGCGCGAAGCCGGAGACGGAAAAGCTCTGGATGCTGGAGACCAACATCGACGACGCCACGGGGGAGGCCCTGGGCTATGTGATGGAGCGGCTTTTTTCGGCGGGGGCCAGGGATGTGTGCTATGTGCCCGCCTTTATGAAAAAGAACAGGCCCGCCTATCTGATGAAGGTGATCTGCGACGAATCCGGCCGAGAGGCCATGGAGGAGCTGATTTTCCGCCATACCACCACCATCGGCATCCGGCGCGTCCCCCTGGAGCGGACCGTCCTTCCCAGAAGGATTGTGACGGTGGAGACGCCCTGGGGCACAGCCCGGGCAAAGGAGGTCCTCCGGGACGGGCGCGTATCCTGTTATCCGGAGTACGACGATATCGCGCGGCTTGCCGACGCCTCGGGAAAGCCCTTCCGGGAGCTCTATGAGGAGATCGCCCGGCTGGCGCAGGAAGGGGCCGGAGAAATCCATGAGAAGCTATGAGGAAAAAAAGGAACTCCTTTCCCGCATTCTTAAGGAAGCGCTGAGCCGGGGAGCCTGTCTGGCCTTTTCCGGCGGCGCC
Source organism: uncultured Lachnospiraceae bacterium (assembly GCA_944375845.1). Classification (GTDB taxonomy): domain Bacteria; phylum Bacillota; class Clostridia; order Lachnospirales; family Lachnospiraceae; genus Lientehia. The sequence continues at coordinate 15,365 of CALWAW010000054.1, forward strand.
GACAGCAGCGCCCTTCTGGCCGCCTTAAGCGGAGAGCGGGAACGGAGCGGAGGGATTCTCAGGGCGGTTCGGTTTGACACCTTCCTCCACGGGGCGGGCGACGGGGAGGCCGCGGCCCGGACCGCGAAGGAGTGCAAAGCGGAGCTTTTCGTGATCCCGGTCAACGAGCTGGATAATCCCGCCATTTTAAATAATCCAAAGGACCGCTGCTACCTCTGCAAAAAATATCTTTTTGAGAAGCTTCTGGACTTCGCGAAGGCGCACGGGTGCCGGGCGGTGCTGGACGGCACCAACGCCGATGACGGGAAGGCGTACAGGCCCGGCCTCAGGGCCCTTTCGGAGCTGGGGGTCATAAGCCCTTTAAGGGAGGCCGGCTTTACAAAGGAGGAGGTGCGCCGCCTGGCGGCGGAATACGGCCTTTCGGCGGCAAAGCGCCCCTCGGATTCCTGCCTTGCCACCAGGCTTCCCTACGGAAGCCGCCTTGAGCGGGAAACCCTGGAGCGCATCAGAAGCGGCGAGGAGTATTTAAAAAGCCTGGGCCTTCGCTCCGTGCGGCTCAGGCTTCACGGGAGGGTGGCCAGGATCGAGGTGGAGGAGGGGCAGATTCCCCTCCTCGCCGAAAACCGCCGCGGGATTGTAAAACGCCTTAAGGAGCTGGGCTTTTCCTATATCACGCTGGATCTGGAGGGCTTCCGGTCCGGCAGCATGGATATTTAGATTGGAGCAGATATGGAGATCAGGGAGATACTGGAACAGGTAAAAAGGGGGGAGCTTCCCCTTGAGGAGGCCGAGATCATGCTGGGCGGCCAGGAGTATGCCGACATCGGCTGCGCCAAGATCGATTTCCACAGAGGAAAGCGCAGGGGCTTCGGCGAGGTGATCTTCTGCCAGGGCAAGGAGACGGAGCATCTTGTGAAGATCTATCAGACCTTCCGGGAGCGGGGCGTCAACGTGATGGGCACCAGAGCCTCTAAAGAACAGTACGAGGCGGTGCGGGCGGCAGTGCCCGAGGTGTCCTACGACGCAGTATCCCGGATTATGAAATATGAGCCCGCCCCTGTTTCGCGGGAGGGGCTGGTGGCCGTGTGCACAGGCGGGACGGCCGACATCCCGGTGGCGGAGGAGGCGGCCCAGACCGCCGAATTCCACGGAAGCCGGGTGCTTCGGGTGTTCGACGTGGGCGTGGCCGGGATCCACAGGCTCTTTTCCCGGATCGAGGAGATCAGGAAGGCCAGCTGCATCGTGGCGGTGGCCGGAATGGAAGGGGCCCTGGGCGGCGTAATCGCCGGGCTTGTGGACAAGCCAGTGATCGCGGTGCCCACCTCCATCGGCTACGGCGCCTCCTTCGGGGGGATTGCCCCTCTCCTCAGTATGCTGAATTCCTGCGCCGAGGGCATGGCGGTGGTGAACATCGACAACGGATTCGGGGGCGGCTACATGGGCGCCCAGATCAACAGGCTGATTTTAAAGGCCGGAAAAGGGCGGTGAGAAGGGCATGGCAGACGAAATGAGGCTCCTTAGGGAGCAGGGCGTAGACGAAACGCTGATCCACGGCGTGGAGCAGTTCAGAGACTGTTATCCGGTGGATGAGGAGGAAAAAGGAAGGGTCGCGCCGCCCCTCCTTCCCTTTTACGGAAAAGAGATTTTAGAGCAGGCCATCGCGGCCCTGCTGGAGGGGGAGAACCTGCTCTTAAGCGGCTCCAAGGCCACGGGGAAAAACGTGCTGGCTGAAAACCTGGCCTGGTTTTTCGGCCGTCCCGTCTACAACATCTCCTTTCACGTCAATACCGACAGCAGCTCCCTGATCGGCACGGATACCTTCGTGAACAACCAGGTGTCCCTGCGGAAGGGGCCGGTATACCGGTGCGCCGCCTGCGGCGGCTTCGGCGTGCTGGATGAGATCAATATGGCGAAGAACGACGCGGTCTCCGTGCTCCACGCGGCCCTGGACTACAGGCGGATCATCGACGTGCCGGGGTATGAAAAGATCCGGCTCCACCCCGCGGCCCGGTTCATCGGCACCATGAACTACGGCTACGCGGGCACGAAGGAGCTCAACGAGGCCCTGGTATCCCGCTTTCTGGTGATCGACATGCCGCCGGTGGACGAGGGCACCCTGTCCAAGATCTTCGGCTATATGTTCCCCGACGGGAAGAAAGAGGCCGTGGCGCAGCTTTGCGGCCTGTTCCTGGATCTTCAGGAGAAGGCGGAAAACGGCGAGATCACCACGAGGGCCCTGGATCTCAGAGGGCTTCTGGCGGCCGTCAGGACCATTAAGACAGGCCTTAAGCCGGTCCTCGCGGTGAAAATGGGCATCACCAACAAGACCTTCGATATTTTCGAGAAGGAGATCGTGGGCGACGTGGTGATGACAAGAATACCGGAGAGCTGGACGGCGGCAGACGTTTTTGAAGGGCAGTGAGCGGCATGAGCGGTCAGGAAAACAGGATGGAGGCCGAAAACCGGGTGAGGAACCTGATGTGGACCGTCAGCGGCGACTACACCCTGGACACGGCCCTGGACGTGGACTCCTTTGAAAAATCCAAATATATCTCCTTATACGACGCAGTGAAGCAGGGAGCCTTTGCCAAATATTTTGACAAGGACGCCCTTGCTCTTTATGTGGTGAAAAAGTGCTTTCTGGGGGCCGATCAGAGAAATCTGACGGTGCTGGCCCAGGTCTGCGTGGATATGGCCGTCCACAAAAAGGCGGAGGCGGAGCGGGCCGGCGTGGCGCAGCTGCGGAAAAAAGCCTTTGAGGATACGCTGGATACCGAGTCCCGGATGCTGACGGAATCGGCGGTGGGCATGGTGAAGCTGGCCATGATCCGAAAGGCCCTGGAGGGACGGTATCAGGGGAGCAGAAGAATCACGGAGGCCCTTGGGCAGGCCGAGGCCCTGGAGGACGCCTCAGAGACCATGGAGATCATCCGCGCCGTGGACCGGCTTTACAACGGGCTTCTGGACAGCGGCTTTGAAAAAAGGCAGGGAAGCCTGGAGGACGTGCTCTCCGTGACCACGGAGGAGCTGGCCGAGTACGGCTGGAGGGATTTCCTGAAGGATACGGCGGTGGAGGAGAGCTTTGAGCAGTACATGCGCCGCGTAAGCCAGGCGATGCTCCGCACAGGGACGGAATCTGAGGAGGAAAAGCCCTCCGTGGACGCGGCCGCCCACGTGGTGACGGTGAGCGAGGAGGATCTTCAGAAAATCTACTCCTACGTGGAGCTGAATTTCGGGCGGTCCTATCTGAGCCGGCTGGAGGGGGAGCGGTTAAACTACAGGCTCTGCCGGGGTGCCCACGCGGACTGCAGCCTCTACATGACAGAGGGGATCCTGAAAAACCCCGTGAAGAACAATTATAATTATCAGTACGCCCTGCGTCAGGCGGAGCAGAACAAGCGGTATTATTATCAGAACTACACGCTGACAAAACGGAACGTGTCCATTCTGACCGACGTGCTGAAGCGGGCCCTGGTGCGCCGCAGCGAGATGGAATACACCAGGGACGACCACGGGCAGGTGATCCCCAGCCTTCTGTGGAAGGTGGGAAGGACCGGAGACAGAAGGCTGTTCACACGGCTTATCAACAGGGACTCCTCCGATTTCGCGGTGGACGTGCTCATGGACGCCAGCGACTCCCAGCGGGTGCGCCAGCCCAGGGTGGCCCTTCAGGGCTTTATCATAAGCCGGGCCCTCACCAACGCAGGGATCCCCCACAGGGTCATGAGCTTCTGCACCTTCTGGGAATATACGGTGCTCCACAGGTTCCGGGATTACGACGACGGGGAGACGGCGGATCAGGATATCCTGGAATACGCCACTTCGTCCAACAACAGGGACGGGCTGGCCATCCGCGCCGCCGCCGACGGGCTCCTCAGACGGCAGGAGGAGAACAAGATCCTGATCGTCCTAAGCGACGGCAGGCCCAACGACATGATCGTGGGAAGGCCGGGCAGCAAAAATCCCCGCTCCTACGGGGGCGATTACGCCGTGCTGGATACGGCCAGGGAGGTGCGCCACGCCAGGGGCCTGGGCATTTCGGTGCTGGGGGTCTTTGCGGGGCGGGAGGAGGAGCTCAAGGCGGAAAAGACCATCTTCGGAAAGGATTTCGCCTATATCCGCGACATCGCGAATTTTTCCAACGTGGTGGGCGCGTACCTGAAAAGACAGCTTGAAACGGAAGGATCGTGAAAAAGGATGGAGCTTACATTCCGCATGGCAAGAGAGCAGGACGTTTCCCTGCTTCTGGATTTTATCAAAGGGCTGGCGGCCTACGAAAAAAGGCCTCAGGATGTCACGGCCACAGTACAGGCCGTCCGTGAGGCCGTGTTCCAAAGAAAAAGGGCGGAAGCCTTTTTTATCGTGGAAAACGGAAACGAGATCGGATACGGGATCTATTACTATATCTTTTCCAGCTTCGCGGCGGCCTGCGGCCTGTATGTGGAGGATCTCTTCATCGTCCCCGAAAAACGGGGAAGGGGCTATGGGAGAGCGGCTCTTGGATGGCTGGCGGAAAAAGCCCTTAAGGAAGGGTGCGGCGGGATGGAATGGAGCTGCCTGGACTGGAACACCCCCGCCATGGGCTTTTATGAGAAGCTGGGGGCGCGGCTCAAGAAGGGGAGCGTCAGGTTCCTGATGGAAAAGGAATCCATGGAGGCGCTGGCCGGCAGTGGAAATAGCGGCCCTTCTGTGATATAATGAACGGGAGATTTAAGCGGCGAAGGCCGCAGATAGGGAGAGAGCGGATATGGAACAGGGATTTATTCGGGTGGCGGCGGCCACGCCCAGGATCTTGGTGGCGGATCCCGCCCATAACAGGGAACAGATGGAGGCGCTCTGCCGGGAGGCGGCGGCCAGGCAGGCGAAGGTGCTGGTATTTCCGGAGCTTTGCCTGACAGGCTATACCTGCGGCGACCTGTTTTTGCAGGACAGCCTTCTTGAGGCGGCAAAGGAGGCGCTGGCCCTTTTGGCGGAGCACACGAAGGATTTGGATCTTCTGGTGTTCGCGGGGCTTCCCTGGATGCGGGACGGAAAGCTCTACAATGTGACGGCGGCCATGAAGGACGGCCTGATTCTGGGGCTGGTGCCCAAGACCGCCATTCCCAATTATTCAGAGTTTTACGAGGCCAGGCATTTTACCCCCGGAAACAGGGAGCCGGTCATGGTTCCGGTGCGGACGGCAGGGGGGATCCTGGACTATGTGCCCATGGGAACGGACATCCTTTTTGAGTGCGTGAATATGGAAGGGCTTACGGTGGCGGCGGAGGTCTGCGAGGATCTGTGGATCCCGGCGCCCCCCAGCACCCGCCACGCCCTGGCGGGGGCGGCCCTGATCGTAAACTCCTCGGCCAGCGACGAGACCACGGGAAAGGATGTTTACCGCAAGGAGCTTCTGGCAAACCAGTCGGCCAGACTGGTCTGCGGCTATATCTACGCCGACGCCGGAGAGGGAGAATCCACCACGGACCTGGTGTTTGCGGGCCACAACCTGATCTATGAAAACGGCGCCCTCTTAAAGGGGGCGAAGCGCTTTACCACGGGGCTTATCTGCGCGGATCTGGATCTGGAGCGGCTCCGGAATGAGAGAAGGCGGATGAGCACCTTCGGACCGGTGGAGAATCAGGGCTACAGGCGGGTGGCCTTCAGCCTGAAAAAGGCGCCCCTTTCCCTGGAGCGGTTTGTGGATCCCGCGCCCTTTGTGCCGAAGGATCAGGCGCAGCGGGAAAGAAGATGCGAGGAGATTCTCTCGATCCAGGCCATGGGCCTGAAAAAGCGGCTGGCCCATACGGGCTGCAAAAACGCGGTGGTGGGGATCTCCGGCGGCCTGGATTCCACCCTTGCCCTTCTTGTGACCGCCAGGGCCTTCGACCTTCTGGGAGAGGACAGGCAAAAGATCACCGCGGTCACCATGCCCTGCTTCGGCACCACGGACAGGACCTACGAAAACGCCTGCCAGCTGACGCGGGTTCTGGGGGCCCGCCTTCGCGAGGTGGATATAAAGGAGGCAGTCTCCCTCCATTTCCGGGACATCGGCCACGACCCGGCGGATCATTCCGTGACCTATGAAAACAGCCAGGCCAGGGAGCGCACCCAGGTGCTCATGGACATCGCCAATGAAAACGGCGGACTGGTGATCGGCACCGGCGATATGTCGGAGCTGGCCCTGGGCTGGGCCACCTACAACGGCGACCACATGTCCATGTACGGCGTCAACGCCTCGGTGCCCAAGACCCTGGTGCGCCATCTGGTGCGCTACTGCGCCGATACCTGCGGAGATAAGCGGCTCTCAGGGATCCTTCTGGACATTCTGGACACGCCGGTGAGCCCGGAGCTTCTTCCGCCGCAGGACGGGAAGATTTCCCAGAAAACGGAGGATATCGTGGGCCCCTACGAGCTCCATGATTTCTTCCTGTATTATATCCTCCGGTTCGGCTTCCGGCCCGCGAAGATCTTCCGGCTGGCGAAGCAGGCCTTTTCGGGAGCTTACGATGAGGAGACCATTTTAAAGTGGCTGAAAACCTTTTACAGGAGGTTCTTCTCCCAGCAGTTCAAGCGCTCCTGCCTGCCCGACGGGCCCAAGGTGGGAAGCGTGGCGGTGTCGCCCCGCGGCGATCTGAGGATGCCCAGCGACGCCTGCGCCAGGATCTGGCTGGACGAGGTTTCGGCCCTGGAAGGAGACAGATCATGAATCAGGAGGGGTGCTGCGAGCTCTGCGCCCTTTACGCCTGGGACGAGGAGTACGGCTACTATGTCTGCGAGGCGGACCTGGACGAGGACGATATGGAACGGTTTCTCAGGGGCAGCATTTACGCCTGCCCCTGTTTTCAGCCGGACGACGAGTACCGCGTCGTCCGGAAGCAGATGTAGGGGAGGCGAAGCCATGTTCGGAGAATGTCACGCCCATATCTTTATGAACGGCAGAAGCTATAAGGAGGCGGTGGAGCGCCATAAAAACGGCGTCGATCAGCAGGCTGTAAAGGAGTGCCTCCGGCAGTACCGGGATGCGGGCATCTCCTTTATCCGGGAGGGCGGCGACCGATACGGGGTCTCCTCCTACGCTGCGAAGATCGCCAAGGATTACGGGATCGATTACCGCTCCCCCGTTTTCGCCATCCATAAAAAAGGCTGTTACGGCGGGATCGTGGGGCTGGAATATGAGACCCTTTCCGATTTTTCGGTCCTGGTAAAAAAGGCGGCGGAGGAGGGCGCGGATTTTATCAAGATCATGTTCGCGGGCCTTCTGGATTTTGACGTTTACGGGCGGGTGACGGGAACGGCCCTTTCCTTTTCCGAGATGAAGGAGCTGGTCCATATCTGCCATGAGGAGGGCTTTGCCGTGATGGTCCACATCAACGGGGCCGAGGCCGTCCGGAACGCCCTTATAAGCGGCGCAGACAGCATTGAGCACGGCGGCTACATGACCGACGAGGAGCTTTCGCGCATGGCCCGCCTGGGCACCATCTGGGTGCCGACGGTCTCCCCCGTGGGAAATTTAAGGGGGACGGGGCGGTTTGACGAGGCGGCCGTGGAGGCCATCACCGCCATGCAGCTTGCCAATGTGAAGAGGGCCCTGGCCCTGGGGGTTTCTGTGGCGCTGGGAAGCGACGCGGGGGCGGTGGGAGTGCCCCATTGCAGCGGCCTTATGGACGAGTATCAATATATGCTTGAGGCGGCGGACGGCGACAAAGAAATGCTGGACCGCGTGCTGGCGGCCTCGGAGAAACAGGTGAAGGAACGGTTCAGGCGCCATTAGGCAGAAAGGAAGAGAGCGTGGATAAGAAGGAGCAGTTTAAGGAGGCCCTGGACGGCCTTCTGGAAAAGGCCAGAGGCCAGGGAAGCCGCCTTACGGAGCAGGAGATCCGGGAGGGCTTTCCCGGTATGGAGCTTACAGAGGAGCAGTGGAGCCTGATCGAGGGCTATCTGGATTTTAACCGGGTGGCCGTGGCGGGAAAGAGCAGGGAGCCGGAAAGGGCTTCCGGGGAAAAGGCCTCCTTAAGCGGAGAGGATTCCCGCTGCTACAGGATGTACCTGGAGGAGCTTGAGGGCGTCAGGCAGCTTGGGGCCGGAGAGGCCGAGGCGCTGGCGGCCGCGGCGGCCGGCGGCGACAGGACGGCCAGGAACCGGCTGGCGGAAGGGTATTTAAGGCGGGTCGTGGAGCTGGCGAGGGAATATGCCGGCCGGGGCGTTCTCATGTCGGATCTGATCCAGGAGGGGAACATGGCCCTTCTCATGGCGGTGGATACCTTCGGAGGCGGGGATTTCGGCGTTCATATCACAAGAGAGATCTGCACTGCCATGGACGCGGCCATCGCCGAGCAGACGGGGCAGGACGACACGGGAAGCTATCTGGCCGCCCAGGCCAACGCCATGATGAAGGCCACGGAGGAGCTGGTGGAGGAGCTGGGCCGGGAGGCCACCCTGAAGGAGGTGGCCGACCGGATGAAGCTCAGCGAGGACATGGCCCGCGATATTATGAAGATCTCCATGGACGCCCTCTCCCTGGCTGAGGCGGGCGGAAGCGGCGAGGTCTACGGTCATACCGGAGAAGAGCATGAGCACTGCGGCTGCGGCCATGAGCACTGACAGAAATTGACTTTCCCCGCAAAATGAAATATGATAGTAGAAAGCTTTTCGATAGAATCCAGAGAGGCGTGGAGGTAGCTATGAGCGTAAGACGAATTTATGTGGAAAAAAAGAGGCCCTATGCCGTGCAGGCAAAGGAGCTCAAGGAGGAGATCGGAAGTTATCTGGGCATTACGGGCGCTGAGGACGTGCGCGTTCTGATCCGGTACGATATTGAGAACCTTTCCGAGGAGACCTACCAGAAGTCCAAAGGCACGATCTTTTCGGAGCCCCCGGTGGATATCCTCTATGAGGGTGATTTTGAGCGGGATCCCCGGGACCTGGTGTTTTCCGTGGAATACCTGCCTGGCCAGTTCGACCAGAGGGCCGATTCGGCGGAGCAGTGCGTGAAGCTTCTGGCAGAGGACGAGGAGCCTGTGATCCGGAGCGCCACCACCTACGTGATCAGGGGAACCTTAAGCGACGGGCAGAAGGCGGCGGTCAAGGCCCACTGCATCAACCCCGTGGACAGCCGCGAGGCCTCCGAGGCCGTGCCGGAGACGTTAATCACAAAATTTGAGGAGCCCGCGGACGTAAAGATCATCGACGGTTTCTGCGAAATGGACGAGACGCCCTTAAAGGAGTTTTACGGGTCTTTGAACATGGCCATGACCTTCAAGGACTTCCTTCATATCCAGAATTATTACAGGAACGAGGAGCACAGAGACCCCTCCATGACGGAGCTCCGGGTGCTGGACACCTACTGGTCCGACCACTGCCGTCACACCACCTTCCAGACGGAGCTTAAGAACGTGACCTTCGGCGAGGGCGACTATAAAGCGCCCATCGTGAAGGATTATGAGCGGTACATGGCCGACAGGGAAGAGCTTTTCGCGGGCCGGAGCGATAAGTTCATGTGCCTGATGGACCTGGCCCTGATCGCCATGAGAAAGTTAAAAAAAGAGGGAAAGCTTAACGATCAGGAGGAATCCGACGAGATCAACGCCTGCAGCATCGTGGTGCCGGTAGAGATCGACGGAAAGACCGAGGAGTGGCTGGTGAACTTCAAGAACGAGACCCACAACCACCCCACGGAGATCGAGCCCTTCGGCGGAGCGGCCACCTGCCTGGGCGGCGCCATCCGCGATCCCCTTTCCGGCCGTACTTATGTTTATCAGGCCATGAGAGTCACCGGGGCGGCCGATCCCACGGTGCCCGTATCCCAGACCATGAAGGGCAAGCTTCCCCAGAAGAAGCTGGTGCGGGGCGCGGCCCACGGCTACAGCTCCTACGGCAACCAGATCGGCCTTGCCACAGGCTATGTGAAGGAGATCTATCATCCCGGCTACGCGGCAAAGAGGATGGAGATCGGCGCAGTCATGGGCGCGGCTCCCAGAAGGGCCGTGATCCGCGAGACCTCTGACCCCGGCGACATCATCATCCTCCTTGGCGGCAGGACCGGAAGGGACGGCTGCGGCGGCGCCACCGGCTCCTCCAAGGTCCATACGGAAAAATCCATTGAGACCTGCGGCGCCGAGGTGCAGAAGGGCAACGCCCCCACGGAGCGGAAGATCCAGAGGCTGTTCCGCCGCGAGGAGGTCAGCCATATCATCAAAAAGTGCAACGACTTCGGCGCGGGCGGCGTTTCCGTGGCCATCGGCGAGCTGGCCGACGGCCTGATGATCGACCTGGACAAGGTGCCCAAGAAGTACGCCGGCCTTGACGGGACCGAGATCGCCATCTCCGAGTCCCAGGAGAGAATGGCCGTGGTGGTGGATCCGAAGGACGTGGACCGGTTCCTGGCCTACGCCGCCGAGGAAAACCTGGGGGCCGTTCCCGTGGCGAAGGTGACGGAGGAGCCCAGGCTCCGGATGACCTGGAGAGGAAAGACCATCGTGGATTTAAGCCGGGCCTTCCTGGATACCAACGGCGCCCATCAGGAGACGGACGTGGCGGTGAACATCCCCATGAGAACGGGGAACCTTTTCGATAAAAAAGAGATCGGAGACGTGCGGGCGGCCTGGACGGAGACCCTTAAGGATCTCAACGTCTGCTCCCAGAAGGGACTGGTGGAGATGTTCGACAGCTCCATCGGCGCAGGCTCCGTCTATATGCCCTACGGCGGAAAATATCAGATGACCGAGACCCAGTCCATGGTAGCGAAGCTTCCGGTCCTTGAGGGAAAGACCGATACCGTTACGATGATGAGCTACGGCTTCGACCCGTATCTTTCCTCCTGGAGCCCTTATCACGGCGCCATTTACGCGGTGGTATCCTCGGTGGCGAAGATCGTTGCCGCGGGCGGCGACTATTCAAAGATCCGCTTCACCTTCCAGGAGTATTTCGAGAGGATGACGGAGGATCCGGCCAGATGGGGCGTTCCCTTCTCGGCCCTTCTGGGAGCCTACAACGCCCAGATGGGCTTCGGACTTCCCTCCATCGGCGGAAAGGACAGCATGTCCGGCTCCTTCAACGAGATGGACGTTCCGCCCACCCTGGTATCCTTCGCGGTGGACATTGCTAGCGATAAGACCATCATCACGCCGGAGCTCAAGAAGGCGGGGAACAAGCTGGTTCTCATCACCATCGACAGGGATGAAAACGACGTGCCGGTCTACAGCCAGGCCATGGACCAGTACGAAAAGTTCTTTGAGGACGTGAAGGCGGGCAGGATCGTATCCGCCTACGCCGTCGAGCGCCACGGCATTGCCGAGGCAGTCAGCAAAATGGCCTTCGGAAACAGGAAGGGCGTAAAGATCGAGCACAACGTGGCTCCTGAGGATCTCTTCGCGGCAGGCTGGGGAAATCTGGTGGCAGAGGTTCCTGACGGCCGGGTGGGAAGCCTTTCGGGCCGCTACACCCTGATCGGCGAGGTGACCGATACGGGCGCCATCGAATACAGGGATATGCGCCTTCCCCTTGAGGAGGCCCAGAAGGCGTGGGAGGCTCCCCTTGAGAAGGTGTTCCCCACAGTCTCCGGCGTGGAGCAGGCGCCTGTCCATAACAGCCTTTATCAGGCGGCGGACGTTTACGTGTGCAGGCATCAGACGGCCCGGCCCACGGTGTTCATCCCCGTGTTCCCCGGCACCAACTGCGAGTATGACAGCGCCAGGGCCTTTGAGCGGGCCGGCGCCGACGTGATCACGAAGGTATTCAAGAACCTGACGGCGGCGGATATCCGCGAGTCGGTGGAGGTCTTTGAGAAGGCCATCGCGAAAGCCCAGATCATCATGTTCCCCGGCGGCTTCTCAGCAGGCGACGAGCCGGAGGGTTCCGCCAAGTTCTTCGCCACCGTATTCCGCAACCAGCGGATGAAGGAAGCGGTGGAGAAGCTCTTAAAGGAGCGGGACGGCCTGATGCTGGGAATCTGCAACGGCTTCCAGGCGTTAATCAAGCTGGGACTGGTGCCCTACGGCGAGATCAGAGAGCAGGCTCCCGATTCTCCCACCCTGACCTACAACACCATCGGACGCCATATTTCCAAGATGGTCTACACGAAGGTGGTCTCCAACAAGTCGCCCTGGCTGCAAAGGGCGGAGCTTGGCGGCGTCTACTGCACGCCCGCTTCCCACGGCGAGGGCCGGTTCGTGGCCGACGAGGCCTGGATCAGGCGGCTCTTTGAGAACGGCCAGGTGGCCACCCAGTATGTGGACGGCGACGGAATGCCCACCATGGACGAGGCCTGGAACCCCAACGGCTCCTATCAGGCCATTGAGGGCATCACAAGCCCCGACGGAAGAATCTACGGGAAAATGGCCCATATCGAGCGCCGCGGCGATTCGGTGGCGGTCAACATCTGCGGCGAGCAGGATATCCGGGTATTCGAGTCCGGCGTGGAATATTTCAAATAAAAAAGAATCCTGCGGCGCAGGATTCCATTACGGGAGCCCCTGTACGGGGGCTCCTTTTTGTGCTTATTTTCCGGGGAAATCCGCCAGGTTCCGTAGTTCGGAGATGATCTGGCGCAGGGCGGTGCGGGCCTCGGGAAGACATTCGTACATCCAGTTGTGGGTCATGCCCGGATATACGTAAATGTGATAGGGCACGTGGGCGTTCCTCAGCTTTTCCTTTAAGAGCAGGGCGTCGGCGTAGAGGATGTCGTTGTCGCCGGTCCAGGCATAAACCCTGGGAATCCCCTTCATATCGCCGAAAACAGGGCTTACCCGCGGATCCTCAAGGGGAAGGCTTCCCGCGTAGAGCAGGGCCGTTTCCCGGCCCTTATCCTGGTCGAGGACCGGATCCCTGGGGGCCAGGACGTTTTTGGCCGGGTTGTTCCCGGTGGCGTCCAGGAAGGGGCATAAAAGCAGGATCGCCGAGGGAAGGGAAAGTCCCTTTTCCTTTGCCTGCTGAGCCATGGCCATGGCGATGGAGGCTCCGGCTGAATCGCCCATGAGCAGAAAGCCCCGGGGACATTCCGGCGAAAGCGCGGTCAGGGCCTCCATGCACCAGGAAAGGATTCCCTTGCAGGAGTGCTCCGGGATCAGCGGAAAATCCAGCGCGGCCACGGGGCAGCCGGTGCTTTTCAGCAGGGCCGAAAGAAGCTTCCAGTCCTTCTTTCGCAGGCCCTTTGAGAAGGAGCCGCCGTGAACGTACAGGATGCAGGGAAGCTCGCCGGTCTTGTGAAAATCGATACAGTAGACGGGACGGCCCTCCACAAGCCGCGCCTCTGTGACGTGCTTTTTATACAGGGATTCCGGCGGGACAGCCTCGCGGGCGTTTCCCCGGACCTTTCCCTTTCTGTGAATGGTTTTCTTATATTGATAATAGATCAGACTCTGGATGCTCGCCATGGGAACCTCCTCCTTTGTCCCGATTATAGCACATATTTTTCCGCCTGTCCTCATATTATTTGATAGCATGTTAGAAGCGGGAGAGGATGAGATGGCGGTTCAGAAAAGCGACGGGCGGATCTTAAGACGCGGGGAAAACGTGCTCAGGGAGGAAAAGCCCCCTTCTGCGGCGGCCCGGTTCCTGGAGCAGCTGGCAAGTCCGCTGATCTATATCCTGATGGCGGCGGCGGCCGTTTCCGCCCTGTTGGGCGAGTTCGGGGATACGGCGGTGATCGTGGCGGTCATCGCCCTGAACGGGATCATCGGCGTGGTGCAGGAGGGCAGGGCCGAAAAGGCCCTGGAGGCGTTAAAGAAGCTGTCCAGCCCCCAGGCGCTCATAAAAGAAGGGGGGCAGGTGCGGCAGGTCCCCGCCGCGAAACTGATACCGGGGGACGTGGTATGCCTGGAGGCGGGAAGCCTTGTGCCCGCCGACCTGCGCCTCACCCTCTCCTGCGGGCTTCGCATATCCGAGGCGGCCCTCACCGGGGAATCTGTTCCCGTGGGAAAGGCGCGGGGAGACGAGGCCTTCATGTCCACCACAGTCTCGGCCGGACGGGGAGAGGGCGTTGTGACCCGGATCGGCATGGACACCAGGATCGGAAGCATCGCGGGGCTTTTAAAGCCCCGCAGACAGGAAAAAACGCCCCTCCAGAAGCGGCTGGGGAGCCTGGGAAGGCTTTTGAGCGCCCTGTCTTTAGCCTTGTGCGCCCTCCTGTTTGTGCTGGCCGTTTTGCAGAAGCGGGACGTACTGGAAATGCTCATCACCGCCATTTCCCTGGCGGTGGCGGCGGTGCCCGAGGGCCTTCCGGCCATTGTGGCCATGGTGCTGGCTTTAAGCGTATCTAGGATGGCGAAGGCCCATACCATCGTAAGAAGGCTCGGAAGCGTGGAGACCTTAGGCTGCGTCAGCGTGGTATGCTCTGATAAGACCGGAACGCTGACCCAGAATAAAATGACGGTGGCCCGGTGCTTTCTGGAGGGCCGGGTATGCGGCCCCGGGGAGCTTTCCTCCTCCCGCGACGGAGCGTTTCTGCGGGGGTTCGCCCTTTGCAGCGACGCGGTGCTCCCCCACCCGGATGCGGCGGGCGGGGAACGGCTGGGAGACCCCACGGAGCTGGCCCTTCTGGATATGGCCGCCGCCCACGGCATTTACCGGGATGAGCTGGAGCGGTCCACGCCCCGGGTGGATGAGATCGCCTTTGACTCTGCCAGAAAGATGATGACCACGGTCCAGCAGGACGGCAAAAGGCGGATCGCCTGCACAAAGGGCTCCCCCGACGAGATCCTGAACCGGTGCGGCCGGATGCTTCTGGAGGGACGGGAGCGCCCTCTGGGACGCCCGGAGCGGGAACGGATCCAGACGGTCTTGAGAGGCTTCACTGACAAGGGCCTCAGGGTGCTGGCCCTCGCCATGAAGGAGGATTCGGGAAG
>CALWAW010000055.1 GCA_944375845.1 uncultured Lachnospiraceae bacterium
AGCGGAGTTTTTATCGTCCATGGCGCTTGCCGCCGCGCCGGGGGAGCAGGCAGCGCTATCGGTAGGCAGCGCGGGCGGGCAGATCGAAACGCGGACCTATACGGTCTGCGGCGTCCTGGATTCCTACGGGGGAGGCTGGGTCACAAAGGGCTATCCCCTGGCCTCCGCCATCGTGGCGGAGGAGGAGCTTGAAGCCTTCCCCTGGAAGGCGGCCTGCCATGTGTTCGTGGACATTGACGGCGCCGTGAGCGACACCATCAGGCTCTACGGGATGCCCGACGAGACCATGGAGGTAATCAGCCATTTTGCCTTCAACAATATGGCCTATGACTTTAACGGCCAGGTGGATTACAGCTATATCCGGGTGGCCTTTGTGATCGTCCTTCTGGTATCCCTTCTGGCCATCCTCCAGATCATGGGAAGCCAGATCCGGAAAAGAAGCCGGCGGGTAAGCCTGTTAAAGGCCATCGGGGCCACCGACAGGCAGGTGGCGGGGCTCCTTTTCAGGGAGCTTATTTCGGTGCTGTGGAAGGCGGCGCTTCTTGGAACGGCGGCGGGGACCGCCCTGGTGCCGGCGGTTCTCTGGATCAGGAACCGGGTCGGAGGAGGAAGGTTTTATTTAAAGCTCGAGCTTCCTCTGCTGGGCCTGGGCCTTCTCACGGGCCTTCTGGTGGTGTTCTTCGGCGCTTTGATCCCCGTGGAGCGGGGGAAACGGATTCCTTTGCGGGGCGGCTTTTCTCCGAAGGAGCATAAGCTTCCCCCTTTAAATCCGGAAAAGAAGTACAGAAGAAGCCGCCTCACAGCGGGAAGAAGCGGTGGGCTTTTCCGCGTCGGCACCGTCCTTTTCCTGGCGGTGGCCTGCACGGCGGCCTTCATCGGTCTTTATCTTCCCGGGCAGGAGCTGGGAAGGTGGACGAGAGGGGAATCGTCCTTCCGCGTCCTGGCGGGAGCCAGCATCGATAAGCCCTACGCGGCCCTGGGCCTGGATCAGGAATTTTTGGAGGATCTGGAAGGGATCCCGGGCGTACGGGCCGTCCATACCCTTCAGTCAGGATATGGCGGAAGCCAGGGCCTTTATATCTCTTACGAGGGGTTGAAAGAGAGCAGTCTGGAGCCCTTAAGAAAGCAGTGGAACGACGTTCCCTACAGCGCTTATGAGGAATACGCCAAGGAAGAAAGCATGGCCCTGGCGGAGGTGCGGGGCGTATACAGCGGATGGGAAGAAAACATGAAAGAGCTTTCTGCCATGATCTCGGAGGGCACGCCCGACTGGGAGGCCTTCGCGGCGGGCGAGGAGGTTTTCGTCTATCTGCCGGAATACAGGCTCCGTGATCCGGTCCATCTGGAGTATGAGGGCCAGCCCATCATCGAGTACAACGAAAGCGCCCTTTACAGCGGTTTTTTTGACCGGGACGAGAGCTTAAAGCCGGGAGCGGAGCTTACGGTGACGCTGAAGCTGAGGGAGGTGGATACCTCGCAGGATCCCACGGCGAATCTTAAGCGGGATCCGGATTATCTCTATTCCTATGAGGAGCAGTTTCAGGTGAAGGTGGGCGGAATCATCCGCTGTCTGCCGCAGGACTCCCGCTGGGATCAGGAATTTATGGGAAGCTTTTGCCTGATCGGGAGCGAGCAGTTTGTAAACCGCCTGCGGGCCCTCAGAAGTGAAATGGAGGAAGAGCACGGGATCCCCGTGATGGGCTTTTCCCAGAGCTCCAGGGAGAGTCTGTTTGATACGGTTTACGTGGAGGGCGGCCGGGACGCCGATGACACCACCTGGAGCGGAATCCAGAGCGTGGCGGAATCGAGGGGCCTCTATACAGACGGAAATTACGAGGAATGGAAGGAAGGATATGACAGGGCCATGGACCGCGCCGTCTGGTATGTGATGGGAGCGGTGGGGACAGGGTTTGTGTTCCTGTGCTTTCTGATTCAAAGCAGCGCCTCCAGGCTCCGGGAGGATGGAAAACGGCTGGGGATCCTCAAGGCGCTGGGCGTGCAAAAGAGCGACATCAGGAAAGCCTATGCCCTGCGGGGACTTGCAAACGGCCTCTGGGCCCTTGCCATCTCCCACGGCGCCCTGGTGGCGGCGGCCCTTATCTTCCATAAAAAGGAGCTGGAGAAGCTGTGGGGCCAGGCCGGCTGCGGAGGCGGGGAACGGCTGCTGCGATGCGTTTCCCTGCTGTCTGACGGCTATTCCCCGTATCTCCATCTTCTGATCTGCCTGTTATTCCTGCTTTTGCCGGTGATTATGTACCAGCTGATTTTAAGGCGGGAGCTTATGGAGGAGCCGATGGAGATGATCCGGGAGCTTGGCCAGTGAGAGGGGAGGAATGAAGAATGCTATTGGAAGCGAAACAGGTGGAAAAGGTTTATGGAAGCGGCAAGCTGGCCCTCAGGGCCCTTAAGGGAATTGATCTTGCCATTGAGGAGGGGAGCTTTTACGCCATTATCGGCAGGAGCGGATCGGGAAAATCCACCCTGCTCCATATCCTGGGCGGACTGGACCGGCCTACCTCGGGCCATGTGTACCTGGAAGGGCGGGAGCTTTCCGCCTTCAGCGACAGGGAGGCGGCGGTGTTCCGGCGCAGGCGGATCGGGTTTGTGTTCCAGTCCTTCAATCTGCTCCCGGAATACACGGTGATGGATAACATCCGCCTGCCCCTGTATCTGGATCAGAGAAAGATGGACCGGGAGTATGAGACCATGATTCTCAAAAAGCTGCGGCTGATCGGAAAAGAAAAAAGCTATCCCTCCCAGCTTTCCGGCGGCGAGGCCCAGCGGGCGGCAGTGGCCAGGGCACTGATCACCAAGCCGGCAATCGTGCTGGCGGACGAGCCCACCGGGAACCTGGACGCGAAGAGCGCGGAGGAGGTGCTGTGGCTTTTAAAGGAGACCTGCCGCGTCTTTCATCAGACGCTGATCCTGGTGACCCATGATCTTCAGATCGCCCGCGAGGCGGATCAGATCCTTACGCTGGAGGACGGAAGGCTGAGCCGGGAAAGCGCTTAGCGTCCCTTGTTTCCCAGAAACTCTGCCATTTTGCGGAACAGCTCAATCCGGGACTGCTCCTCGGGGCTCATCCTGCTCTTTAATACCTTGAGAATCAGCTCCGTCTCGTTGTCGTCGAACTGGAGGCCCATGGAGTTGGCGTCCCGGTTGGCGGCCATCAGAAAGGGCAGAAGGGCTTCCGGCGATTTGCCGCCCGACTGGGCCACCAGCTCCGACAAAAAGGCCAGCTTTTTTAAATCCATGTTTTTTAAAGCCGGGTCGTCGCGCCAGTCGCCTTCGGCCCCGGCTTTTTCGCGGGAAGGCTCCTCATCCCTCCGGCTTTTGGGGGAAGGGCCGCCGTCATCCTCCGGGGCGCGGCGGCTGTTTTGACGGTTCCAGCCCCCGAAGGGGCCCATGTTTGAATAATTCATGGCTGATTCTTCTCCTTTTCAGAAATCGGCTTTTTGTTCCGGAAGGCTTCGATATAGGAGTCAAAAAGAGACTGCTCCTCCTCCGACAGGCCCTTTCGCACATATTCCCTGAAATCGACCTGGGAAGAGACGCTGGCGGCGGAAAGCTCCTCCCCTCCCGGCTCCGGGGGAGACTGGCGGTACAGGGAGAAAAGCTGGATCATGGTCTCCAGCCGCTCAAAGGAGCGCTTCTCCTCGGGGCTTCCATATTCCTTGATTTCGCTGAGCGCCTCAAAAAAGCCGCGCTGGCCGCTTACAGAGCAGATGCTTAAGGCGTCGGGCGACGAAAAAAGCTCCACGGTGTTTTTAAGCTCCCTCGCCTTGATAACCAGGGAGAGAAGCCGTCTCGGCCCGGCGGGGAAATAAGATAAGGCAGCCTTAAGCATCTGAAGCTCGTGGCTGCTGGTCATGCGGTCAAGCTCTGTGGCCTTCAGATCGTCCTGCTCCAAGGGCTCACCTCCATAGGTGTGTCAGTTTAATGTATGCGGCGCGCCCTTTGGAATATACAAAAAAAGGCGCGGCTCATAGAATAAAAAGAGAGATTGTTCTGAAGGATGCAAAAATGCGGACAAAGCTGATTATAGATGAGGATTCTGTGTACGAGATCGACGAGGAATGCGACAGGGCGCGGAAAAAGAGCCGTGAACAGGAGAATAAAAAGAAAAACCGGCCCCCGAAGGGCCGGTAAAGAACAGGGCCCGCCGGCGGCGGGCCCTTCCAATATTGCTTTGTTATTTCGCAAGCTTCATCATCAGCTCGCCTGTGCGGGCGATGAAGGCGGTCATCCGCTCCGGCGTAAGGCTTCCGTGGGAGAGGAGGGCCAGGTCGTAGAGCTGCTCGCAGAAGGCGGGCGTCTCTTCGCCGTCCTTGTGCTCCAGCAGATAGGCCACAAGGGGATGGTTGGCGTTCAGCACCAGAGTATCGGAGGCGCCGAACAGGTCAGAATCCCCCATGTTGTACATCTTCATCATGTCCTGCATCCGGCGGCCCTCCTCGGAGAGGGTCATCATCGAGGCCACGGAAGAATTTTTGAGCTTTTCCACCTTGACCTCAAGCTGCTCCTTCTTGAGAACCTTCCGGAACAGCTCCGTGAGCTCGTCGGTCATCTTCTGGAGAGAATCCTTGTCCTCGTCCTTGATCTCCTCCTTGAAAGCGCTGTCCAGATCCGTGTCAATCCTCATAAAACGGACGTTCTCGTTTTTCTGCTCCACGTGGCTGATAAAGGGGGAGTCGATGGGGTGGGTCAGAAGCACCGCGTCAATGCCGGCCTCCTTGAACATATTGATATACTGGCTCTGGGCCTTTTCGTCGGTCACATAGAATACGGTGTTTTCGTGGGCCTCTTTATTTTCTTCCAGACACTCCGCGAGGGTCAGATACTTGCCCTCCAGGTTCTTGAACAGAAGGAAGTCCTTCATCTTGTCGCTGAACTTCTCGTCGCGGATATAGCCGTACTTGATGAAGGGGGCCAGATCGTCCCAGTATTTCTCGTAATTCTCCTTGTCGGTCTTGTACATGCCGGAGAGCCTGTCCGCCACCTTCTTGGTGA
Source organism: uncultured Lachnospiraceae bacterium (assembly GCA_944375845.1). Taxonomy (GTDB): domain Bacteria; phylum Bacillota; class Clostridia; order Lachnospirales; family Lachnospiraceae; genus Lientehia. Next base: position 5,011 of record CALWAW010000055.1, read on the forward strand.
TGTAATCGGAGATCTTCTTTACAAAGCCGTCGTTCTGAAGGGCGCTCCGGGATACGTTGAGGGGCAGGTCCGGGCAGTCGATGACGCCCTTTAAGAGCATCAGGAACTCCGGGATGACCTCCTTGATGTTATCCGCCACGAACACCTGATTGTTGTAGAGCTTGATGACGCCCTCGATGCTCTCGTACTGGGAGCCGATCTTGGGGAAGTACAGGATGCCCTTTAAGTTGAAGGGGTAATCCATGTTCAGATGAATCCAGAACAGAGGCTCCTTGTAATCGTTGAATATCGTGCGGTAGAATTTCTTGTATTCCTCGTCGGTGCAGTCATTGGGGTGCTTTGTCCACAGAGGATGGATGTCGTTCAAAGGCACGGGGCGCTTGTGGATCTTGGCCAGCTCCCGTCTGGGAGAGACCTCCACCGTCTCCTTTTCGCCGTTCTCGTTTTCCCGCTCCTCGGTCTTGGCCTCCTCCACGGTGCGCTCCACCACCACGTCCTTATCAGTCACCTCGGAGGCGTCGATGGTCTCGAATTCCTGAGGGGCGCCCGCCTTTTCCAGATAAATGGGAACAGGCATGAAGGAGCAGTATTTGGAAAGAACCTCGCGGGCCTTGTACTCGTTGGCGAATTCCAGGCTGTCCTCGTTGAGATACAGGGTGATCTCCGTTCCGAAATCCTCCTTATCGCCCTCGGTCATGGAAAACTCCTGGCCGCCGTCGGATTCCCAGTGAACGGCGGGCGCGTCCTTATCGAAGGCCTTGGTGTCGATGGCCACCCTGTCGGCCACCATGAAGGCGGAGTAGAAGCCCAGGCCGAAATGGCCGATGATCTGATCCTCGTTGGCCTTGTCCTTGTATTTTTCCAGGAAATCCCTGGCGCCGGAGAAGGCGATCTGGTTGATGTACTCGTCCACCTCGTCGAAGGTCATGCCGATGCCGTTGTCCTTAAAGGAAATGGTCTTTGCGTCGGGGTCCACCGTCACCGTGATTTTGAACTCCAGATCCTCGGGGAGCTCGGCCTCGCCCATGCCCTCCAGCTTTTTCAGCTTTGTGACGGCGTCGCATCCGTTGGACACCAGCTCGCGGTAAAAAATATCGTGATCGCTGTACAGCCATTTTTTTATGATGGGGAATATATTTTCACTGTTGATTGATAAACTGCCCTGTTTTTCCGGCATTATAATCACACCTTTCTTTTTATTCTGGGATATATTTTAATCCTGCAAAAAAGAAAAGTCAAGAGAAAATTAGCACTCGTTCCAAACGAGTGCTAATAAAATTCATTCTTCCCAGGGGATTTCCATTCTGGAGAGCAGCTGTCCCATGTACCGGTCCCAGGCCTGCTCCAGGGAGTGATCGGGGATGAAAACAGAGAAGGATACCCCGGTGGTGCAAAAGAGCGCTCCCCGCTCATAGAAGATATTGAAAAACAGCCCACCCACGGCGCTTACGTCTATGGGAAGGCTCCAGGCGGCCAGAAGCCGCTCCGTCCGGGAGCGGGGAAGGGAAAAGACAATGGAAAACTGCTCCGGCAGGCGGCTCCCCTTTATGATCTGGAAGCAGAGGGGCTTCAAGAGGGGCCAGGGAGCCAGGTCGTGCTGCTCAAGCTCCTCCCATTGGGCGTCGGTGAAATATCCCTTATGGAGGGCGCCGTCCAGGGTGACGGCGGTGCCTGTGACAAAGGAGGCGCGGGATACCAGGAAAAAATCAAAGGAATCTCCGAGAAAAAGCTTTTTTGTGAAGTCCCGGATGTCCGGGATCTGAAATCTGGTCATATCTGCCTCCGGCTGTTGGTATTAAAGATAGTATAGGAGAAAACGGCGAAAAAGGGAAGCCTTTCTTTCGCCGCCCTTTTATGGTATGATGAACGCGGGCCGAAGCGCGGCCCGAAAGGAGCATACGTATGATAAAAGGACTTTTGCGTTATCTGGAAAAAGGAGTATCGCCCTTCCACACGGCAGAGCTGGCGGCTGAGGAGCTTTCCCGGGCGGGCTTTCAGGAGCTTTCCCTTGAGGGAAGCTGGCAGCTTCAGAAGGGCGGCTGTTATTATGTGAGGGCCTTCGGCTCGTCCCTTTTCGCGTTCCGGGTAAACCGGGCCTTCGGCTACTGTCAGGGCTTCCGCATCGGGGCGGCCCATACGGACTGGCCCTGCCTGCGGCTTAAGACCGCTCCCGATTGGGAAAAGGAGGGCTACGCCGGAATCAACGCGGAGGTCTACGGCGGGCCCATCTTAAATACCTGGCTGGACCGTCCCTTATCCGCGGCGGGAAGGGTGACGCTCCGGGGGGAGGGCTGCTTTAAGCCGGAAACAAGACTGGTGGATTTCGGGCGGCCCATTTTCACGATCCCCAATCTGGCCATCCATGTAAACCACGACGTCAACAAGGGCGTGGAGCTCAATAAGCAGGCGGATATGGCGCCTCTGGCGGCCTTGTCCGGCGACGATAAGGAGCCCTTTATGACCGCTCTGGCGAAGGAGCTCCACTGCCGCAGGGAGGACATTCTGTTCTTCGAGCTTTCTGTCTACGACTGGGAAAAACCGGCGCTTCTGGGCCTTAAGGAAGAATTTTTATCCTCCCCCAGGCTTGATAACATTACCTCGGTGAAGGCCTGCGTGGACGGGCTTCTTGCCGGGCCGGGGCGGGATACGGGGGTGGATATGATCGCCCTGTTCGACCATGAGGAGATCGGAAGCCGCACAAAGCAGGGAGCGGGCTCCGCGCTTCTTACGGCCGTCATGGAAAAAATCTGCTTAAGTTTCGGCTACACAGAGGAGGACTGCTTAAACAGCCGCTTAAAGAGCTTTTTCCTCTCTGTGGACGTGGGCCATGGAAAGCACCCGTCCCACCCTGAAAAAAGCGACGTGACGAACCAGGTGCGCTTGAACGGGGGCGTAGCCCTCAAGGCGGAGAGCAATCAGAAATACGCCACCGACGGCGAGGCCTTCGGCGCGGTGCGGAGCCTCTGCGACCAATACGGGATCCCCTATCAGCTTTTCGCCAACCGCTCCGATGTGGGAAGCGGAAGCACCTTAGGCTCCATCGCCTCCTCCTTTACGGTGATGCCCACGGCGGAGGTGGGGGTTCCCCTTCTTGCCATGCACTCGGCCAGGGAGCTGATGGGGGTAGAAGATCAGAAGGCCCTCACGGAGCTTCTGACCAGGTTCTGGGCGGAACCGTAAAATATGGAAATTCCCTCTTTTCAAAGAAAGCCTCCTGTGCTATTATAAATGGTAATGAAAACTACGTAGAGTAGTTGGGCAGTACAGGAGGAACGCTATGAATTACAAGATTGTGGTGGATAGCTGCTGTGATCTCACGGAAGAATGGAAAGCAGACAGCCATTTTCAGATAATCCCGCTGACCTTGCAGGTGGGGGACGCGGTGATAACCGACGACGAGGGCTTTGACCAGGCTTCCTATCTGAAGCTGGTGCGGGAATGCCCCGAGTGCCCGAAAACGGCCTGCCCCTCCCCCGAAGCCTTCAAGGAGGCTTACGAGTGCGACGCGGAGGCGGTTTTTGTGGTGACCCTGTCCCAGCACTTAAGCGGCACCTACAACAGCGCCGTTCTGGGAAGAAGCCTGTATCTTGAGGAGCACGGGGAGGGCGCGAAGCAGATCGCCGTATTCAGCTCCGATTCCGCCTCGGTGGGCGAGGCGAAGCTGGCTTTCCGGATCAGGGAGTTATGCGAGGCGGGGAAGACCTTCGAGGAGGTGGTCCGGGAGGTCTCTGATTTCCGGGATCACATGAACACCTATTTTGTGCTGGAAACCCTGGATTTCCTTAAAAAGAACGGAAGGCTCACCGGCGTGCAGGCGCTTTTCGCCTCCGTCCTCAATATCAAGCCGGTGATGGGGGCCGACAAGGGAACCATCATCAAGCTGGATCAGGCCCGGGGCATTGACAAGGCCCTGGCGAAGATGTGCCAGTGGGTGGCGAAAGAGGCGGGCGACGCGAAGGATAAGATCCTGGCCATCGCCCACACCAACTGCCCGGAGCGGGCGAAAAAGGTGCGCGACCTGATCTGCCGCATGATTAAAGTAAAGGACGTCTATATCGTGGATACGGCTGGGGTCAGCAGTACCTACGCAGGAGACGGCGGCGTGATTATTGCGCTGTAGAATCAAAAAGAGCAAAGAATATTTTTGCGGCCATAGGAGTATCGTTGGATTGATACGAAAAGCGCCTCACTACCGGAAATCAAATCCGGTGGTGAGGCATTTTGGTGCTTATTATCAGCAGCACCGCAGAAAGTTCACAGTAAAGTTGCGACGCAAACGTCGTAAGTACAAGGTGGGATACCCCAATGAAGCGCCTTCCATCCGGAGGGCGCTTCTTGGGGTTTCAAGTCTTTGGCGCGCGCCTATCCGGCGCGCTTTTTTGAAATGCGTGTTTCTAAAAGGCCGATGAGTTTATAAAAGCCCATGGCCAGAAGGCATAGCAGAACGATGCTCATCATCACCAGATCCATTTTGAACACCTGGCTTCCGTAAATAATCAGATACCCCAGTCCCTCCTCGGCGGCCAGGAATTCTCCGATGACGACTCCCACCAGGCAGAGGCCGATGTTGACCTTCATGCCGCTTACGATCAGGGGGATGCAGGAGGGCACCAGAACCCGTTTCAGGACGTCGCCACTGCCTCCTCCCAGGGTGCGGATCAGTTTCACCTTATCGGGATCCACCTGCCGGAAGCCGGTATACAGGGTCATGATAGAACCGAAAAGCGCCACGGAGACCGCGGCGGTGACGATGGTTTTTGTATTGCTTCCCAGCCATACGATGAGCACCGGCGCAAGGGCCGATTTGGGCAGGCTGTTGAGCATGACCAGATAAGGCTCCAGAAGGGCCGCCAGGGCCGGGAAGAGCCACAGGACCATGGCGGCGGCAAGGCTTCCCGCCGTCACGATCAGAAAGCTTTCAACCGTTTCTGCCAGAGTGACGCCGATATGCCTGAAAATGCTTAAATCCTCTGTCATCTGCAAAAAGGTCTTTATCATCTGCGAGGGGCTGCTGAAGATAAAATCATTTAAGATCCCGCATCTGGCGGTAAGCTCCCAGAGGCCGGAAAAAAGGACAAAAAGCAGGAACTGTCCCAGAAGCACAAGACGCCTGCGGCGTGCCTGTGCCTTAAGATAGGCGGCCTGGGCGGCGGATAGGGGATTATCCATTGGCCTTAAGCTCCTTCCATATTTCTTCAAAATAACCGCTGAAGAGCGGAGAACTCCGCCTTTTTAAGGGCGTGTCGCAGGAGTCCTCAAAGACCGGGGTCAGGATCCTTTGGACGGTGGCGGGCCTGGCCGATAAGATTACGATCCTGTCGGCCAGGGTGATGGCCTCGGCCAGGTCGTGGGTCACAAGAAGGGCCGTCCGCCCCTCCCGGCGGATGATGGAGCCGATGTCGTCGCCCACCTCAAGCCGGGTCTGATAATCCAGGGCGGAGAAGGGCTCGTCAAGGAGCAGAATATCCGGCTCCAGGGCCAGCGTGCGGATCAGGGCTGCCCGCTGGCGCATCCCTCCCGAGAGGGCCGCGGGCGGCGCTTTTTTAAATTCAGAAAGGCCGTAGGTATCCAGCATGGAATCCACCCGGGCCAGTGCCCGGTCATTTTTCCTATGCCGGATTTCAAGGCCTAAAAGCACATTGTCGTAGACGGTTCTCCATTCAAAGAGATGATCCCGCTGGAGCATATATCCGATGTTTGCCCCCGAGGAGCCTATGGGCCTTCCCAGAAGCCGGATCTGGCCGCTTTCCGGCGCCATCAGCCCGCTTATGAGGGAGAGCAGCGTTGTTTTCCCGCAGCCGGAGGGCCCCACCACGGCGATGAACTCGCCGGGTGCCACCGAGAGGGAGATGTCGGAGAGGGCGGCGGTCTCGCCCTTTTCCGAGTGATAGGAAAAGCTCACATGTATCAGTTCAAGGATAGGTTCCATGATCGTCCTCCGATTCTTCATACGTTATTATATGGGGCGGCGGGGGAGGAGGTGCCCGCCGCGCCCACAGGGCGGAAGCTTCGCGCAGAACATCCGCGGCGCCCGCCGCGCCCGCAGGGCGGAAGCTCCGCGCAGAACACCCGCGGCGTCCGCCGCGTCCGCAGGGCGGAAGCTCCGCGCAGAACATCGGCGGCGCCTGCCGCGCCCCGGGGCAAAACTCCCGCGGAAACGGGGTTGACAGCGGAGAAAACCTATAGTATAGTTATAACGTTGAAAATCCAACAGGATTAAAAACGCGCTTCCGTGGCTCAGTTGGTAGAGCAATTGATTCGTAATCAATAGGTCGCCGGTTCGAGTCCGGCCGGGAGCTGGCAAGGCCGCATTCTGGAAAGCAGAATGCGGTTTTTGTTTTCCTGAAAATGAAGTTCATGGAATGAAATTCCTCGCCCTTTGCCGAGAGGTATGGTATAATGAACTGGCGGAGACTGCGATGTCCTGCGAAAGGAACGGTTATAATAAGTAAAACGAGAAGGAGGCATAAATTATGGGTTTCAGAATCCAGGCAGCTGAACTTCAAAATTACGGAAATCTTTCTTCTTTCAAGTGCTCTGCATTTTCCAATATCAACCTTATTATTGGAGAAAATGCAACAGGAAAAACCTT
>CALWAW010000056.1 GCA_944375845.1 uncultured Lachnospiraceae bacterium
ATCCAATCACCGACCTCTATGAGGATATGGCCGCGGAGCAGAAGGCCCGCAGCACCTATGACAATATCCTGCGCCTCATCAAGGATCCCGAGGTCTGCGACCCGATCCGGTTCCTTCGCCAGCGGGAAATCACCCATTTCCAGCGGTTCGGCGAAGCGCTGCGAATCACTCAGGACAATTTAAACTCCAAGAATTTCTATGCCTTTAACCCCGCCTTCGACACCCAGAGCTGCCGGAACGGGAAATAAAAAAGCCTTAAGGGGAGTCCCGAAAGCCTGAACCGGCTTAAGGGGCTCCCCTCTTATCCAGCAAGATCAATCCTGCATGTGCTCTTGGACTCCACCCGGATCTCCACCAGACAGTCCGCCACATGCTGGTTTTCCACCTCCAGCCGGTATTCCAGAAGAAGGGTGAGCCTGTCGGCCTCCTCCTCCACCTGGATCCGTCTGGTCTTCAGCTCCACAAACAGCTTTCCGTAGGGCACATCATAGTAAGAAAACGTCTTTTTGTTCTCGTTAAAGACCATGTGGACGCTGGCCTCGCCCTTCCGGATGATCTCCACGCTGTCCTCAGAGATTTTGATGATATTCTGCTCGGACCAGTTCCCGTTGTCCGCCAGCTCGTTGTAAACAATGTAATGCTTTCCGTTTTTGAAATAGTAAGAGCCGGCAGTAATGACCTCGATCTTATCATCCTCCACAGCGCCGCCGCTCTGGCTGCTGTTCAGAAAGATCAGCACGTCTTTTTCCACATTGTCCTCCTGTCAGTCATATCCCTCAATGTTGATCTGCTGTACCTGCTCAATATCATAGGGCAGGATGGAATTGGCGAAATCACAGAATTTTTCCGCCGCGTCGCTGACAAAAAACTCGTATTTGGTCCCGGCGCTCTCCACGTCCGAATCGCAGCGAAGCCGATGCTCCTCCAGAAGCTGTCCCAGCTCCCTGGCAGTCTCGTAGGCGGGGTTCACCAGCACCACGTCCTCCCCCGCCACCTTGCGGAACACAGAGCGCAGCAGCGGATAGTGGGTGCAGCCCAGGATCAGGGTGTCGATGGACTTGTACTCCAGATCCTTCATGTAGCGCGCCACCACCTCCTCGGTGACCCAGTCATGGAGCCACTGCTCCTCCACAAGAGACACCAGAAGCGGACACGCCTTCCCGTAAACCTGCACATTGGGATCAAAGCTCTTGAGGGCCTTCGTATACATGCCGCTCTCGATGGTGCCCGTGGTGCCCACCACGCCGATCCTTCCGTTCTTGGTAACGGCGCTGGCCACCTTGGCCGCCGCGCCGATCACGCCGAGGACAGGGATATCCACCTCTGCCTGGATCTCCTCAAGGGCCTGGGCCGTGGCCGTGTTGCAGGCCACCACAATGGCCTTGACCCCCTTTGTCTTTAAAAACCGGACGATCTGGAGGGAATAGCGGATCACCGTGGCCTTGGATTTCGTGCCGTAGGGAAGCCTGGCTGTGTCCCCGAAATAGACCATTCTCTCATCGGGGAGCTGGCGCATGATCTCCCTGGCCACCGTGAGCCCTCCCACGCCGGAGTCGAATACCCCGATGGGCGCGTTGCAGTTCATTACCGCTCCTTTCTGGCAAAGGCCATCTGGATCAGCTTTTCCACCAGCTGAGGCTTGGAGATGCCCCGGTGCTCCCACAGCATGGGATACATGCTGATGGCCGTAAAGCCCGGAAGGGTGTTGATCTCGTTAAAGACCACCTCGCCCGTGTCCTTCGTGACGAAAAAGTCCACCCGGGAAAGGCCGAAGCCGTCCACCGCCTTAAAGATCGCCACGGAGTCCTTGCGGATCTCCTCCACTGCGGCGGAGGGAAGCTCCGGATCCAGGACAGTCCTGGATTCTGCGTTGTTGTATTTGGCGTCGTAATCATAAAATTCCGCGGCGGCAAGGATCTCTCCCACGCCGGAGGCCTTTACGTCGCTGCCGCCCAAAACGGCGCACTCCACCTCATGGCCCACAATGGTCTCCTCCACCAGAATCTTTCTGTCATGGAGGGCCGCCTCTTTAAGTCCGGCCTCCAGCATGGCCCTGTTTTCGGCTTTGGAAACGCCCCTTGAGGAGCCGGCGTTGCAGGGCTTGATGAACACGGGATAGGAAAGGGCGGCCTCGATCCTGGAAACCACCGCCGCCATGTCGGAAAGCTCCTCCCTTCTCACCGCCGCATACCTTGCCTGACGGATGCCCAGCGTATCCACGATCAGCTTTGTATACAGCTTATCCATGGACACCGCCGAGGCCAGGACGCCGCAGCCCACATAGGGGATCTGCGCCATTTCCAGAATGCCCTGCACCGTGCCGTCCTCCCCGTACAGGCCGTGGAGCACGGGAAACACCACGTCAACCCTGCGAAGCTCTGCCTTCCCGTCCTTCAGAAGCAGAAGGCCGTGATGGCCGGCGTCGGGGGAGAGCACCGCGCGGGTCTTTCCCTCCCTCCAGGCACCGGAGCGGATCTGCTCCGTGGAATCGGTAAGGAGCCAGCTCCCTTCCTTTGTGATGCCGACTAAAAGTACATCATATTTATCGCGGTCGATATTCTCGATCACCGTAACTGCCGAAACGCAGGAAACCTCATGCTCCGAGGACTGTCCTCCAAAAAGGACCGCCACTGTCTGCTTTTCCATTGGAATTCCTTCTTTCTCAATATTTTCCCTCTCATTGTACCCTGCTTTTTCCATTTCTTCAATGTTTAATTGCAAGAAAACCGGAAAACAGGGAATGATCTTCCATAGACCAGATTACATAAAGGAGACTGACATGAAAAGAAAACAATCCTTACTGACCCTGCTTCTGATCCTTCTTCTTGCCGGGGCGGTCCGCCTTCTCCTGACCGCGGACAGGGCCGCCGAGGCCGTTCGGGAGGATCTTTCCTCCCATATCCTCCGGTTCCATGTGCTGGCCAACAGCGATTCCGAGGAGGATCAGGCCCTGAAGCTTTCCGTGAAGGAGGCGGTTCTTTCTTATCTGGAGGAGGCCCTTCCCGCCGAAGCGGATCTGGAGGCCACAAAGGCCTTCATCGCCTCCCACGAGGACGAGCTCCGCTCCGTATCCCTCTCCGTGATACGCGGCGCCGGATACAGCTACGACGTGACCATCTTACTGGAGCCCTGGTATTTTCCCACAAAAACATACGGGGATCTGACCTTTCCCTGCGGTACCTACGACGCCCTGCGCATCCTGATCGGAGAGGGCGAGGGCAAGAACTGGTGGTGCGTCCTCTACCCCTCCCTCTGCTTTGTGGACGGAACCTGCGCCGTCGTCCCCGAAGACTCCAGAAATCAGCTTAAGACGGTTCTGGACGAGGACACCTATGAGACCCTGGAAGGAAAACGGCCCCGGATCCGTTTCCGACTCTTCGACTGGATCTCGGGGCTGTTCTGATCTATTTTTCCTGTTCCCGGATGGTTTTCGCCACGCTGGCCTCCTGCTTGTTGATATGGCTTCTGATGGCCTGGCGGGCCGCCTCCGGATCCCTGTCGGCCAGGGCCTGCATGATCTCCTGGTGCTCCTGCACCAGGATTTTTCTCTGGGATTTGTCCTTGATATGCTCGATCCTGTAGCGGTACATCTGCTCCAGCAGATGGTTCACCATCTGGATCAGACGCTCGTTTTCCGTGGCCCGGTAGATCACCGCGTGGAAATCCTCGTCGGCCTGGGCGATCACCGTAATGTCGCTGCTTCCGAGAACGGAGGCGAACCGGTGATTGGCCTGTTCCAGCTCCTTGAATTTCCCGGCGGTCATCCTCTGGCAGGCCAGCTCCCCCGCAAGCTCCTCCAGGGCCCTGCGGACCTCCAGAACGTCCCTCAGATTCTTGCCCGACATGTGGGCAACCTCGGCGCCCTTCCTGGGGATCACCTCCACCAGCCCGTCAAGCTCAAGCTTCCGGATGGCCTCCCGCACCGGCGTTCTGCTGACGCCCATTTTTTCGGCAAGCTGGATCTCCATGAGCCGCTGCCCCGGCACCAGCTCCCCCCGCAGGATGGCCCGGCGGAGGGTGTTGTAAACCACATCCCTCAAGGGAAGATATTCATTTTCATTTACTCTCAGACTGTCCATGGCTGTTCACGCCCCATTTCTGCTGTTATACGGCCTTACTGTGTAAACCTGACGGGTCAGCCTTTCGTCCCGGATTTTCCGGGCGGCCTCCTCCGCCTCTTCCAGACTCTCGAATATGCCGAATACCGTCGGCCCGCTCCCGCTCATCAGCGCCGCCAGGGCGCCGCTTTGCTCCATACATTCCTTGATCCTGAGGATACGGGGATATGCCGGGATGGTCACGGTCTCAAGAACGTTCCCCATACCCGCCGCGATCCCCTTAAGATCGCCCGCCTCAAGGCTTCTGATGACGCCGTCCACATCGGGATGGGCCTCCAGCTCCTCCGCCTTCAGGCTCCCGTATACGGATTTTGTGGATACGCTGAAGGGCGGCTTCGCCAGAAGGATATGGCAGTCCGGCATGGGAGGAAGCGGCGAGAGCTTCTCTCCGATCCCCTCCGCCAGGGCAGTGCCCCGCATGACGCAGTAGGGCACGTCCGCCCCCAGGCTCACCGCTCTTTCCATGAGCTCCTTCCGGGAAAGCCCCAGGCCGAACAGCCTGTTGACGCCCACTAAAACGGCCGCCGCATTGCTGCTTCCGCCGGCCATTCCCGCCGCCACAGGGATCCTCTTATACAGGTTCAGAAAAATTCCGCCGTCCAGGCAGAACTCGTCCATCAGAAGCGCCGCCGCCCTGTAAGCCAGGTTCTCGGGGCCGGTGGGAAGATAGGGGAGGTTGCTGCGGATCCGGATTCCCGGCTCCGCCGTCCGCCGCAGGGCCAGCCTGTCAAAAAGGCTCACCGTCTGCATAATCATCCGCACCTCGTGATAGCCGTCCCCGCGCCTTCGCAGAACGTCCAGGCACAGGTTGATCTTTCCGTAAGACCGGAGGTTGATTTCATCTTTCATAGGGCTCTCCATCGTATTTTGTATACATTATAGATGATTTCTTCTGAAAAGACAATTCTTTATTTCTTTGCGCTTTCCCGGTCTCTCTTCATCTTCTGAAGCTTACCCCTCAGGCCTCCCGCCGCCTGCTCTGTCCCGGCAGCCGCCGCTGCTTTCACCGGCCCGGCGCCGTTCCTGTTCACGAACTCCTGCACGTAGGCCAGGTACATCATCACGCAGTTGGTCACGGCCCGCTCGTCGATATTGAACTTCTCGTGATGGTTGGGATAGGCCCGTCCCATTTCCTCGTTGCCGGCGCCGATAAAGGCGAAGGCCCCGGGGATCCTCTGCTGATATACGGAAAAATCCTCGCCCAGCATCATTTTGGGCACGTCCAGAAAGGCCGACTCCTCAAATACCTTCCTCGCCCCCGCCTCGGCGATCTCAGTCACCGCCGGGTCGTTATCCACCGCGGGATGGGCGGAAAGAATATATTCCACATCAGCCGTGGCGTGGTAGGCCGCCGCCGTTCCCATGGCCACCCGGCGCACCGCCGCGGCGATCCGTTTCCCCTCGGAGCGGGAAAAGGTGCGGACGGTCCCCTCCATGACCGCGGAGCCCGCCACCACGTTCCTGACGGACCCGGCCTCAAGATGGCCGATGTTGACCACCGCCGAGTCAATGGGATTGGTCTCGCGGCTGATAATCTGCTGAAGATTCATAATAGTGGCCGCCGCCGTCACCGTGGCGTCGATACACTGCTGGGGCTTTCCTGCATGGCCCTGCCGCCCTTTGATGGTGATGGTGAACAGATCTGATTCCGCCATGCGGGGGCCGGGAACAATATTCACAAAACCCACGGGGATATCGGCGAACACATGGAGGCCGAAGATCTGCGAGACATGGTCCAGATACCCCTCGTCCATGACCATCTTCGCGCCCTTGCAGATCTCCTCCGCCGGCTGAAAGATCAGCTTTACCGTACAGTTCAGCTCCGCCTCGTGGGCCTTTAAGATCCTGGCCGCCCCGATCAGCGAGGCGGTATGGGCGTCGTGGCCGCAGGCGTGCATGACGCCGGGATTGCAGGATTTGTAACCCACGTCGGTCTGCTCCTGGATTTTTAAGGCGTCCATATCGGCCCTCAGGGCGATAATGGGCTCGCCCTGCCCCAGGATGCCGATCACGCCTGTTCCCGCCATTTCTATAAAAGGGATCTCCATTTCCTCAAGCTCCCGTTTGATTCTCTTTGAGGTTTCCCATTCCTCCAGGGAGAGCTCGGGATTCTGATGGAAATGCTTTCTCAGGTTCACCACGTAATTGCGGATCTGCTCTGTTTCTTTTCGGATCTCGATATTCATACGCTTCCTCCTTGGCTTCTCTCTGGTAATAGTATAAAATTGTACCGCCGGAAATACAATCCCTTTCTGCAAAATTGTCATCCGAACCAAAGCCGTTCACAGGAAGAGCCCTGTCCGGGGGATCAGCCGGACAGGGCTCTTGCACAGCATTATAAAATGGGGAAGCGATGACTGCCGTGTATCTGGATTCTTGGCCTATCCAGAATAACGCTTGCCTATCATCTGCGGTTATTGTATCATAAGAATATCATTGATAAAAGAGAATATTTATCATGCGATCTATGCGTAATCTGCATAGATAAACATGGATGAAAGGAGCCCTATGGATCTCACTCTTCAAAAATATTTTGCCTTTGTAAAGACGGCGGAGCTGGGCAGCATCTCCCGCGCCGCCCAGTCCCTTCACTATTCCCAGTCCGGCGTCAGCCGGATGATCGGCGCCCTGGAGGAGGAATGGGGCGTTTCCCTGCTGGAGCGGGGCAAAAACGGGACCAGGCTCACCAGCGAGGGGACCAGGCTTCTCCCCCTTGTGCGCGACGTCTGCCGGGAGCAGGAGCGGCTTCTGGCCGAGGTGGACAGTCTCCACGGCCTCCAGTCCGGCCTGATCCGGATCGGCGCCTTCGCCAGCGTCGCCACCCACTGGCTTCCCGGCATCATCAAGGACTTTCAGAAAAGCTGGCCCAACATCTCCTACGAGCTTCTTGTGGGAAACTACACCGACGTGCAGAACTGGATCCTTGAGGGCAGGGTGGACTGCGGCTTCCTGCGCCTTCCCGCCAAGCCCGGCCTTAAGACGATCTTCTTAAAGCGCGACGAGCTGGCGGCGATCCTCCCTGAAAATCACCGTCTGGCCGCAAGCTCCCCCCTCCCCCTCTCCCAGCTCTGCGAGGAGCCCTTTATGCTGGTGGAGCAGGGAGAAAGCTCCGAGATCCTGGAGATCTTTGAGCGCTGGCAGCTTACGCCCCGGATCCATTTCCGGGCCTGGGACGACTACACCATCATGGCCATGGCGGAGAGCGAGCTGGGCGTCAGCATCCTGCCGAAGCTGATCCTGGAGCGCTGCCCTTACCGCATCGCCATAAAAAGCCTGGACGTTCCCGCCTACCGGGATATCGCCATTGCCTTCAAAGAAGGCGCCCATATCTCCGCGGCCGTAAAAAAATTCCTGGAGCACCTTCAAAACATGCTCCAGGAATAGCTCCTGTCAATATCTTCCTGTTTTATAGGCTCCCGTGGCGTTCTGGAGCATGCTCCGGACCGTGGCGAAGCTGGCCAGGGCCGTGAGTGCGTAGCCGATCAGAAGATCCTTCAGGAAAACGCCCGTGGTCCCGCTCTCCTCAAGGAGCTGCGGCACCGCCCCGTACAGGGTGAAGAAGGAAACGTCCACTCCGTACCTGCTGTACTCCCTCTGAAGAGCCATGGTAATCCCGATATTCTGAGCAAAGTAGATCACCACCGCCACGATCACCAGGCTGACCGCGATCCCGGCCTTATTGATCTTTCCGCCGAACTTCTCATAGCCCTTCAGGGCGCAGACCGCCGCCACCAGACCCGCGATTCCGGCGATGTAGCCCAGCTGATAGATCACGACCCACAGCACGCCGCCGATCAGGGCGCCTAAAAGCGCGCCCACAATGCCGGTAAACATATTCCCGGGCTTTTCCTTCAACTGCTGCCTGTTGGCCTCCAGGCTCTGGCAGAGCCTTCCGTAACAGGCGTCGCAGGTAAAATCCATGTATCCGTTTATGGATGAGAGCCTTGTGGGCACCTGCTCCCCACAGCAGCCGCAGCAGGGAACGTATCCGTTCTGAACCAGGTAGGAGGCCGCGTGATCCAGGATCGACCGGATCTGGAGCCCTGCCTGAGACGAGGTCCCAAGAATCACCTCCATGCGCTTTCCGTCGTAAACGGCGCTGGTAACCTTTTTGAGGCCCGTCCTCATTTCTGCCAGGAACTGATCCATGGGATAGGCCGGCGGCGCCGCGCCCGGCCTCGCGTCAATCACAACCCGCCAGCTGGTGCCGTTTCCTGCTCCGAACATCACGCTGACCGTGAAGCCCGCCACAGTCCCCTGCACCACGTTTCTGGGATTTTCCACCAGAGGATCGTTCCCCTGGATCTGCTGTAGGATGGTCTTTTTCATCGTTCTCCTCCGCCTGTGTTTTTTTCTATTTTATCATTCGCAGGCCGATCACACAACCTCTGTGCAGGCAGATTTTAAAAAGGCGATCTCCTCTGCCCAGCCGGCGTCGTCGTTGGGCGTTTCCAGGATAAAGGGAAGGCCCTGGAGGGCCGGATGGGACACGATCCGTTTAAAGGCCTCTTTTCCAATGTACCCCTCGCCCAGCCTGGCATGCCGGTCCTTATGGCTTCCCAGAGGATTTTTGCTGTCGTTTACGTGCAGGGCCTTCAGGCGGGAAAGCCCGATCACACGGTCAAATTCCGCAAGCACCCCATCTAAATCAGAGACAATGTCGTAGCCCGCGTCCCATACGTGGCAGGTGTCCAGGCACACGCCCATGCGGCCGGAAAGCTCCACCCGGTCCAGAATCTCCCGAAGCTCCTCAAAGCGGCCGCCGATCTCACTGCCCTTTCCCGCCATGGTTTCCAGAAGCACCACCGTGCGCTGTCCTTCCCGAAGCACCTGATTCAGGGCTCCGGCGATCAGCCGGATCCCCTCCTCCTTTCCCTGGCCCACATGGCAGCCGGGATGGAAATTATAATAATTGCCCGGAGTGTATTCCAGCCTTTTTAAGTCGTCGGCCATGGTCTCTGCCCCGAAGGAGCGGACCTCCTCCCTGGCGCCGCATACGTTCATGGTATAGGGCGCGTGGGCCACCACCGGACCAAGCCCGTCCTCGCGGGCCATGTCCAAAAACAGCTCCACGTCCTCCCTTACAATGGGCTTCGCCCGCCCGCCTCTGGGATTCCTGGTGAAAAAGGCGAAGGTATCGCCTCCCAGGGAGCGGATCTTTTTTCCCATCGCCGCGTATCCTCCCGCGGAGGAAATATGGCTTCCTGCGTATATCATGACTTTTCCTCCAGCGCCTCGCCGCCCTTTTCCCGGAAGCCGGCTCCATCCCAGTTCCGGTAAACCACCGCGGCGGCGATCAGCATATTTCCAAGGCAGATTCCCGGCGCCCGGCCAAAAAACAGCGCCCCCGCCGATACCGCGCCGAAGAGGGCGAAGGTATATACGCTCTTCCTCTCATTGGGCCTGATCCTGTGGAGCAGCACCATAACGAGATAGAGGGCCGCCAGAAGCCACAGGCTTTTGCTGAACCGTAAAACCCCCAAAAGCACGCCGAAGGAAACGGCGATGGCCTTCCCGCCCCTCCGGCTGCGCCAGAAGGGAAAGGCATGTCCCAGAACGGGAGCCGCCATGACCCCGGCAAACCACAGGCTGGCCGGCGGAAGGGCCCTCCCCGCGCAGAACACGGGAAAGCAGCCCTTCCCCACGTCCAGCACCAGGCACAAAAGCCCCAGGGGAAGCCCCGCGAAACGGATCACATTGGCCGTTCCCGGATTGTGATCGGCGCTCTCCTTCTCCACATCGATGCCCTTAAAATATCTGGGCAGAAAGTACCCGAACAGTACACTGCCCATGATATAACCGGCTGCCATATAAAACAGCCATTTCATAATGCCCCAGCTCATCCTGTCACCGCTTTCCCTCGCAGTATTCCTCTATGGCGTCGCAGATCGAAACCGCCGCCTTCGCGTTTATAAAATGCCTCTGCTCCCCCACCATGCGCTTCCGCACCGTCTCGTTCCCGAGAAGCTCCAGCACCAGCGCGCCGGCCTCCTTCTCATTTCCCGCCGCCAGGGACATGCCCCGGCTGGAAAAGAACTTTGCGTTGATGGTCTCGCATCCGGGGATCGGGGCCGAATGCACCATGGGGATTCCCTTTGCCGCCGCCTCGGTGGTGGTGAGGCCGCCGGGCTTTGTCACCAGCACGTCGCAGATGTCCATATATAAATCCACCTGATCGGTAAAGTCAAGAATCCGGATGCGCCTGTCGCCCCGGGAATCCTTCCGGAGCCTTTCCTTGAGCTTTTCGTTATTGCCGCCCAGCACGATCACGCGGCCATTTTCCGGAAGCCCGCCCTTTATGACCTCCAGCATGGAGGAGATATTTCCAAAGCCCATGCTGCCCGTCATCACCAGAACCACGGGGCCGTCGGCCCTCAGTCCCAGCGCCATTCTCGTTTCCCTCTGATCCCGCTTTCCCCAGAACCGCTTCGATACCGGAATCCCCGAGGGGATCAGCTTTTCCTCCGGGATCCCCCTTCCCATAAACTCCGCCGTCAGCTCTTTACTGGGAATAAAATACCGGTCCATATCGGTTTCTTCCGTGAAGGGGATGCAGGTATAGTCCGTGGCCACAAAAAAGCTGGCGGCCCGCATCGGATGACGCTTTTTGATGTAAGTCACCGCCTCCGCGGGAAACAGGTGGGGCATCACGATACAGTCGTAGCCCTCCCGCTCCACAAAGGAATACAGCTTTTCCCCGTAAAAGGTGTTGGCAAAGTAGATCGGGGACTTCCGCTTTGAGGAGCTTATGGCCCCCGCCGCCCTGTAGGCCATTCCGAAGGCCCCCGGAAAGGACGTGGTGGTCTTGACATAGACCCCCGACGCCAGCTTCGAGGTTTTCGGCCTGGCAAAGCGGAGGGCGTCGAGCATACGGCAGTCGGCGCCCCGGCGCAGGAACTCCTCCTGCACGGCCCTTCCCGCCGCGTTGTGCCCCTGCCCTGTGTTGCATGAGAGAATCAATACCTTCATAGGCTCTCCTTTCTTCTGTCTCCTGATTATAGCATAAATCCTGCTTCCGCGAAAGCACCGGTTTTCATTGATTTCCATGGAAAATACCGCTATACTGAAAGCAGCCAAACAGAAAGGATGTCTCTATGAAAAATCTCAAACGGGCCGCCTGCATTGCCGGGGCCGTCATTTTAGCCGGAATCTATATCATGACGCTCATTTTCTCACTGACTGATTCTTCCCAGGCCAGATCCTGGCTCACCGCCTCGCTGTACTGCACGGTTGCTGTCCCGGTGGTTCTCTACGCGTTTCTTCTGATCACCAGACAGCTTCGCGACAGAGAAAAGGACGCCGGTGAAAAAGAACAGAAAGGGCAAAAATAAAAGGGGGAGCGGCAGTCCGCTCCCCTCTTTCTTTTTGCCGGTCAGTCGATGTCCACCACGTCGAGCCAGGAGCGCAGAAGATCCTCCTCCTCGGGACGGCGCTTTGTAAGCTGGGCGGCGGCCACCAGCGGCAGCCAGCTCTTTACGTAGATCGGCGAAGTTCCCGTCTTTTCGCAGAATTTATCCAGATAGTAATAGGCCGCGTCCATATTCTGGAGGGCCAGAAGAAGGTACGTCCTCGCCACGTCGGCGCTGGCGTTTCCCTGGGCGGCATGGATCCAGTCCAGGATATACCAGCCGTCCTCAGCCACCAGGATATTGGAGGGGCAGAAGTCCCCATGGCACAGCTTCGCGTGATCCGGCATGGCGGAAAGCTTTGTGAGAAGCTCGTAGCGGGTCACGTCGCTTATGCAGTCCAGGCTCTGGATCTGCCTTCTCATCTTCGCCTTCAGGTTGTTGAGCAGCGGCGCTCTTTTCTCGAACATTTCCATCTGGCAGTCAAGCATCTGATCCAGATAGCCCTCCATTCCGGAGGGGTCCTCGTCCAGGATCTGCGCCAGAGTCTTTCCCTCGATATAGTCGTAGGTAATGGCCCAGCAGCCCTCCTCCGTAATCCCCACGGAGTGAAGCTCAGGTACATGGAGGCCCAGCCCCTCCACCAGGGATATGTGGAGCGCCTCCCGGAGCACCTCAGACTTGGGAAAGCTTTTGGGAAAGGTTTTTACGGTAAGATTTCCCTCGCGGTAAATCTCATGCTTGCCAGATGCGATCAAATACCTGTCTCTCATGTGGACACCTCCCGTCTTTTGACTCTATTATACCAGCACGGCGGCCCAAAATAGAATACGCTAATAGCACAACATTCCGCCGGTATATTTGGTTATTTTTCCTGAAGGATCAGAAGCTCCGCCGCCCGCACCGCGGTTTTTATGGCCAGGGAGGTATCGTGGCAGTGGGGATCGGAAAGCCCCTTCTTTTTCCGTTCCTGATTCCAGATCACATTGAGGACGCAGCCCGCCCGCACTCCCAGCACCTGGGACACGATGTAGAGGGCCGCGCTCTCCATCTCGGAGGCGAGGCAGCCCGCCCGGATCCACATCTCCCATTTTTCTGAAAGCTCCCTTCCGCAGGGCATACGGTCCGGGTCGTGCTGGCCGTAAAAGCTGTCCTTGCACTGGACGATGCCAAGATGCGCCCGCGCGGAAAGCTCGCCCGCGGCCTGCTCAAGAGCCTTCGTCACCTGGAAATCCGCCACGGCGGGGAAGGCGATATCCACATATTCCTTTGTGGTCCCCTCCATGCGGATTGCACCGTTGGCGATGACCAGATCGCCGCCCTTCACCTGCTCTGCCATTCCGCCGCAGGTGCCCACGCGGATCATGGTGCGGACGCCGGTCTGATAAAGCTCCTCCACGGCAATGGCTGTGGAGGGTCCGCCCATTCCCGTGGACATGACCAGAACAGGCTGGCCTCCAAGGCGTCCCAGCCAGCTTGTGTATTCCCGGTTCTGCCCAAGGAACCGGGGCTCCTCCAGATACGCCGCGATCTTTTCCACCCTGCCAGGATCCCCCGGAAGAATCGCGTACCGGGCGCCGTGGCTGTCATCCAGGCCAATATGATACATTTTCTCCATAAATGCCTCCTTCCCGGATACCGGAATACCCCCGGCTGACAGACCGGGGGTATCCTGTTACTCGTTTGTATATGCGCTTCAGGCGAAGGGATTCTCGCTGGGATAAAGCATTCCCTTGGGCTGATTGAAGCCGATATCCTCTACGCCCAGATAACGGAAGGTGTCAAACAGAGCCTTTCCGAAATGGCCGAAGGCCACGGCGCCGTGATGAGGGAAGTTCTTCTCCACCAGCACATGGCGGTAGAAGCGGCCCATCTCGGGAATCGCGAATACGCCGATTCCGCCGAAGGATCTTGTGGCCACAGGCAGCACCTCGCCCTCTGCCACGTAAGCCCGCAGCTTGCTGTCAGCGGTGCTCTGGAGACGGTAGAAGGTGATCTTTCCGGGAACAATGTCGCCCTCAAGGGTGCCCTGGGTGGATTCCTCGGGAAGGGTCCTGGTCATAATCAGCTGATATTTCATCTCGCAGGACACCAGCTTGCCGGAGGCGGTATTGCCGCAGTGGAAGCCCATGAAGGTATCCTTATGGGTGTAGTCGTATTTGCCCTTGATCTCGGACTCATACATGTCGGCGGGAACCGTATTGTTGATATCCAGCAGGGTTACGGTATCCTGGCTGACGACGGTGCCGATGAACTCGCTGAGGGCGCCATAGATATCCACCTCGCAGGATACCGGGATGCCCTTGGCGGTCAGGCGGCTGTTCACATAGCAGGGCACGAAGCCGAACTGGGTCTGGAACGCGGGCCAGCACTTTCCGGCGATGGCCACAAATTCCCTGGAGCCCTTATGGGCCTCCACCCAGTCGAGAAGCGTCAGCTCGTACTGAGCAAGACGGGGAAGAACCTCCGGCTTCTTATTTCCGGCTCCCAGCTCCGCCTCCATATCCTTTACCACGGCCGGGATCCTCTCGTCACCGGCGTGCTTCTTGAAGGACTCGAACAGATCCAGCTCGGAATTTTCCTCGATCTCCACGCCCAGGTCGTACAGACGCTTGATGGGCGCGTTGCAGGCCAGGAAGTCCTGAGGACGGGGCCCGAAGGATATGATCTTCAGATTTCTTAAAGCCACCACCGCGCGGGCCACCGGCTCGAACTCGTGGATCATGTCGGCGCATTCCTCCGCCGTTCCCACAGGGTATTCCGGTATGTAGGCGCGGATCTCGCGAAGCTTCAGGTTATAGCTGGCGTTGAGCATGCCGCAGTAGGCGTCGCCTCTGCCGTCGATCAGGTCGTCTCCGGTCTCCTCAGCGGCGGCCACAAACATGGCGGGGCCGCCGAATTCCTTCGCCAGAAGGGTCTCGGAGGTCTCCGGTCCGAAGTTCCCCAGATAAACCACAAGAGCGTTGCAGCCCGCTTCCTTTAACTCGGCCAGGGCCTTTCTCATGTGGATCTCGTTCTCCACGCAGGTGGGACACTCAAAGATCGCTCCGTACTTTTTCTCGTAAGCCGCCACAAGGGCCTTTCTCCTGTTGACGGACAGGGACATGGGGAAGCAGTCACGGCTGACCGCCACCACGCCGATCTTCAAATCGGGAATGTTGTTCATGATGTTCTCCTCCTAAGATATGTTTTCCTTTCCCGCAAAAGGAACCCCCGCCTTCTGCGGATAAGACAGAAGGCGGCCTGGGGCCGCCTCTGCCTCGTATAGCTTCAGTATATCACATAACCTGCGCAAATGCATCCATAATCAGCATGGCCACGGCAGCTCCGGGATCCTTAAGGCTCCTGGAGGCCTCGCCCCTGGTGGCGGCGCGTCCGTGGACGGCGATCATGGTGGTGGTGTTCTCAAAGCCCTTTTCAGCGGCGGCCTTCGCGTCGTCTGCGGCCTCCTTCAGGCTCTTTCCGGCGGCGGACGCGGCCTTTAAGGCCTCGACGGCGGGAACCATGCCGTCCAGGAACGTCTTATCGCCGACCTTGGCCTTGCCCAGGCCCATGACGCCCTCGGCGTAGCCGTCGAACAGCTCCACAAACTCGGCCAGGCCGGGCTGAGTATTGCCGCGGAGCCTCTTGCCCGCCTGCATAAGGCCCGACGCCATCAGGGTGCCCATGGTGGAGGGCACTGCGATGGACATGGCCTTTCCGGCGTTGTAAAGCACCTTTCCGGAATCGGTCTCGCCCGTCCCGTGAACCGCCTCGTAGGCGGCCGCAAAGCCGTCGGACATGGTAAGGCCCAGGTCTCCGTCGCCCACCACGCTGTCCAGATCGATCAGGTAATCCTTATGCTCCGCCATGATCTCGCTGATCTTCTTTAACAGGCCCACGAGAACGTTGACGTCCTCCTTGTCCTTTGCCTCGGCCTTCTGCGCCGCCGCGGCCTCTTTATGGACGTCCATCTTTACGGTGCCGTCGTCGGATACGCTGCCCTGCTGGAAGAAGGGAGTCTGTGCGGGCTCTGCCAGGAGCTTTTCAAGCTCGTCGTCCAGCTTCAGGATGGAAATGGACACACCGGCCATCTCCAGGGCGGTGGCGTACTCGCCCACATAATATTTCTTAACGGTAATGTTCCTGCTCTTTAATACGGCGTCGATCCGCCTTGTGACGATGTACTGCTCGTCAAGGGTGGTGGCGCCCAGGCCGTTTACAAGAACGGCTACGCGGCTTCCGTCGATCCCGTCGAAATCGGCCAGAATCTTTTCAAGCATTTCATCGACGATCTGGTCTGCCGGCTCGATCTTGCCGCGGCGGATTCCGGTCTCGCCGTGGATGCCCATGCCGATCTCCATTTCATCGTCGCCGATGGAAAAGCCGGGATGGCCCACCCGGGGCACGATGCAGGGAGTCAGGGCCACGCCCATGGTGCGCACATTGCTGTTGGCCTTTTCCGCGATCCGCTTGACCTCGTCGAGGCTCATCATCGCGTTGGCGGCCGCGCCGGCACATTTATACACAAAGAAGATGCCTGCCACACCGCGGCGGATGCTCTTTTCGCCGTCGGCGGGACGGGGACCGGAGGCCACGTCGTCGGCGCCCAGGACCGTCTCCACGCGGATGCCGTCCTCGAACTCGGCCATTTCAGCGGCCATATTGAAATTGAAGATGTCGCCGTTATAATTTCCATAAATATAAAGGACGCCCGCGCCGGAATCAATGGCCTTTGTCACTGCCAGCATCTGCTCGGCGCTGGGGGACTGGAACACGTCGCCCACGCAGCAGCCGTCCAGCATTCCCTTGCCCACGTAGCCCAGGAACAGGGGAAGGTGTCCGGAGCCGCCGCCGGTGGCGATTCCCACCTTGCCCTCCTTCTTGTTGGCCGTCACCAGGCAGCGCAGGTCGCCGCCCACGTAAGTGACCAGATCCGGATGGGCGGTGTAAATGCCCTCGAGCATTTCATCCACATAATTTTCGGGTGCGTTGATAATTTTTTTCATCTTAAAACCTCCGATCAAGCTCTCCGCTAAATTTTAGTGACCAGTTATACGATTTGATTTTATAGTAGCAATTTATCAGGGGCTTGTCAAGATTTCTCCGTCATTTTTAATTGTTTTTCTTTTTACAGCCCCGGCGTTTTAGGCACTTTTCCCATTGGCCACTAAATTTTAGTGTTGCCTTCAGCGCTGTCCCGTGTTATAATAAAAACAGGAATTTGATCGAAAGACGGAGAGGATCATGAAAGGGAAAAAACCGCTTAAGGATATCGCCGCGGAGCTGGGGATCTCCCCCGCCGCGCTTTCCTTTGTGCTCAACAACAAAAAAGGCGTGGGCAGCCAGACCAGGGTCCGGGCCGCCCAGGCCCTTAAGCAATACGGCTATCAGATCAGGGAGGCGTCTTCCCCCCTTCAGGATGCTTCGGCCGATCAGCCAAACGCCCGCAGCATCCGTTTTCTCAAATACAAAAATTCTGCCATCCTGGTTGAGGAAAACGGGAATTTCGTCTCCTCCATCATCGACTCCCTTGAGGAGGAATGCCGGAGCCTGGGCTGCGAGCTCATCATAACCTCCTTCGGCCCGGAGGATAAGGAAGCCGTGTACGCCATGGTCTCGGCCGCCCCCATGGACGGGCTGATCGTGCTGGGAACAGAGCTGGACTCTGCGGATCTCCCCTTCTTCGAGGGGCTTCCGGTGCCGGTGGTCCTGGTGGATACCCCCGCCTCCGGCCATTCCTTAAACTGCGTGACCATGAACAACGAAGAGATCGCGGAGAAAGCCGTGGACTATCTCTATTCCCTGGGCCACAGAGAGATCGGCTATCTCCACAGCTCCATGAACACAGGCAATTTCCGCGCCAGAATGGAGGGCTACCGAAGGGCCCTGGAAAAGCACTGCCTTTCCGGGGAAAGGAAATGCGTCTACTCCCTGACCCCCTCCATGACAGGCTCCTACCAGGAAATGAGCCGCCTGTTAGGGGCAGGCGCCTCCCTTCCGCCCGCGCTTCTGGCCGATAACGACATGATCGCCCTGGGGTGCAGCCGCGCCCTGAAGGACCACGGCTTCCGCCTGCCGCAGGACTGCTCCATCGTGGGCATCGACGATATTCCCTTCAGCTCAATATGCTCCCCGCCCCTCACCTCGGTGCAGATCTCCTGCCGGGAGCTGGGAGCCCAGGCCGTGCGCCTGCTCCGCTACAAGCTGAAAAACCCCGGCTCCCCGCCCGCCAAGATCCTGGTGGACGGAAGGCTGATCGTAAGGGGAAGCGCCGCGCCCTTTACGGGGCAAGCCCCGGAAAGAACACCATAAGAGAGATAAAGATATCCATCGCGGCGATCACGATGATAGCCCTGCGCCTGAAATCCTTGAAATTGATCTTCGACTTCTGCAACGGACTTTTTCCGTACGCAATGGTAAACACGTTGTCCAGCTTCCCGGAGGCGATGAGCAGGCACACGATGAGCAGCAGCAGGTTTGTGACCGCCACGGTGACGATCTTTTCCATTATAGTCATAACGTTCTCCTTAAGAGGTTTTTTGAAAAAAGCCCCCGCCTGCCGGAGCATCCCGGCAGACGGGGGCTTTCAACATCACTACAGGATCGCCCGGGGCTTAGTTCTTGCCCTCCTGGATCGCTGCCTGCGCGGCCGCGAGCCTTGCGATGGGTACGCGGAACGGTGAGCAGGATACATAGTTCAGGCCGATCTTATGGCAGAATTCCACGGAGCTGGGATCGCCGCCGTGCTCGCCGCAGATACCAAGCTTCAGGTTCGGATTGGTGGAGCGGCCCTTCTTTGCGGCCATGGCCACAAGCTGGCCCACGCCCTCCTGATCCAGCTTAGCAAAAGGATCGGACTCGTAGATCTTGTTCTCATAGTAAGAAGGCAGGAACTTTCCGGCGTCGTCGCGGGAGAAGCCGAAGGTCATCTGCGTCAGGTCGTTGGTACCGAAGGAGAAGAACTCAGCCTCCTCTGCGATCTTGTCGGCAGTGAGGGCGGCTCTGGGGATCTCGATCATCGTACCGATATGGTAGTTGATGTACTCGCCCTTTTCCTTCATGACTTCCTCAGCCGTAGCCACGACCACATCCTTCACGTACTTGAGCTCTTTCTTCTCGCCCACCAGAGGGATCATGATCTCGGGAACGATGTCGTAGCCCAGCTCCTCCTTCACCTCGATGGCGGCCTCGATGATGGCCCTTGTCTGCATCTTGGCGATCTCAGGATAGGTGACAGCCAGACGGCAGCCGCGGTGGCCCATCATGGGGTTGAACTCGTGGAGCTCGTCGCACCTTGCCTGTACCTGCTCAGGGGTCAGGCCCATGTCAGCGGCCAGAGCCTTGATGTCCTCAGGATCGGTGGGAACAAACTCGTGGAGAGGCGGATCCAGGTAACGGACGGTCATGGGACGGCCCTTGAGAGCCTTGTACATGGCCTTGAAGTCCTCTTTCTGGAAAGGAATCAGCTCATTGAGAGCTTTTTCCCTTGCCTCTACGGTATCGGAAAGAATCATCTTGCGGATCTTCGGAATCCTGTCGGGATCGAAGAACATGTGCTCGGTACGGCACAGGCCGATGCCTTCAGCGCCCAGCTTCACGGCGTTTGCCGTGTCGGCGGGAGTATCGGCGTTTGTACGCACCTGTAATTTGCGGAACTGGTCAGCCCAGCGCATGATACGGCCGAAGTTGCCGCCCACGGAGGCTTCCACAGTCTTGATGTCGCCCTTGTAAATCTTGCCTGTGCTTCCGTCTAAAGAGATGTAATCGCCCTCGGTGAAGGTGTAGCCGCCCAGCTCGAAGCGCTTGTCCTCTTCACTGATCTTGATCTCGCCGCAGCCGGATACGCAGCAGGTGCCCATGCCCCTTGCCACAACGGCAGCGTGGGAGGTCATTCCGCCGCGAACGGTCAGAATACCCTCGGCGGCGTGCATACCCTCGATATCCTCGGGGGAGGTCTCCAGACGGACCAGGATTACTCTCTCGCCCTTTTCATGGGCAGCCTTGGCGTCCTCAGCGGAGAAGTAAACCTTACCGGCAGCAGCTCCGGGAGACGCAGGAAGAGCGCTTCCGATCACCTCGCCGGACTTAAGGGCCTCCGCGTCAAAGGTGGGATGAAGGAGCTGATCCAAGGACTTGGCCTCGATCCTGCACACAGCCTCCTCGGGCGTGATCTTTCCTTCGTCCACCAGGTCGCAGGCGATCTGAATGGCGGCGTTGGCCGTTCTCTTTCCGTTTCTGGTCTGTAAGAAGTAAAGCTTGCCTTCCTGGATGGTGAACTCCATATCCTGCATATCGCGGTAATGGTCCTCCAGCTTATTGGCGATGGCCATGAATTCCTTGTAGCACTCAGGCAGGTCCTCAGCCAGCTTCGTGATGGGCTGAGGCGTGCGGACGCCGGCCACAACGTCCTCGCCCTGGGCATTGATCAGGTACTCGCCGAAAATGCCCTTGGCGCCGGTGGCGGGGTTGCGGGTGAAGGCAACGCCTGTACCGGAGGTATCGCCCATGTTGCCGAATACCATGGTCTGTACGTTGACAGCCGTGCCCCAGTCGCCGGGGATATCATTCATTCTTCTGTAAACGATGGCGCGGGGGTTGTCCCAGGAACGGAACACGGCCTTTACGGCCTCCATCAGCTGTACCTTGGGATCCTGAGGGAATTCCTCGCCGCCCATGGCGTTCCTGTAAACCTCCTTGAACCGCGCGATCAGCTCCTTTAAGTCGTCTGCGGTCAGCTCAGTGTCGTAGTGGACGCCCTTCGCTTCCTTGACCTCGTCGATGATCTTCTCGAAGAAGGACTTGGGAACCTCCATAACCACGTCGGAGAACATCTGGATGAATCTTCTGTAGGAATCATACGCGAACCTGGGGTTCCCGGTCTTTTTCGCGAAGCCCTCTACGGATACGTCGTTTAAGCCCAGGTTCAGGATGGTATCCATCATGCCGGGCATGGAAGCTCTCGCGCCGGAACGAACGGATACCAGGAGCGGATTTTCAGTGTCGCCGAATTTTCTTCCGTTTTCAGTTTCCAGCCATGCCAGAGCGTCAAAGATCTGACCCTGGATTTCTTCGGAAATCTTTTTGCCGTTGTTGTAGTAGTCTGTGCAGGCTTCCGTGGTAACGGTAAAGCCCTGGGGGATCGGAAGTCCAAGGTTGGTCATCTCGGCCAGGTTGGCTCCCTTTCCGCCGAGAAGGTTCCGCATGTTCGCATTGCCTTCTCTGAACAAATACACCCATTTTGCCATGTTACAAATCCCTCCTGTGTTAAATTGTTAAATACGCCGAATAACAGGCCCTAATGCCTGCTTACTTTATTATAGCATAATAAAATCATGCCGCAAACTGTTTTTTTGCCATTTTGGATAATTTTTGTATCTTTTTCCATACAATATTTGTGGATTATTTATCAATTTCCAGGCGCCGCGCCAATTCCTTCAGCTCTTCTGTCTGAAACCGGTAGTGTTCGCCGCAGAAATGACAGCAGACGTCGGCCGGCTCTCCCGAACGGATCATGTCCAGAAGCTCTTCCCTTCCGACGCTGATGAGGGCCTTTTCCACCTTTTCCCTGGAGCAGTCGCAGTGAAACCGCACGGGGAGCCGGTCCAGGATCTCCAGGCCGAAGCCGCCCAGAAGCTGCTCCAGGATCTCCTTCGGCCCCATGCCGTGATCCAGAAGCTCCGTCACCGATTTCACCTCGCCCAGACGTTTTTCCAGAGCCGTGATCAGCCGGTCGTCAGCCTCGGGCATCAGCTGGATGATGAAGCCCCCCGCCTGGCGCACGGTATTTTCCCGGTTCATTAACACCCCCAGCCCTACACTGGAGGGGATCTGCTCCGAAACGGCGTAATAATACGTGAGGTCCTCGGCGATCTCGCCGCTCACCAGATCGATCTGGCCGGAATAGGGCTCCTTAAGGCCGATGTCCCGGATGACCGTCAGCGTCCCCCGGCCCACGGCCCCCGCCACGTCCAGCTTTCCCCGGGCGTTGGCGTGCAGAAGCACCTCGGGATTGATCACGCAGCCCTTCACATCGCCGTGGGAATCTGCCGTCACCGTGACGCCGCCGATGGGGCCGTCCCCCCGGATATTCAAGGTGAGCACATCCCGGTCGCCCTTCATCATGCAGCCCATCATCGCTCCCGCCGTAAGGAGCCTTCCCAGGGCCGCCGTGGCCACCGGGCTTGTGTTGTGGCGGCTCCTGGCCTCCTCTGCCAGGTCCCGGGTGGTGGCCGCGAAGGCCCTGATTCTGGCGTCCGCCGCCGAAGCCCTGATAATATGATCTCCCTCGTATGTCTTTTCCATCGCCGTTACCCTCTTTCCTTTCCCTGCTCCCGCAGGATCACGTAGACCCGCTCGCTGTCCGCCGCCGGAGCCTTTCTTGTGAAGGCGGCGTAAACCGCCTCCAGCCTCATTCCGGCCTCCCGCGCCGCCCGCTCCACCTCGTCAAGGGAGTAGGCCCGCTGGTAATGGGTCTCCTCATATTTGTGATACAGGGGGATGTCCCCGTCTGCCAGACCCGAATCCACAAAGATCGAGAGCCCGTATTCGTTGATCCTGCTCTCCTCGTCAAAGGTGTTCTCCCAGATAAAGCTCTCGTGCTCCCGGTCCTCGGCAAAGGTCCTGTTTCCCAGAAGCTCCCTGTACTTATAAACCGTATTCAGATCGAAAATGAACACTCCGCCCGGATCCAGGTAATTGTTCGCAAGGCCCATGACCTTCACCAGGTCCCTGTATTCCGTCAGGTAGTTCATGGAATCGCAGACGCTCACCACGGCCCGCACCGTGCCGTAAAGCTCAAGCTCCCGCATATCCTGGCAAAGATACAGGATATCGGAACCGGACCGGTCCCTCTTTTCCATGGCCATGGAGAGCATATCCTCCGAGCTGTCGACGCCGATCATATCGTAGCCGCGGGCCGAAAGGAGCTCCGTCATGGTTCCGGTGCCGCAGCCCAGCTCGGCCACCAGCCCGTCCGAAACGCCGAAGTCCCGCAGAAGCCCCGTCAGATAGCCGCACCATTCCCCGTAGGGAACATTGTCCATAAATGTGTCGTATACCTCAGCAAAACTGGTATAAGCCATATCGACGCCTCCTTTTTCATCTTCTGTCCACAAGGGACTTCGCCCTCCATCTTCCCCTCCGGTAACGCAGGTAGACGGAGGCCGCCGACACCGCCCACGCGAAGCCGGTGGAGACCCAGATCCCCCCTGCGCCCATCAGGCCGCCGCCGAATATCCAGCCTGTGAGCACCGCCGCAAGGGCCATTCTGACCACGGCCTCCACAGCCCCGTTCACCAGAGGATACACCGTGTCCCCGGCTCCGTTGAGGAAATGATGGTAGACCTGGGCCAGTCCCATGAAAATCAGAAACAGCGACAGAATCCGCATCCCCCGCGCCGCAAGGGCCACCATCTCAGGCTCCTCCACGAACACGGACATGACGGGGCCCGCTGCCCCCAGAAACAGCGCCGCAAGGGCGAAGGAGACCGCCGCCGAGATCCCGGCCGCCGACACCGCGCCCTTTTTCACCCGCCATTCAATCCCGGCCCCCACGTTCTGGCCGGTGTAAGCCGCCACAGCCGACCCCAGCCCCAGATAGATATGGCGGATCAGGGATTCCATCTGGGAGGTGGCCGTGAAGGCGCCGATGGCCGTGACTCCGAAGCCGTTCACGATCCTTTGCAGCACGCTCCCGGAAATATAGGTGAAGGCGTTCTGCCCGCTCGCCGGAAGGGATACCACCACGGTCTTTAAGATCATATCCTTCTGGGGCCTTCCCGTCCGGAAGGCTTCTTTGAAATAGGGCACGGTCCGAAAGGCATAGATCAGGCACACCGCCGCCGCGGCCGTCTGGGACAGCGCCGTGGCGAGGGCCGCCCCCGCCACTCCCGCCCGGAAGCCCAACACGAACCACAGGTCAAGGCCTACGTTCAAAAGGCTTGAAAACACGATCACCGCCATGGGCACGCGGGAATTTCCCAGGGCCCGCAGCACGTTGAAGGCGCCGAAGCAGAGGGAAATGGACATAAGGCCCGCCAGATAAATCTTCATATATACGGCCGCGTCCGCCAGAAGCTGGGGCGGCGTTCCCAAAAGCTTAAGGAGGGGCTCCGTGAGGAACATGGCCAGAAGCGTCATAAAAAGGGCCTCCGCCAGAAGCACGTACGCCCCGTTTCGGATAACGGACGCCACGCCCTTTTTGTCCCCTGCCCCGTAGTGCTGGGCGGCCAGGATCCCGATTCCGGTCTGGGTGCCGATGCACAGGGACATGAACACAAAGATCGGGGCGTTTGTGGCCCCCACCGCCGAAAAGGCGCCGGCGCCCACATACCGCCCCACAATGGCTTTGTCCGCCAGAAGGTAAAGCTGCTCCGCCAGGTTTCCCACCACCGCCGGAACAGAAAAACGAAGAAGGAGCCTCGCAGGACTCCCCTCCGTCATGTCCAGAAGCTTCGCCATAACCCGTTCCCCTCTCTCTCACTGGGACTATTATAGCCGCTTTTTCAGTCAAGAACAAGTTTTCATGAAAAAGATGTATAAATCCCCTCCCTGCGGGTATACTGTAACCAGTACCAAAGAAGAGAGAAATACTTATCCTCCCCTTTTAAAAGCCCCGCGGCTGCGCTTTGCGCGTCCGCGGGGCTTCTTGCATTCTTTTAGATCCTGGTAACGAAAAGGTAGATCAGCTTTTTCATGCTTTTTTCTACGTTTTCCAGATCCATCCCTTTTTCCTCGGCGATCTGCCTGGCCGCGATCTCAAAGGCCTCCATGGTATCGCCGTCCAGCGTGGTTGCGTATTCGTAATCAGCCATCGCGCATCTCTCCTTTCCCGGGATCAATATTTCCCATGCTCCGTAACATATTCGCAGGCGGCAATGACGTTCTCAGGCGTGCCGTCGTTGAAGGTCATCAGGGTCTTGTCTGTGGAGAAAATGTAGCCGCCGCCGGGCGCCAGCTGATCCAGACACCTCTTGCAGGTTTCGATGACGTCCTCTTTGGAGCCGAACCGCAGCAGGGATACAGGCATGCCGCCCATGACGATGAAGCGGCTTCCCAGGCGGCTCTTGATCTCCACCAGCTCCTCCACCTTTTCCGTCTCGAACAGGCCCAGAAACTTCGTATTCTCCGGAAGCTCCTGCAAAAGATCCAGGTAAGGCATCCAGTTGTTCTCCATAAAGAAGTATACGGAATACCCCCGCTTGACCGCCATCTCCTCCAGATATTTCTTCATGGAGGGCAGATACAGCTTCTCGAAATCCTTCGGCCGCAGGTATGTGGGCAGATGGAGCGGCGTGAAGAGGATCTTCCTGTCAGGCGGCGTCGCGGTGTCGTCGAACATCTCCAGCACGTAATCGTACAGGGACAGGCAGGCCGCGTACATCTCGTCGGGATTGCGGCGCACGTCCAGGGAGATTCCCACAAAGTCGCGCAGATAATCCAGCACGATGTCCGGCGCCAGGAAATTGGTGGCGCGCACGATCAGGGGCATGCCCAGCTCCTTCTCAATGCGGGTATTGGCCGTCCGGTTATACTGGATAAAGGAAATGTTGTCGGCATAGGCCTGCTTGATGAGATCCACCTTCTTTTCCAGAGAGGCGTTCCGGAAGGCGTTGAACTTTCTGGGGATCAGCACATTGGCGAAAAACTTCATGGGATTTTCCGCCATGAGCTTATACTCCTGGGGCTCCATCAGACGGCCGTGGCTTCCCTTGATCTGCACGCCGTTCTCGGAGCAGGTATAGATTCCCTCGTCGGGGCCGATATTCTCAGCCACCTTGAGGGGCACGGTGTTGGACGTGCTCATGAGCGCGTCCATGGGGATCCGGTCCGTCATGTATTTGGCCGCGTTGAAGATCTCGTTGGGATCCTCCAGAAAAGCCTTTTTTACGCTGACGCCGGCAAAATGGTACATCCAGGTGTTCATGTTGGGAATCACCGGGACGCGGTCAGGTATCTTGCGGCTCATCACGTCGTCAAAACGCTGAAGCCGTTCTTCATACAGCGCGCTTACATCCATAGAAAACTACCTCCTTATCGTTGTGATTCTGTCATGGCAGGCGGCAGGAAGCCCTGCCGCCGCCGGCACTTAAAACAGCAGGTTGGCAATGGGCCAGAAGATCAGCATTACGGCCACATACATCAGGAGGATGACCAGCATACTGAACTTGAGGGTCTCGCCGCCGGTGATATAGCCGTCCTTCTGGGCCAGGGCCACGAAGCCGCTTCCGCCGGGAGTCGCAACGCCCATGTTGCACAGGATCGCAACCAGCACGCCGTAGGCTGTGACGAAGCCCACCGGCGCGATGGCCATAAGGGCGGGCACGCCCACGGAGATTCCGATGGTGCCGATTACGCCGTTGGAGAAGAAGTTGGTGGCCACGATCACGAAGAACAGGAACACGGCCGCCAGAACTGTGGCGGACAGGCTACTGGTGATCGGGGATACCAGATTCCTTAAGAACACGTTGATGCCGCCGGTCTCCATGTTAAAGGCGGAGGCATACAGGAAAATACAGGCAATGAAGAACACCGTCGGCCAGGAAATCTTCTTGACAGCGGTCTCGTACTTTAACACAGGCTCGCCGTCAACGCGGATGGCGCAGACGATGGCCACGGCCAGCAGCGAGAAGATGGAGGCGCCCACCCGGTCCAGAACCGCCTCCACCTGAGGCAGCACGGAGCCGATGAAGTCGGGCAGCAGCCAGACAACGATCAGCGCCAGGTAAACCACAACGGAGGCCACGCCCTTCCTGCTCAGCTTCTGCAGGTTCTTGCGGCGCTCCTCTACGTCATAGGCGTCGTACTTGGAGCAGTCGGGACGCAGAACGAAGCGGATCACCAGAAGGGTCAGCACCAGGGTCACAAGGGAAAGGGGAACACCCACCAGCATGTATTTGACCCAGGACGCGGGAGCGCCCGTCATCTCCGCCATGGAGTTCAGCATCAGCAGGGGAACGGGGTGCCCGATGGGGGTCGCGCCGTTGCCCACGCAGGTGATCCACAGAACGCCCAGATACAGGGCCTTCGCGAACTTATCCTCCGTGGTGTAGCCCAGGCTGTCCAGGATGCCCTTGGCCAGGGCCAGGAAGATGATCATAACGGCGGTAGCCTCCATGAAATAACAGACTACCAGGTTTGCCAGAAGGAACATGAACAGGAACACGTAGGGGCGCTTGCTGACCACCTTTCTGGTGATGAACCAGTTGGAGATCAGGGTCGTCACACCGTTCTCCTCCAAAGCGACGCAGAGGATCAGTGTTCCGATACAGATCACGGTTGTGGAATTTCCGAATGAATTCCCCATAATGGTCGAAGCCGGCATGATGCCCGTGAAGGCCAGGGCGCTGATGGACAGCATACTGGTCCAGCCGGTGCCGTAGGTGAGCCACAGATAGATCGTCGCGATGAACAGGGACAGCGTCGACGCGCCGGCCGGCGTAATGCCCATTCCCGTGCACCTGTCCAGAATCAGCTTAAGGGCCAGGAAAAGAACCGCGGCAATCAGAATGTGAATGCTTTTAGACTTTTTTTTCATGACTTGTTTTCACCTCTTTTGAATTTTCGCTCATCCGGCGCCCTTGCGCCGGGATCTCAGGCCAAAACGTCCCCCGGAATTATAAAACCCCTTTACCTTCTCCCCTCCTTCGCTTTTCGTATCGTTTTCACCCCAACCGGCGGACTGCCCGTTTCCGTCAAAGGGCAGCACAGCTTTTTTACCAAAAAATTTGTAAGAAAACTGCGATTACTGCCATAATTATTCTAATAAAACTAATATAGGTCGTCAACCCCTTGTGTGATATTTTTCATTTCAATGAAATAATATCCATGTTTTTGTGCAGATTGTACAGTATGCAAAAAGGGCCCGTGAGACAGTTTTTGTCTCACGGGCCCCGCCCTGTTTTTATGATTTTTTATGCAGCCGCCTGCCCGGCCTGCAGCCGGTTCAGATACCTGGTAAAGCAGATATAGGTGATGATCACCGTGATAATGTTGGATACCGGCTCCGCCAGGAACACGCCGATGGCCCCCATAAAGAAGGGGAACACCAGAACCAGGGGAATCAGCACGAAGATCTTGCGCATCAGCCCGAAGATCAGGGAATATTTCGCGTTCCCCATGGCGATGAACATGTGCTGGTTCACCATCTGCATCCCCAATACGAAGTTAAAGCAGAAGGCGAGACGGATGGAGCCCGCGCAGGTGGAAAGGAGCGCCGTATCCGTTGTGAAAAGCCCCGCCACCTGGCTGGGGAAGATCATATAGACCGCCCACATCACCGCAGCGCAGAAAATGGAGCAGACCCTGGCGTAATTGACCGTTTTCCTCAGACGCCCGTAATTGGCTGCGCCGAAGCAGTAGCCCACGATGGGCTGGGCGCCCTGGGTAATGCCCTGAAGCGGCATGAAAAAGATCTGGTACATGCTGTACACAATGGTCATGCAGCCGATATACATATCGCCGGTGGCGATATCCGGGCTCCAGTAGCGCAGCAGCAGGTTGATGAGGATCTGCACCAGGCTGTCGTTTGCCAGGAACACAAAGCTGGAAACGCCCAGGGCGCAGATCCGCTTCGTATTGGCTAAGCTCACCGCCATGTCCTTAAGGCGTACCCGGATCATGATCCGTTTGGAGAACAAAAGAAGGTACAGCACCCACACCGCCGACACTGTCTGGGAGATCACGGTGGCAATGGCCGCTCCGGCGATCCCCATGCCCAGGGTGTAAATGAAAATGGGATCCAGGATCAGGTTCAGCACCGCCCCGATCACCACCGTCACCGTACCCAGGGTGGTGTAGCCCTGGGCGTTCAAAAAGGAATTCATCCCCATGCTGATCATCACGGGCACCGTACCCAGCACGTAGATTTTCAGATAGTCCGATGCGTAGGGAAGGGCCTCCTCGCTGGCTCCGAACAGCAGAAGGATCGGGTCGCAGAATACATAAAAGACCACCGTCAGAAGAACGCCCAGCGCAAGAAGGAGCGCCAGGGAATTCCCCTGAAGCCTGGCCGCCGTCTCATAGTCCTTCTCTCCCAGCTTGATGGAGAGCAGCGGGCCGCCGCCGCGGCCGATCAGATAGCTGAAGGCCGTGATAATCAGGATGATGGGCATGGTCAGGCCCAGGCCGGTGAGGGCGATGGTGCCGATGCCCTCCATACGGCCCAGATAAATCCTGTCCACCATGCTGTAGAGGGCGTTCACAATCTGGGCGATGGTGCTGGGCACCGCCAGCTTCAGAAGCAGCGGCAGGATCCTGCCCTTTGCCAGCTGCTCCTCCATACTTGCTTTTTTCATACCGTAAGACCCCTTCTGCCCTGTCCTATGCCTGCTCCCTCTTTGCCTTCTCGTCCCAGGAGTAGGTGGGGTTCAGGGTCACGCTCCTGCCGCCGGATACCTCGATGGTGGTGCCGGTCATATAGGAAGCGCCCTTTCCGCAGAGGAACACCACGGGAGCCGCGATCTCGGAAGGCTCCGCCACCCGGTTTAAGAGCGTGCCCGCCGCGTTGTAGGCCAGCTCTTCCGGAGGGATCGTGGCCTTTACCGCGGGAGTCGCCGTAAATCCGGGCATCACGCAGCAGACTCTGACGCCGTAGGCCGCGTACTCGCCCGCCAGCGTCTGGGTCAGGTTGACGATGGCTGCCTTCATGGGGCCGTAGAGGGTGCTTCTTCCCGCCGTAGGGCAGCGGGCCGCAAGGGAGCTGATGTTGACGATGGCGCCGCCGTGGTCCTTCATGTAGCGGAAGGCCGCCTGGCCGCCGAACACCGCCGACTTGAAGGTAACGCCGGTGATCAGCTCGATGTCGGCGTCGGTGAACTCGTCGCCCTCTTTGAATACCGTGATCCCCACGTTGTTTACCCAGGCGTCGATGGTCCCGAACTTTTCCGCCACATGGGCCGCGAAATCATAGACCTGCTTTTCCTGGCTCACATCGACGACCTCCCAGTAGACCTCGCCGAGGGCGGAGAATTCCTCGGCCGCCTTTTTAAGCTCCGCTTCTTTTCTGGCGCAGAAGGCGACCCTTGCCCCCTCCTTCAGGAACGCTTCCACAATGGCGTAGCCGATCCCCTTGCTGCCGCCCAGAACAACGGCTGTCTTTCCCTTTAATCCCAAATCCATAAGTAAAAACCCTCCTCTGAAATGATATTTACTGCTGAGCTAATCATATCACACCTGAGAAAAAATGACAATAAAAGGAGAGGGCTTTCCGCCCTCTCCAAAAGCTGCTTTATTCTTCTGTCGTATCCTCGGTCTCCGGCTCATTTTCAGCGGGCGTCTCATCGGAAACGGCCTCAGCCGCCTCCTCCTCGCCGGACGCAGGGCCGCCGGTCAGAAACTCCTCGTCAAAATCGTCGGAAAGCAGAAGATCGTCA
Source organism: uncultured Lachnospiraceae bacterium (assembly GCA_944375845.1). Lineage (GTDB taxonomy): Bacteria > Bacillota > Clostridia > Lachnospirales > Lachnospiraceae > Lientehia. The sequence continues at coordinate 29,818 of CALWAW010000056.1, forward strand.
TCGTCATGGAGATCGGTGTTCAGCTTCACGGAACGGTAGCGCTTCATGCCGGTTCCGGCAGGAATCAGCTTTCCGATCAGCACGTTCTCCTTAAGGCCCACAAGGGGATCCACCTTGCCGTTGATGGCCGCCTCGGTGAGCACCTTGGTGGTCTCCTGGAAGGAAGCCGCAGACAGGAAGGAGTTTGTAGCAAGAGACGCCTTGGTGATTCCCAGAAGGATCTGCTTGCCCTCCGCCGGCTTCTTGCCCTCTGCCTCAAGGGCCTCGTTCATCTCGTCGAAGTCCAGGACCTCCATGGAAGAGCCGGGCAGCACGTCGCTGTCGCCGCTGCTCTCCACGCGGATCTTCTTTAAC
>CALWAW010000057.1 GCA_944375845.1 uncultured Lachnospiraceae bacterium
TAGGAGATTGTCTCTATTTAGAAGACGGTCTGGTCATCAGTCTTATGCTTGGAAACACGGTGTACTACGAATACGAAACGGGAACCTATATGCCCCTTTGCGCCAGGGCCAACTGCCTTCACAATACGGACGACTGCATGGCCGTTCGCTTCAGCGAGGTAACCGGGCTGGGAAAGATCGGGGATACATGGTATTACTTAAAGAATGAGGCAGAGGGAAGAAGCTTTTACAGAGCAGATCTGGACGGCCAGAACGAGAAAAAGATCGTTATGGTCGAAGATTATAGTGATGACGATTATACGTATAATGTTAATCCCTGTGTTTATTATGATAATTCCTGTATTTATGAGATGTCGAAATCCACGTTTTATGAAATTGACGAATACTCAAGGATATCAAAGGATCACATGAACACCATCTGCCGCTATGATTTTGACACCAATAAAGAAGAAATTCTCTGTCCGGAATTGTTTAATGAGTCGTACTTGATTTATGGAAGACATCAAAATCAGCTGATCTATGTGGAAGCAAGACACGATGGAGGTGTTTTGAAATCATTGAATCTGCAAACCGGAGAAGAAAAAACGCTGTGTGGAAAAGATTCAGGCTTTAGTACCGGAATCCTGAGTGAAAATGTTGTAGTCTATATGTCCAGGATGGACGATACAGAAGGCTATCGGATCATGGAGCTGGATCTGGAGACCGGAGAGCAGAAGGAAATTTGGGAACACAAAGGAGAAGCAGGGGATGTCTATCCGCTTTTTGCCTGGGGAGAAGAGATGAAGGCGTTCTGCATCCCCAGATCAGAGGATGATTATCGGGCAACTTATCTTTATCAGAAGGATGGAACCTGTAAGCTGATTAGGGAAGAAAAGTATGATCCCTACTATAATTTCCTGGCGGTGAAAAATGGGCAGGTGATTGTGAGATTCTTTTATGGGATGAATGATTATCTCGCCACAATGTCCATCGAGGATTTCACGGCGGGAAAGGATAACTGGAAGCGGCTGGAATACTGACCCGGAGAGGGGGAGTGAAGCAGTGAAGAAGAAAGCGGTATTGGTGTTATTGTGCCTGATTCTTTCCTTATCCGCCTGCGGAAAGGAAGCGAGGGTTTTGGATCAGGAAGGCGCGTATCGTATAAGTAGCTGCCTTTATCTTGAAGAAGGCCTGGTTTATGATATGCTGGGAAATTCAGTTTATTACGAATATGATACCAAGACCTATATGCCCCTCTGCGCCAAAGCAAACTGTCTTCATGATACGGATGACTGCATGTCTGTGCGATTTAGTAAAGTGTCTAATCTGGGAAAAATCGGGGACAAATGGTATTATACAGTGAACAATGAAGATGGAACAAATTTTTACAGCGCCGATCTGGACGGACAGAACGAGAAAAAGATCGGTACAGTCGAGTTTGGCGCTGGTGGCAACTGTTTGTTTTATGACAATTCTTGCATTTATGTGAGAACCAGGAATGTTAATAATGAGGACACCGGAAGGCAGGAATATTATACAGAAACAATTTGTCGTTATCGTTTTGAAGAAAAAAAAGAGGAGATCCTTTGCCCTGAAATAATCAATTCAGGTTATCTGATATATGGAAAATACAAAAACCAGCTGATATATTTGGAATTGAATCGAGAAAAGGGTTATACGGTAAGCTCCATAGATTTGGATATCGGGGAAAAAATGGAACTTCTGGGAAATGAGTCCGGTTTTTTGGCCGGATATCTGAAAGAAAAGTTTTTGATGTATATGACTGAAATAAGCGGTTCGGAAGGCTATCGGATCATGGAACTGGATCTGGAGACCGGTGAGCAGAGAGAAATCTGGGAATACAAAGGGGAAATAGGGGCGGATTGGCCGGACTTTGCCTGGGGAGAGGAAATGAAGGCTTTCAGCATTATTAACTCCGAGAAAGATTATCGGAAAACCTATCTTTATCAGGAGGATGGAACCTGTAAACAGCTTCTGGAAGAAAAGTATTATCCCATCCATAATTTCCTGACAGTAAAAAATGGACAGGTGATCGTGGAATTTTTGAATGATCCGAATAGTTATCTCGCCACAATGTCCATCGAGGATTTTACGGCGGGAAAGGATAACTGGACAAGGCTGGAATACTGACTGCGTCATAAAAAGAGAGGAGGTCTGCCATGAAGCTTGAGGTCAAGGCTCTGGTAAAAAATTACGGAAAAAAACAGGCCTTAAAGGGAATCGACGCCTTCCTTACCGAGGGGGTCTACGGCTTTCTGGGGCCCAACGGCGCCGGAAAAAGCACGTTTATGAACATTCTCACCGGAAACCTGAGGGCCACCTCCGGACAGATTTTATGCGACGGGGAGGATATTGTAAAAATGGGCCGCCGCTTCCGGGGAATTTTAGGCTATATGCCCCAGCAGCAGGCTCTCTATCCCAACTTTACGGCGGCGGGCTTCCTTTCCTATATCGCGGCCCTGCGCGACATGAAAAAGTCCAGGGCAAGGGAACGGATTCCGAAGGTGCTGGAGCAGGTGGGGCTTCTGGATGTGGCGGGCGATAAGATCCGCTCCTTTTCCGGAGGCATGAAGCAGAGGCTCTTAATCGCCCAGGCGGTGCTGGACGAGCCGAAGATACTGGTGCTGGACGAGCCTACGGCTGGCCTCGATCCCAAGCAGCGGATCGCCATCCGCAGCCTGATTTCAGAGATCGCGGCCGGAAAGATCGTAATCATCGCCACCCACGTGGTGACCGACGTGGAATCGGTGGCCAACCGGATCCTTCTGATCCGGGAGGGAGAGCTGATCGCCGATTCCACCAGGGAGGAGCTCACCGCCTCCCTCGCCGGGAAGGTGTGGGAGCTTAAGATCCCGGAGGAGCGGCTTGCGGAGCTTACCGAGGAGAAGGGCTTTCTTACCGGAAACGTTTCCCGTGAGGGGGATACCCTCTTTGTACGGGTGATCTCGGAACAGGAGCCGCAGGGCTTCGAGGCGGAGGCCATGCGCCCCGGCCTGGAGGATGTATATCTTTCTTACTTTAAGGAATAAGGGGGTGGCGTCTTGGCAGGGCTGATCGGTTATGAAATGAAAAAGCTCTTTTCCAGGCGGATCGTCCCCTTCCTCCTGCTGGCCCTCTTTGTGTTCAACGGGCTGATGGTGTACCGGGAGAGTGGGAAGAGTGTCGGCTACGGCTATACAAGGGAGGATGTCGGAAGGGTTTACGGAAGCCTTGAAGGGATGACGGCCCTTGAGGCCGAGGAGTTCCTTTCCGGGCGGATCCGTCTTTTGGAGGCGGTGGATGTCTGGCGGCAGTGGGCCGACGGTCAGGATACCTGGAACGAGGAGGAGAAGGCGGGGTTTTTAAACTCCAACAGGGAGCTGATGGAGGCCTATCCCGATCTGGATATTGACGCCGGATACCTTCTGTACCTGGATAACTTCCGCATGGAGCAGTGGCTTCTGGAGGACGTTCTGGAGCAGGTGTCGGCCGCGGCCCATTACGGGGAATATCTGGACGGGATCGGGGAAGAGGCGCGGATTATGACCTCCTCCTCCCTGTTCGGAAAGCCGGGTACCTTCGCCTACAGAAACATTGAAAAGACGCCGCCGGTCTATGAGCATTTAAAAGGGAACGTCCTTCCGGCGGAGGATTCCGGGGGCGTCGTCCTTGCCACCCGTTCGCGGGTCACGGACGTTCTGCTTCTTTGCTTTATTGTGATTCTGGGCCTTTCCATGGTGATCGGGGAGCGCGGCGAGGGGACGCTCCTTCTCATAAAGCCCACAAAAAAGGGGTATCTGGAGACCATAACGGCAAAGCTTCTGGTGCTCCTTCTTTCCACGGCGGCGGCGACGGTGATCTTTTATCTGACCGATTACCTGGTGGCGCAGGCGGCTTTGGGGCTGGGAGACCTTTCCAGGCAGCTCCAGAGCGTGGACGGCTTCCTCACCTCGCCCTATGAAATCACAGTGGGCCAGTATCTGGCGGGCTTTCTCGCCGTCAAGACGGCGGCGGCCCTGGTATGGGGCGCGCTGGTGTTTTTCCTGTGCACGATGTTTAAAAACGCGGTCAGCGCCTGTCTTGCCATGGGAGCCGTGTTCCTGGTGCAGTTTGTGCTGTATCTTTCCATCAGCCTTCATTCGTATTTAAGCCCCCTGAAGATCCTGAACCTGGTGTGTCTGGCGGATACGTCCTGGTTTTTCGCGGATTATCTCAACATGAACCTTTTCGGCTGGCCGGTGAACGTGGTGCCGGTGTGCGCGGGGCTGGGGCTTCTGGTGTTCGGGCTTTCGTCGTTTTTTGCCCTGCGAAGGTTTGTGAGGGAATCCTCCGCCCTGGGCGCGGAAAACCGGCTGGTGACGGCCGTAAAAAGGATCCTGAGGCGGCGGAGGGGCAAGGGACGCGCGGTGCGCGTAGGCCTTTTTGCAAAGGAGCTTTATAAGATCTTTGTCATGGAGCGGGCGTGGCTTCTTCTATTGCTGTTCGCCCTGCTCCAGTGGAACAGCTATCGGGAGATCCCGTTTTACGGGAACCCTTACGACCAGTATTATTATTCCTATGTAATCAAGGCCGAAGGCCTTCCCCTGGAGGAGGCGGCGGCAGTCTACCAGGAGGAATATGACTGGTTCGAGGAAAAGGAGCGGGAGCTTGAGCGCATCTCCGACGCCTTCGACGCCGGCGAGGCGTCCTACGCCCAGTTTGAGGCCGTCCGCATGGAAAACTCCATGCTAAGCGACGCCAGATCCGGATTTCAGATGGCTCTTTCCCAGTATGAGTATGTGTTGAATCAGAACCGGGCGGGAAACGAGGCGGAGGTATTCTACCAGACGGGCTGGCAGAACCTTTTCGATATTTACGGGCGGCGGGAGGACGTGACCAACGTGGCCAAGCTTTCCTTCTTCCTGCTTCTGGGCCTTGCGGCGGTGTTCTCCATTGAAAAGGACACAAAGGTGGAAATGCTTCAGAAGTCTTATATCCGGGGCGGCGGGAGCGTGTGCCTTCGCAAATACCTTTCCTGCCTGATCTATGGAACGGCGGCGTACCTGATCGCCTATCTTCCCAGGTATCTGGCGGTATTCAAGGCTTACGGAGTCCACGGGCTCACGGCGCATTTAAAGAGCCTTTCAGAGCTTGCCGACGTGCCCTTCAACGTCCCCCTCTGGGCCTACCTGGTTCTGGTGGGAGCCGCCCGCTATGTGGGGATGCTGGCGGCCATGGGGCTGATTCTGTGGCTTTCCAGACGCTGCGGCAGCATGATCCACACGATCCTTCTGGGAGCCCTGCTTCTGGAGCTTCCGGCGTTTCTGTACCTGATGGGGCTTACGGGGGAGACGTACCTTTCCCTGCTCCCCATGATGACCGGCGCGGATATGTTCCGCCTGACGGCGGGGCGGCTCCTTTACTGGGGCGTGGTCCTGGCGCTGGGACTTTGGTTCTATTTTCAGACCTATGAAGAGGGGGGAGCGGCATGAAAAAGAAAAAATGGGTGATTTTCGGAGCGGTCCTTTTGTTCCTGGCGGCGGCCGGCCTTGGGATTTATTTCGGGACTCCGGCCATACCGAGAGAAAAAACGGAAAGGGAAATCCCGGTGCAGTCCGTGGCGGGGCTCACCGGCTACGCGGAGGAGATGGCGGCCAGAACAAGGTTCCTGGGCGTTCTGATGCCCCAGGAGGCCGTGGAGGTCCGCCTTGACGAGGGACGGCAGATAAACGGCCTTCTGGTGGAGGCGGGCTCCCGGGTGGAGGCGGGCGCCGCCCTGGCCTCCTACGATAATTCAGGCCTGGAGCTGGACGCGCAGCAGGCGGCTCTCGACATTGAGCAGGCGAAGCTTACCTTAAGTCAGCTGAAGGGCCGGCTTTCCTCCCTGCGCCAGTCGAAAAAGGACGCGCCGGAGCACGAGAAGGGAAGCTATGACCTTCAGATCCTTGATATGGAGGGGCAGCTGCGCCAGGCGGAGTACGATCTGGAACAGAGGGAGAGGGAGCTTTTGCGCATCACGGAAATGCTGGGGGAGACCATGGTATCCTCTCCCTGCGCCGGGATTGTCACGGCGGTCAGCGAGGACGGCCGCTCCATCACCATCGTCTCCGAAGGCACATACGAGCTTTCCTTTTTTGTCAGCGAGGAGGAGCTCGAGGAATTCCATGCGGGCATGGAGGTGAATGTTTCTGACCGGAACGGGGAAACCTCTCTTACGGCGGCCGTCAGCCGCACCGAATCCGGCTCGCCCGGGAAGAATGTGACGGACGGCGGGGCCATGAGGCCCTCCTCCTATGAGATCCACTGCGTTCTTGAGGAGGCGGAGGGCTTTTTCGCCGGTCAGCACGTGTATGTGGAGGTTCCCGAAGAGGAGGAGACGGAGGGCGAAGAGCAGATCGTCCTTCCCCAGGGCTATATTCTGGACGTGGATGGAGATCCCTGGGTGTGGGCCGCGGGGGACGGCGGGACGCTGGAAAAGCGGTCCGTTTCCCTGGGAGCCTATAACGACAGAAAGAGCGCCTACGTGGTTGAGACCGGCCTTTCCATGACCGATTACCTGGCCTGGCCCATGGATTCCCTGAAGGAGGGCCAGAAGGCGTCCTTCGGAGAGCAGGAGGTGGGCGGATGAAGAAAAAGAAGATCCTGGCGGCGGCCCTTGCCGCTTTGCTCCTGGCGGGAACCGGACTTTTTTCCGGCGTCCTGATCCGCAGGGCCGCGGGAACCAAGGCTGCTTTGGTGCCGGTCTATTCTGTGGAGGGCCTGTGCCTTAAGGGCTGGACCGGGAGCGTTTCGGTGCCGGTCACGGTGGCCTCCGGGAGCAGCAGCATTTATTACGCCTCCTCTGAAAGGCCCGTGTCGGAGCTTTATGTGGAGGCGGGCCAGAGCGTGGAGGCGGGCCAGCCCCTCTTTCAGTACGATACCTCCGGCCTTCTGCGGGAGCTTGAGGGCACGGAGCTTACCCTGGAAAACCAGCGGACCTATCTGGGACGTCTGGGCGCCTACATAGAAGAGTTAAAGGGAGAGCTTCCGTCGGCCGGACAGGGCGGGGCATCCCCCTCTGCCGGGAAGGACGGGCTTTTGTCCATGAAGGCGGCGGGAAGCGTCCCTGTGGCAGGCGGACTGATCTATATCGTGGAGGAGAACGCGCCGGAGGGTGAGTCGGGCTCTCAGCCGAATGATCCGCCGGAGGATGAGACGGGCTCTCAGCCGAATAATCCGCCGGAGGACGAAACAGGCTCCCGGCCGGATGATTCGCCCGGAACGGAGCAGCCTGCGATTGAAGAACAGATCGATGAGGAAAGCGTCCCCCGGGACGGCGACGGTTCGGAGGAGAATCCCTATATTTATGATCTGAAGAAGGGCGGAACGGTGACGGCCCCGGTGCTGGCAAAGCTGATCCGCCTGGAACGGCACGCCCGTTTCCATGTGGTGGATGAAGAGGGCGGGCTGATCTTTACCTGGGAATTTGACGGGAAGGCCTACGAGGAAGCGGTAAAGGGGGAGCTTGAGGAGAGCACGCCTGCGGCAGAGGAGAGTACGCCCGCGCCGGAAGAAAGCACGCCCGCGCCGGAAGAAAGCACGCCCGTGGCGGAGGAGAGCACGCCTGCGGCGGAGGAGAGCACGCCTGCGCCGGAGGAGAGCACGCCTGCGGCGGAGGAACCGGGCGTCCCGGATTTTGAGGGGAGCTTTGACGACGGGATGCTGGAGGACGCTCTGACGGGCCTTGAGGAGGAGCCCCAGGGCTACACGAAGGAGGAGCTTGCCCGCATGATCTCGGAGCGGGCTATGGAATACGAGAATCTGGAGCTTGCCATTAAGCGGAACGAGAAGGCGGCGGCGGATCTGAGGGACGAGATCGACGGCTGCACCGTATACGCGAAGGAGCCGTGCCAGGTTCAGGAATCCAGAAGCCCTGCCGAGGCCGTCCAATACGGACAGCCCATGCTGGTCTGCGCTGTGGCGTCGGGCCGCCGGGTGGAGGGGCAGTTAAACGAGATCCTGGCGTCGGAGCTTTCCGTGGGCGACCAGGTTTCCATTCCTGTTACCATTGAAGGAAAGGAGTCCTCCATTGCGGCCTCCGTAAGCTATATCGGCCGCGAGCCCATTGAGGGCGCGGCGGCCCCGGAAAACCCCAATCTGAGCGTTTACGCCTTTTCAGCCTCCATTGAGGAGGGAGCGGCCTACAGGCCGGAGGAGATCCGCGAGGTGCAGCTTCCGGCTGCGGGAGCAGGAGAGGAACGGCTGGTGCTTCCGGCGGACTGGATCTTTTATGAAAACGGCCTTCCCCATGTGTATGCGCGCGCGGAGGACGGAAGCCTGGTGCTGCGAAAAATCGAGACGGGAAGAAGTATCCTGGGCGATTATCTCGAGGTGGTCTCCGGCGTCTCCCGGGAGGATTACCTGGCCGATCCCTCGGGCGAGGGCGTAAAAGAGGGCGCATATACGGAAGCGGTCTATGGCGAAGAGATGGAAATCGGTCCGGAGGAAGAAAGCGGGGGAGAGGATGGATAAGAAAAAGAAGCGGATCCTTTTGGCGGCGGTATGCCTCCTTGTCCTTTCCGCCGTGGGCTTTGTCTCGTACAGGCTGGGAAAAGGGCCGGAGGAAAAGGAGAAAGAGGACGAAGGAACAGGGGCCTCCTTCTTTTCGGAGGACAGTGCCGTTCTGGCCCTCTCCGAGGGCGGCGCGCGGTGCGACTACTCTGTGACGCCTGCTCCCTACGCCCTGACAGGTCTTGCCGACAGGCTTATAGGCGAGATTGAAAAGGAGGAGGGCGTCTTTGCGGCGGCCTTTTACATGAGACGGGAGGGAAGTCAGGTTTATTACGGCATGGAGAGCCTGTCCGGCGGCGTTTACGGCGTGGGGAGCGGCTTTCTGGAGGCCGCGGGCCTTACGCTGGCGAAGGGCCGGGGAATCACAGAAGAGGATATTGCCTCCGGCGCCCGCGCGGCGGTGGTAAGCGACAGGGCCGCCGCCCGGCTTTTCGGAAGCGGAGAGCCGCTGGGGCAGACCCTTGAGATCGAGGGGCTTCTGTTCCAGGTGGTGGGGGTCGCCGGTACGGGCGGTGCCGGGGAGGAGGCCTTTGTGCTGGTGCCTGAGAGCCTTTGGCCGGAGCTTTATCAGTATGAGGAGCCGAAGGCGGTGACGGTATGGGCAGAGGGCGGCGTCCGGGAGGCCGCGAAGCGGGCGGAGCGGATTTTGAACAGCATGATTCCCGGGGAGATCGCGGCCCGCTACACGGTGCAGGGCGGATAAGGCCCCCAAATTCAGGCTTTTCTGCTTGTACAATCGGCGGATTGTGCTACAATAAATCTGGATATCCCAATATCCGGAAAGGAGAATCACGATGCTGGAATACCGGTATGACACACAGCTTCTTATTGAGGGCGAGGATCTGGACGAGGACGCCATCAACGATTACTTCACGGAGAATTTTAAGGGCGACTGCCTTCTCGCCGTGGGCGACGAGGATCTCATCAAGATCCACTTCCACACCAACGAGCCCTGGGACGTTCTGAAATACTGCGCCTCCCTGGGCGAGATCTACGACATCGTCGTGGAGGATATGGAGCGCCAGTCCAGAGGCCTTAAGGGCTGAAATTTCACAGAAATTTCATAGATATTGCGGCCGTTTCCTTGACTGCGCCCATAATATGTGTTATAGTACACATAGAACAATAAAGAGAGGGTGACAGTATGGCGGCTAAAAGAGATTACTATGAGATTCTGGGCGTAAGCCGGGACGCCGACGACGCGGCCATTAAAAAGGCATATAGAAGATTAGCGAAAAAATACCATCCCGATACCAACGCCGGGAACGCTGCGGCGGAGGAAAAATTCAAAGAGGCCACCGAGGCCTACTCCGTCCTAAGCGACGAGAAAAAGAGAAAGCTGTACGATCAGTACGGCCCTGCGGCCTTTGAGGAGGGCGCGGGCGCCGGAGGCCCTTACGGGGGCGCTGACGGCGGCTTTCACAGCTTTCATTTCGAGGGCGGAGATGTGGATATGGACGACCTTTTCGGAGACCTGTTCGGAAAGGCCTTTCACGGGAAGGGCGGCTTTCATCGCCATGGAGCCGGCTCCTTCGGCGGTTTCTCCGGCGGGGATTTCGGCGCTTATTCCGGGGACGGCTTTTCGGGCGGGGACGTGCGTTACGGCTATGATCTGAACGCCGATGTGGACGTGACCTTTGAGGAGGCGGCCCTCGGCGGAAAAAAGACTGTCCGTCTCAGGGATCCGGAAACCGGAAGGACCGTCTCTTACGAGATTCAGATCCCGGCGGGCATCGACGACGGGAAAACCATCCGTCTTAAGGGCAAAGGCAGGGCCGGAAGCGGCGGAGCGGGCGATCTTCTCCTCAAGGTCCACGTGCAGGAAAAGCCGGGCTTTCGCAGAGAGGGAAGGGACGTCTACACCACCGTCCGCATCCCCTTTGCCACGGCGGTGCTCGGCGGCGAGGCGCGGGTGCAGACCATTGACGGCGCCGTTTTGTGCAAAATCCGGGAGGGCACCCAGTCCGGCGCGAAGATCAGGCTGAAGGGAAAGGGCGCAGGTCCCAGGGAGAACCCTTCCGCCCGGGGCGATCTATACGCCGTGGTGCAAATCGACGTGCCGAGGGCTTTGAGCCCCGAGGCAAAAGAAAAGCTTAAGGAATTTGAGGCGGCCTGTAAGCGGGGCGGCTCCGGGGCCAATTACGCGGCTTAAGGCCGCGGGGCTTTTACGGGCCGCTTCGGCCTTGCGGCAGATTTTACAGAGAAAATGTTGCGTCTCCCCCGCCCGGCGGGGTATAATAGGAGCAGAAAAACCGTGCTCTGAACGCCGGAGGGGGAGGCAGATATGGAAATTGGAAAAGAGGTCCTTTATCTGACCCGCGAGGATGTAAAATCCGTCGGGCTCACGATGAAGGACTATATTGATTTAATGGAGGAGGCTCATCGCGACAAGGGAAACGGCGCCGTCACCATGCCGCCCAAGATCACGGTGCAGCCCCGGGACGAGCTTTTTATGCTGGGCATGGGCTGCGCGGTGGAGCGGACCGGAGCGGCCGGAATCAAATGGCTTTCCGGCTGCGCCACGAACCGGGATAAGGGCCTTCCCAGGTTTACGGGCTTCATCATTATGAACGACCTGGAAACGGGCGCGCCCCTCTGCGTGATGGACGCCTCCTACGTGACCGCCATGCGGACGGCGGCGGTCAGCGGACTGGCCCTGCGGTATCTGGCCAATAAAGACAGCCGCACGGCGGGGGTTTACGGCTGCGGCGTGGAGGGACGAACCAATCTTGAAGCCGCCCTCTGCGAATGTCCCGCCATCGGACATGTCCTTGCCTGGGCCCCCAGAAGGGTGACGGTGGACCGCTACGTGGAGGAAATGAGAGAAAAATTTCCCGGCGTCTTAATCGAGGCCTGCGACGACCCGGAGACGGTCATGCGGGAGGCCGACGTGTTCCTGGGCAGCTCTCCCGTGACCCACGGAGACGAGTTCAAGCTGGTTCACGCCCACTGGCTGAAGCCGGGGCTCACGGCTGTCCCCGTCAATACGGAGTCTCATTTTTACGATGACGCGGTGAAGGCCTTCGACAGGGTCTTTATCGACGACGTCCCCATGTTTGAGCTCTGCAAGAGCAACGGACATTATCGGACGATCGGGCAGGCGCCGCCGGAGCTTTCTGATCTGGTGACGGGCCGCGCCAAAGGGCGGGAGCGCCATGATGAGCGGATCATCACCTTCACCGAGGGCATCGGCCTCAACGACGTGGCCTGCGGCGCCAGGATCCTTTCCCTCGCCCTTGAGAAGGGGATCGGGCGGATGCTTCCGTTATAAATCCGCGGATTTTTGATAAAATAGAGAAAAAACGGAGGTCGCTTATGAAAAAGGCAAAGGCTTATGGCCGGGGAGGCCAGTGGACGGGCTATCTTCTGTGCGCGGCGGGGGCCTGCGTCTACGCGCTGGGGCTGAATCTCTTTGTGTCGCCCATGGGCTTTTATGCCAACGGCGTCATGGGAATCAGCCAGATCGCCCAGGCAGTCCTGACGGACAGGCTCCATATCAGCCTGGGAGGGGTGAGCATCAGCGCGGCGCTCTATCTGCTGCTCAACCTGTTTTTATTTATCCTGGCGGTGCGGAGCATCGGAAAGCGGTTTCTCATCAAAACGGGGCTCGGCGTGGTGCTGATATCTGTTCTCATCGACCTGATTCCCATACCGAAGGCGCCCATCATCAACGAACAGCTCACCTGCGCGGTGATCGGCGGCATCGCCTGCGGCACCGGGACGGGGCTCTGCCTGCGCGCGGGAGGAAGCACCGGGGGAACGGACATCCTGGGGATGTATTTTGCCAAAAAGAGCCATGAGTTCAGCGTAGGGAAGCTGAACCTTCTGATCAACGCCGTCATCTATGTGATCTGTATCCTGCTGTTCGACGTGTCGGTGGCCATTTACTGCATCATCTACGCGGTGTTTTCTTCCATGATGGTGGATCGGGTCCATACCCAGAGCATCAACGTGGAGGCGCTGATCTTCACAAAGACGGACGGGGAGGAGATCAGAAAGCGCATCATTTCCGAGCTGAACAGGAGCGCCACCCTCTGGAGGGCCACAGGCGGCTACACGGGAACCGACACGGAAGTCATTTACGCGGTGCTCTCGAAATATGAGGCCGCCATCCTGCGGCGCATCGTAAAGGATGTGGATGATAAGGCCTTCGTGACCTTCCGGGAGGGCTGCCATATCGCCGGCAACTTCAAGAAACACCTGTAAAATGTATCATAATGAGACAGTTTGCGGAACGCGGGCCGCAGCGGAGGGGCGCGGCGGAAAAAACTTGGAAAAAATTCATAAGCGCCTGAAAAAAACCATTGCGTATCCAAGTCAATGTGCTATAATAAAAAATATATGGGATGTATTATAATGATACAATCAACTCAGGAAAGGAAAGCAGGATTATGAAAAAAATTATCAACGATCCGAACAATGTAGTAGAAGAGATGCTCCACGGACTGGCGAAGGCGAATCCGGCAGTGATCCACAGCGAGGGTCTCGGCGTGATCTCCAGAAAGGAGAAAACGGCGAAGGTCGGTATCGTATCAGGCGGCGGCAGCGGCCATGAGCCCGCCCATGCCGGCTATGTGGGCAAGGGTATGCTTGACGCGGCTGTGGCCGGAAACGTATTCTCTTCCCCCGATCCCGAAAGGATCCAGGAGGGCATCCGTCAGGCCAACGGCGGCAAGGGCGTGCTTCTGGTCATCAAGAACTATTCCGGCGACAACATGAACTTCTCCATGGCTGCCGAGCTGGCCGAGATGGAGGATGACATTGAGGTTGATTCCGTTGTGGTCAAGGACGATGTGGCCGTTGAGGACAGCACCTTCTCCACCGGACGCCGCGGCATTGCCGGTACCGTATTCGTACATAAGGTCGCCGGCGCGAAGGCTGAGGCGGGCGCTTCCCTTCCCGAGGTCAAGGCCGCAGCCGAGAAGGCGATCAAGAACCTGCGCAGCATGGGCATGTCCATGAGCGCCTGCACGATCCCCGCCGTAGGAAAGCCCGGCTTCACCCTTGGCGAGAACGAGATGGAGATCGGCATGGGCATTCACGGCGAGCCCGGAATCAGCAAGACCGATATCAAGCCCTCCAAGGAGATCGCGAAGATCCTTCTTGACAAGATCCTGGACGATTACAAGGCTTCCGGCATCGAAATGGAAGGCGCTGAGGTGGCCCTGATGGTGAACGGCCTGGGCGCTACTCCTTTAATGGAGCTTTACATCCTGAACGGCGACGCTCAGGCATATCTTGAGGAAAAGGGCGTGAAGGTCTACAGGACCTTTGTGGGCAACTACATGACCGCTCTTGAGATGGCGGGCTGCTCTCTGACCCTTATGAAGCTGGATGACGAGCTGAAGGAGCTTTTAGACGCGCCCAGCGAGGCTCCCGGCTTCAGAGTATAAGAACAAGCAAAGCGTAACGAAAGGGAGGATATTTCCATGGGATTTGAACTTACAAGCAAAGATTATGTAGAGTATCTGAAAAAGGCGTATGTAAAGATCCATGAGAACGGCGATTATATCACGTCTCTGGACGCGGCCACCGGCGACGGCGACCACTGGGCCAACATCAACAGCGGCTTCGGCAAGCTCAACGAAATGGCGGACGAGCTTGAAAAGCTGAACCTGTTCGACCTGTTCAAGCAGATCGGAAAGACCATGATGTCCGTGATCGGCGGTTCCTCAGGCGTTCTTTACGGCAGCGCTTATCTGGCGGCCGCAAAGACCCTTAAGGAGAAGGAGACCATCGACAGCCCCGCTCTGTGCGGCGTTCTCGAGGCCATGTTAGACGCCATGATGTCCAGAGGAAACGCGAAGCCCGGCTGGAAGACCATGATCGACACCCTGTATCCCACCGTTGAGTGCTACAAGAAATGCCTGGCTGACGGTGTATCCGAAGCCGAGACCGTGGAGAAGGTAAGGCAGGCGGCCTTAGACGGCGCTGAGAGCACCAAGGCCATGGAGGCCGTAAGGGGCCGCGCCAGCTACCAGACCGATAAGGGCGTGGGCCACCTGGATCCCGGCGCCGTTACCATGTCCTATCAGATCGAGATCCTGATGGACTGCGTAAAGGAAAAACTGTAAAAACTGCAAATATGGAGCATACAGATGGAAAGAGAGATTTTGCCGGTCAGCCAGACCCTTTTGGAAACCATTAAGGAATCTGTGGAGAGCTTTGCGGAGCTTATCGCGAAGACGATGGACGCCGACGTTTTGATCGTGGACAACAATCTCAACGTGATCGCCAAGACCAGCCTGTACTTCCGTCTGTATTCTCCTGTAGATCTTCAGTGCGTGATCGGGCAGGTCCTGATCAGCCAGAAAAAGATCCTGGTAGAAGACCGGAAAAAGCATGAGTCCTGCATGCGGTGCCCCTCTTACGAGGAGTGCCGCATTGCGGGTATGATCGGCGTTCCGGTCTTTTATAATGGGCGGATCATCGGCGCGGTGGCCCTGATTCTTCCCCGCCACCGGGTGCCCCTTCTGTTCGGCAATGTGGAGAGGGCTACGGAGTTCATGGAGAATACGGCGGCGGTGATGACGGAGGGGCTTCGCTACAACGACGAGTACAGCGCCATACGCCGCGAGACCCTGGAAAAGGAGCAGGTCCTGGACAATCTGGACGCGGGCCTGGTCTATACCGACAACATGGGCGAGATCCAGTACTGCAACAGGGCCTTCCGGGAGCTTTTCGGCGTCCATGAGAGCTGTCTGGGCGAGAATATCCTGACCCTGCTTCCCCACAGGATCCTCCGGGACTACCTGCAGGACCGCAGGCCCATCCGGAACCTGAAGGTTTCCATGGAGCACGCAGGCAGCCAGTTCTTCGGCTTCCTCACCTGCACGGAATCCCTGATTTACGGCGAAAACAGGCATCTGATCTTCAGCTTCCGCTCCATCTCCAATATCTGGGCCGACGCCAGCGCGGCGGGAATCGGATCCATGGTGACGCTGGAATGGTGCAGGGGCTGGCTTTTTGAGGACAGCGTCCTTGAGCGGGCGAAGGCCCTGGCCGTCACGGAGCAGCCTGTGCTGATCCAGGGGCCTCAAAACAGCATCAACGAGATGGCCTCGAAGGCGATATGCAACTATTCGGACCGGAGCGCCATGGGTATGGTGAACGTCTACTGCAACAACATTTACCGGGAGTTTTTCGAGCAGTTCCTGTTCAGCAGGTTCGGCGAGATCCAGAGGGCGAACCACGGGACACTGGTGCTTTACCAGGTGGAAAACCTGCCCCTCTATCTTCAGGAGCGCCTCCTTGCCTTTATGAAAACAAGAGAGCTCCTTCTGGAGGATTCCCAGGTGTTAAAATGCGACGTGCGCCTGATCTTTACGACGACGGCAAACCTGAAGGAGCTGTGCGAGCGGGGCTTCTTTCTGGAGGAGCTCTATTACCGGCTGGAGTATTCCACCCTGCTTTTAGCGCCTGTTCAGGAGAGCAGGACGCGGCTGGCGGCCCTGCTGGATTCCGGCCTGGAATTTTACAAATCCAGATACGGAAAGCCCTCTGTGGCCCTCAGCAAGGAGGCGAAGCTTAAGCTTTTAAACAGAAGCTGGGGGAACGACCCCAACGAGATCGAAAAGACGCTGGAGCGGATCGTGCGGGACCACGACGGCCTTGTCACCGGCAGGGAGCTGGCGGCCATGGGCCTTTACCGGGCCGAGGGGGAGGGGGTTTCCGCCATCAGCGAGATGGAAAAAGAAAAGATCGAAAAGCTTTTAAGCTCCGGCTACAGCAAGGTGGAGATCGCAAAAATGCTGGGCATCGGCCGGGCCACCCTCTACAGGAAAATGGCGGAATATCACCTGAAATAACTTTTGCTTATGGTTTGCCATACAAGATAAGTATTTGATATGGAAGGAGAACGGAGTTAGGATAGAAAAAAAGAAAGGGGCTAGGCAGATATGTCGGATAAAAAACTGGGCTTCGGCCTGATGCGGCTCCCCCTTACAGATCCAAACGACGCCGGAAGCATTGACTTAGAGCAGGTCAAACAGATGGTGGATACGTTTCTTGAGAGGGGCTTCACATATTTTGACACCGCGTGGATGTACTGCGGCTTTCAGAGCGAGATCGCGGCCAGGGAGGCGCTGGTAAAGCGTCATCCCCGGGACAGCTTTACGTTGGCCACAAAGCTTCACGGAGCCTTCGTCAAAACGAAGGAGGACCGTGACCGGATCTTTAACGAGCAGCTTAAGAAAACCGGAGTGGATTATTTTGATTACTATCTCCTCCACGATGTGGGGTACGATCACTATAAGCTCTATACGGAGCTGGACTGCTTTCATTGGCTGGAGGAAAAGAAGCGCCAGGGCCTGGTAAGGCATATCGGCTTTTCCTATCACGATAACGCGGAGCTTTTGGACAGGGTGCTCACGGAGCATCCGGAGATCGAGTTCGTACAGCTTCAGCTCAACTATCTCGACTGGGACAGCGACGCCATCCAGTCACGGAAATGCTATGAGACGGTGACGAAGCATGGAAAGCCGGTCTTTGTCATGGAGCCGGTAAAGGGCGGAACCCTGGCGCACGTTCCGGAGGCAGTGGAACAGTCCTTCCGGGACTATGCTCCCGAGAGCTCCGTCCCTTCCTGGGCGATCCGCTTTGCGGCCAGCCTTGACAACGTGAAGATCGTCTTAAGCGGCATGAGCAGCATGGAGCAGCTTCTGGACAACACCGGGTATATGGCTGATTTCAAGCCGCTCTCCGGCGAGGAGCAGGCCATTATCAAAAAGGCGGTGGAGAAGATCAACGAGAGCATCGCGATTCCCTGCACGGGCTGCTCCTACTGCACCGACGGATGCCCTCAGAACATCGCCATTCCCAAATATTTCTCTCTCTATAATGCGGACAGGCAGGAGATCGAGGCCAAGAGCTGGAGGCCTCAGGGAGAATACTATGACAGGCTGTGCGCCGTGTTCGGAAAGGCCAGCGACTGTATCCAGTGCGGCCAGTGTCAGGAGGCATGTCCCCAGCACCTTCCGATCATTGAGCATCTGAAAACGGTAGCCGCTTATTTTGAAAAGAGCGAAGCGTAGCGGCAAAACCACAGAAAACAGAAAATCCGGGCCCCGGAAGGGCTCGGATTTTTTAATGAGCTGTTTATTTCGTCTCGTAGAGGCTTTGATAGAGCTTTTCGCTCAGCTGATCGGCGTAGCCCTCCTCCATGGAGGGGTATTCCCGCATCAGATAGCCGCGGATCAGCTCAAGGCGTTTTAAGCAGAGGATTTCCTCTTGAGGGATCTCGCCCTCGTTGGCCTCGACGGTGTGATCGATCAGCCTGCCGTCATAGGTGTCGTGAAACCACTTCAGAACGTCCTCCTCAAATTTGGCGTCGTCCTCCATTTTATCGCGGTAATGCCTGGCCTTTATAAAAGACAGGATGCCGATGGCAAAAAAGACGGCGGTGATCACCCACAGGGCGATATACATAACGGGCTGGCTGTCCCAGGTGAGGGGGATGGGAATCACCCGGAGGGTGCACAGCACAAGAAACGCTGCCACAAGGACGGCCACCGCCAGGAACGAGAAGGCGGAGGAGGAGTTTTCCTCGTATTTTTCACCGCTTCCCACGTAGGCGGCCGACGGCTCGGCCTCCTGCTCCTCGTCCTCATCGGAGGGCTCCTGGTCCATAAAGATGGTCAGAAGGGCCGAAGCGCGGTCGTATTGCTCTTTTGGTACAAAAATCTGGTAAAGATCGGATTCTTCGTCGTATTCTTTTACGGCGTCTACCCCGGAATAAGTCAGAAATTCAAGAACCCGCGAGATGGGCTCCGATTCGTTGGAAATCAGGGGCGTCATATTCTGTTCCATATTGTCAAATCCCTTTCCTGTATTGATTTTATTATAGTATACGGAGCATAAGATGACAACCTCCCGTTGATGTTTTCCTGCTTTTTATATATAATTTGGTAAAAGGCAGAGGAGGACGGAGCATGAAGATCACAGTGCTGGCGGTGGGAAAGGTCAAAGAAAAATTTTACGTGCAGGCCATTGCGGAGTACGCGAAGCGCCTGGGCCGCTACTGTACGCTGGAGATTGTCGAGGTGGCCGACGAAAAGACCCCCGACGGGGCGGGCCAGGCCCTTTGCAGGAAAATCCTCGAGACGGAAGGGGAGAGGCTCCTTTCCCACGTGCGTGACGGCATGTATCTTATCGCCCTGGCCATCGACGGAAGGGAGCAGGACTCCGAAGAGCTGGCAAAAAAAATGGAGGAGCTCACCCTCCGGGGCGAAAGCCACCTGGCCTTTGTGATCGGCGGCTCCCTGGGCCTTTCACAGCAGGTGTTAAAACGCGCCAGGGAGCGCTGGAGCTTTTCGCGGCTCACCTTTCCCCACCAGCTGATGCGGGTGATTTTGCTGGAGCAGATATACCGGGGCTTCCGGATCATACACGGGGAGCCGTATCATAAATAAAAACCTGCGCGAAAGGAGTGAAGGGATATGGTTTTATATCATGGAAGCAATGTTATTGTACATGAGCCCCAGATATTGGAAAACGGATTTTACAAAGATTTTGGCTATGGATTTTATTGTACAATTTTAGAAAAGCAGGCAAAGCGATGGGCTTTGACGAAGCGTAGAAAGCATATAGTTAATGTTTATAAGTATTCTGTTGATGAAAATCTGAATATTAAAAAGTTTGGTGAGATGACGGAGGAATGGCTCCAGTTCGTCGTAAATTGCCGTCTTGGTTTAAAACATGGGTATGATATTGTCGAGGGACCGATGGCGGATGATACAATCTGGGATTATGTTGAGGATTATATGGCTGATCGAATTTCAAAAGAGGCGTTCTGGGAATTGGTTAAGTTTAAGTATCCGACCCATCAGATTGTATTCTGTACGGAAAAAGCATTACGGACGATTAAATTTGAAGGGAGTTATTCGCTATGACAAATAAATTTTTCCCAGAAGAACAGATAACTGAAAATGATCTTTATTTCCTTTGCTATATGATTGAACGTGTGGCAAGGAAATTACATCAAAAGAATAAATATGTTGTTAATTCTATAACAAAAGAAGAATGGGAACGTCTGATCAGCCTTGCGAATGTGCTGCATTGTGAAAATCCGCTGAAAATTCAAAATGAATGGATTGAAGAGTACAAGCTGGAAAAGGGAGATTTTGATATAAAAGAGATTGATCCGGAGCTTGTGGAAGAAATCCCGTCAGAAACACAGATGGGAAAAGTGTATACAAGACTGATCCTGTCAACGCTGCAGCCGGAAGAGGATTATATTGACGGGATGATCCGAGTATACAATGATGAAATATGTGATACGATTGATAATTACAATAGCAGTGCATATTATGAACCGTCTTATGTGATAACGAGAGCCTATAATAATGGAGGATTTTAAAGAACAGGTGATGAAGCAGATACTGGAGACGGAGCGTCTCTTCCTGCGGGAGCTTTCGTGGGACGACTGGGAGGCGCTCTGCGCCATTTTGCAGGACGAAGAGACCATGTACGCCTATGAGGGCGCCTTCAGTGACGTCATGGTACGGGAATGGCTGGAGAGGCAGCTTTCCCGCTATGAAAAATGGGGCTTCGGTTTATGGGCCGTAATCCTGAAGGGGAGCGGCGCGCTGATCGGCCAGTGCGGCCTTACCATGCAGCCGTGGAAAGGCGGAGAGGTGTTTGAGATCGGGTATCTGTTCAACAGGGCCTTCTGGCATCAGGGGTACGCCCTGGAGGCGGCGAAGGCCTGCAAGCGCTATGCCTTTGAGGTTTTACAGGCGGACGAGGTGTGCTCCATCGTGCGCGATACCAATTTCCCCTCTAAACGGGTCGCCCTGCGAAACGGCATGCGCCGGGAGGATCGCTGGGTGAAGTATTACCGTAGCGTAGACATGCCCCATGACCGGTTTGTGGTGAGAAATTACGGAAAAACAGATTAGATTAACGGAGGAAATCATGTACGAGCTTATACAAGTCACAGACAGAAGCTATTATATCCAAAGCCCCGCAAGGATCGGCCTTTTCCGGCTGGACGATACGGACGTCT
>CALWAW010000058.1 GCA_944375845.1 uncultured Lachnospiraceae bacterium
GTATTGTGAAGGCAGTTGGCCCTGGCGCAAAGGGGCATATAGGTTCCCGTTTCGTATTCGTAGTACACCGTGTTTCCAAGCATAAGACTGATGACCAGACCGTCTTCTAAATAGAGACAATCTCCTATTAAATAAGAGCCTTCCTGATCCGAAACCCCTGCTTCCTTTCCGCAGGCGGATAAGGAAAGAATCAGGCACAATAACACCAATACCGCTTTCTTCTTCACTGCCTCACCCCTCTCTTTGGGTCAGTATTCCAGAACTGTCCAGTTAGTCTTTCCGGCCAGGAAATCTTCCTTATCCATCTTCACCAGATCGAACAGTATGTTTTCTCCGTATATCTTTCCCACGACCAGATCATTTTTTACAGTGACAAGCTCCATATAGGTATCTTCTCCGCCTTTGCCGATGAATTCTAAGCTCCCATCTTCCGAATATAAATACCGCTCGTACCGGAGCTCCCCAAGACCGTGGTCATCGTCGCTTACTGTAAGGATTTTCATCTCGGGGCTCCAAAACACATGCGCGCCCTGTTCTTTCCCATTGATGAGTATCTTTTCCCATTCGCCTGTTTTCAAATCAATCCTGACCACATAATTACTGTTATTCTCCGTAACATTGCACACAAATTCATTTCCACTTATGAAAGCATCCATCGCCAGTGATTTTCCCGGAAGCGGATTTTTTATTTCTCCTGTGTCAAGATCCATCATCCTCAGTTCATGGATTGTTCCCGTCCATTCACGATATATCAGATTATTTTCTGTTATTCCATAAAGATAATAATCTATATTTTTTCCTTCCCTTTCCGGGCACAAAAGCTCATATTTCCCTGTTTCCAGATCAATCCTGTATACGCCGCTTTTGTTCCCCAGCCACTCGTGGGTTTCTTCATCAAAAAGATAATCATTTGTGACTGTGATGCAATATCGTTCATAAAAAATTGTTCTAAAATCAATTTCATGGGGAAAGACGGCAACTGTCTTTTCGTTTCCACCATCCAGGTCATAGCTGCGGATCTCTGTACTGTAATCGCCTGCAAATACCTCGCCTGCAAACAAAAAACGATACCATTTATTTCCAAGCCTGCCGATACTGCTTGTCTCCGCAAAATAGACAGCGGTACAGTCAGGCCCGTCATGACGGCAGTTTGCTTTGGCGCACAGGGGGTAATAGCTTCCTGTCTCATAATCCAGATAGTCCATCTTCCCTTTTTCATGGGCCGTACTCGGCCTCGTATGCACAAGGCCCTCTTCTGTATAGCAAAAGTTAACATCCTGAAGCGAATAGTTGATACCGGAAAGTTTTTCCTTCTTTCCGCAGGCGGATAAGGAAAGAATCAGGCACAATAACACCAATACCGCTTTCTTCTTCACTGCCTCACCCCTCTCTTTAGGTCAGTATTCCAGAATTATCCACTCTGTCTTTCCGGAAAGAAAATCTTCCAGAGACATGCGCGCAAGCCGTGACTCGGCCGGGTCTGTCTCAATCATATAATCTGCAAGAACCTGACCGTTTTTAATTTCCGCAATACCATAATACGGGTCTGCCGGTTCCGTCCTGACAAGCTCATACTCTCCTGAACCCAGATACTGATACGTCATTTTCCTGTTATCATCTTCATCTGTGACGGTGAGCAGCCTGATTTCTGTTCCCCAATACAGACTCGGAAATGCTTCCAGGCCCTCCAGCGCCGTCTCCGTCTTTCCCGTGTCCAGATCCAGAACCTTGACTGAATACGCGTTATTTTCCTTTACCGCATACGCAAACAGATTTCCGCTCAGCACACAGCCAATATAGAGATCTGTTTTTCCCAGCGGCTCTGTAACCTCCCCCGTTTCCATATCAAGCATCTTTAAGATCAGATCCGCCCCCTCTTTTTCTCTGCAATAAAAGAGGAGCCGTTTTTCATATTCTCCGCATAATTCATAAGAGCCGTTCTCCAAAACAGGCTGAAGCGCTTCCTCCTTTTTGGTGTCGAAATGATACTGATACAGTCCGCCTGTAAAACGCTCGTAATCCCACTGCCCGGTTTCTTCATTGAAAACAGGTTCATTGGTGGTATAAACGCAGGAGTTATCAAAATACAAATACATTCTCCCGCCCGTATGCCCGATCTCACCGAGTTTCTGCTCGTTCTGTCCGTCCAGATCACTGCTGTAAAAGCAATATGTAAAGCCCTCCTGCTGTTTTAAATAATACCACTTGCCGCCAAGCCTCCCGATGGTGCTGGTATTTCCCAGCCGAACCGCCGCACATTCCTCCGTATCGTGGGTACAGTTGGCTCTGACGCATAGGGGCATATAGGTATTGCTCCCGTAATCATAATATTCCAGCCTTGTATACAGTCCCGGCACCTGATAACGATAAAGAAGTCCCTCTCCGGTCTGGACATATCCCAGTTCGTCGCGGGAGCTGTCACCGGAAGATATATTTTCTTCTTTTTTTCCGCAGGCGGATATAAAAAGGACAAAACACAGTAAAACCAATATTGATTTTTTCTTCACAGAATCCCTCCTCCGGCAAATAATTTTAAGGAAGCACTTTCAGAAAATCCTCCTGTGTGATCGGTTCCGGCTTTCCGCTTCGCACTGTCCGGCCAATCAGCGTATCCTCCACCCGCGCGAACGGAAAGACAAAATCCTCATAATCGCTTTTCAAAAGGTGCACATCTCCTCCGTCCAGGTATTGATAGATCCGGGCGGGATAAATCGTATAGCCATTCTCATCGGTTTCAGGCTCTTCTCCGTATATGATGAAGGTTTTTAGCTGATCGTCCCAGAAGCAGTCCACGGCAACCCCGTTTGTTTCAACCTCCTCCTTCTTCCCTGTTTCCAGATCCAGTACGATCAGTCCGTCCTCAACAGAGCATAACAGCGTCTGTCCCTGTAGCTTTCCGGTAAGCACGTCGTTATCCTCAAGAAGGACCTCCTGCTTTTTTGTATCCAGATCCATTCTTTTTATCATACGCTTTTCACCGTTCCATTCCGAATAGATCAGGCTGTTTTCCCAGAGCCCGTAAACAGCATAGGCCGGTCTTGCGTATTCCTTTTCCTCTGTCAGAGCTTCTGTTTTCCCGTTTTTCAGATCGAACCTGTAAATTCCGCTGGCGACCCCTTCCCATTCTTCTGTCTTTTCATCGAAGGACAAATCCTCGCCCACCGTCACACAGTAATGCTCATAAAACACGCTCACCGTATCACCTGTGGTTCCGCTGGTATAGGGAAAATCCCCGATGGGTTTTTCATTTTCTCCATTGAGATCGCATTGATAAAAAGTCCCCTCGTACTGAGAATCTCCCGTGGTATGATAATACCATCTGTCACCGAGCCTTCCGATAAAATCCACGCGGCTAAAAAGGCTGACCGCCATACAATCATTGGAAGTATGCTCACAATTTGCACGGGCGCAGAGGGGCATGGAAGTTCCTGTCTCATAATCATAAAAAAACAGCTTTCCGTCTTCCCCACGGCTATTATATAAAACGCCCTCATCCATCATGCACATGGAAAAACCGCTGTTCCAGACCGAGCTTCCCGTCCAGTCCTCGCTTTTTCCTTTTCCGCAGCCCCCGAAACAGATCAGTGCTATACATAACATCAGGCTGATGCAGCTCTTTTTCATCTTATGATCTCTCCTGTTCTTCTATCTGGCGGTTCATTTCCTCTATGACCTGCTCAATGCCTGCTTCTTCTGCCTGCGTCCTGAGGGCTTCAAGCTCTTCCTGCCAGCTTTCGCTGTCCCCGTAAAGCAGCAGGCCGTGCTCCTCCAGCACAAGCCTGTTGAGCTGCGAGACTGCGCCGCCGATCTCTTCCATATCAAAGGAATATCCCAGAAGCTGAGACGGGCGCGCGCCGCTTACCGTTTCCCAAAGCTGCCCGCATTTGTCCGAAGCCTCATAAACTCCGGGCGTGGTCAGGAAGGGATTTCCAAAGGTCATTTTCATCACGGCTTCATCCATCGCATACTCTCCGATCATCCTGATATGGCCGTTCTCAACTGTATGGCAGACGCCCTCCTGGCCGTATACCAGCGCGTCGGAAAGCTCCTGCCGCGAATAGATCAGAGCCAGCGTTTCCATGGCCTCTTTTTTACGGCTGCTCTCTGCCAGCACACAGGCCGTACAGCCCCTTCCCGTAAACGGCTGGTCAAATTCCGGAAGCTCAGCCGCTGCAAGCTCCGCTTCACTGCTGACGCCATAGTCCTGCCTTAAGGACAGCACCGCATTTTCCGGACTGCTGGAATAGACGCCGGTCACAAGAAAGCTTCCCGCGCCCAGAGCCGCCCAATACTGATCGTATGTGACAAGCCCCTCGCCTCCCCACCGGTTCATGCGTTCTATCTGCGCTAAAACATCCTGATTTTCCAGTATGCTCTCTGCTCTTGCAATCCCGTTTTCATCCTCTGACAGTATCACCATCTGGCAGGGCGTATCCTCGTATTCCGAATATAAAAGCCAGGGCCAGATCCGCGAGATCACGAAGGAAGGATTTTCCTCCTTAAGCCCGCTTTCCTCAGCCTTTTTCAGGATGTCCTCCATATTGGAAAAGGATACCTGCTCCGGATCTATTCCCAGCAAATCCATGTATTCCTTCTGGAATACCGCATAGTATTTAAGGTTTGTATGGGGAGTCAGCAAACCGTATACCTGCCCGTCCCGGCGCAGGGACTCCCAGATCACGTCCGGATAAGCCTCCTTGAGACCGGATTGTTCAGAATCCAGACTGACCGGCTCAAGCATTCCCGCCTCTGCCATGATGCTGTAAGTATCATAGCAGTCCAAAAAACCGGGGCAGGTAACGATATCGTAACCGCCCTTCTGGAGCTCGTCCATACAGGACTGCACATAAGTCCCATAATCGCCTTCAAATGGGATATTCAGATCGACAAAGCGGACGGAAGCGGCTCCCAGCTCATTCAGCTTCTGATTCAGGGCGTTCTCATAGGCGCTCAGATCGATTCCCCGGCCCATCACAGCCCAGGTCAAAACAGCGTCCCCCTGAACGGTTTCAGTTTCACCGGTCTCCGACGATGCGCTTTCCGTTTCAGAGGCGCCGGAGAGAGGCGTGGTTTCTTTTCCGCAGGCGGATATGAAAAGAGCAAAACACAGTAAAACCAATATTGATTTTTTCCTCACAGAACCCCTCCCTTAGCAAATAATTTCTATATTTTTATTGTATATGTTCTGTATAAGATTGTCAATATTGGTTTTATTCTAAATATTGCTTGATAACTCAAATTTTCTTTTATTTAAGGAAGAGCGTTCAGATCCTCATAACGCTCCATTCATCGCTACCGCTCAAGTACGCTTCTAATGGAATCATTGCCATTTCATTCTCAATTTGACCTATCAGAATTCCATCTATCAGTATGCATGGCGTAAAATCAAAATCTCCATCGGTCTTTCGGATCAATTCTGCTGTATGATCTTCTTCATGAATCATATATACATAGGTTGACATTTTATCATAATCATAAACAGTATAAGTTTTTAAATCTTCGGACCAAAAAATCTCTCCCGCAGCGTCCTGAATTTCCATCTCTGTCCATTCTTTATCGCCAATTTGAATCCATTTTAATTTATAATTTTCTCCCTTTTGCGTACTGCAGACGATATATGGTTCAGTAAGCGCGACATCCATTACATATTCATTTTTTATCAATGTTTCAGATTGACCATTTCCTAAATCCAATACCTTTAATATATTTCCTTCCCCATCCCATTCTGTATAGATCAATTGATTCTTTAAAACCCCGTAAATACAATATGCCGGTCTCATATATTCTTTTTCTTCGCACAATAAGCTTTCCTTATGTGTAATAAAATCATATAAATAGATCCCACTGACTGTACCGATCCATTGTCCTGTTTCTTCGTCAAACTTATCTTCTCCTGTTGCAAATAGACACGCCGAATCAAAGAAAATGACCCGGCTATTTACAGTACTCCCGCCCAGATGCGAAAAGCTTCCCATTTTTTTTTCATTAGTTCCATCAATGTTACATGAATAAAATGAACCATTTAGTTCGTCATCTTCTGAATAATAGATCCATTGATCTTCCACTTTTCCGATAAAATATGCTTTCTGAGCCAAATAAATCGCTTCACACTTATCTGTATCATGCGCACAGTTTGGCCGCGCACACAACAACTGATAAGAATTCACATTATAATCATAATACTCCATCCAATTTGTATTTGGATTTTTGAACAGAATCCCATCTGAAGTAAAACACATATTCAGGAACCATTCTGAAAGAACATCGGAAGCCATAACGACCTCCTCAGACTGTTCTAACTGCCGATTCATTTCATCTACAAGGAGCGAAATTCCTTCTATATTAGCGGCTTCTTTTAAATTACTCAAATCATTTTCTAAATCTTCTGTTTTCCCATTAAGAAACGAGGATCCATTGAGAAGCGCATTTAACTTCTCACTCTTTTCCGCAATTTTGTCAACGTCAAAATGAAAACCCGCCAAATCCGACAATTGCGCGTTTTCTACGGTCTCCCAGAATACTTTTCCTTTATTCTCATCATCTGTCACACCCGGATATGTTAAAAAAGGATTCCCAAACCGTTCCTGCATATAACTGCCCGACGTACTGTAATCAGTGGCATACTGAGCAATTCCACCGTTTTTAATATAGCTTATATTCTCTTTCCCATAAACCAACGCATTGGATAACTCAGCTTCTGAATATATACTGGCAAGTGCTTCCATTGCTTCCTTTTTATGCGCGCTCCCAGAATATACGCAATTTTTTACTCCTGAACCATTCAAAACATTCGACAACTCCGGAACCTCTACCGCTTTAAGTTCAATTTCATCTGGTATCTCATACCATACACGAAAAGTTTTTTCAGCTGCTTCGGGACTATAAGAATACATACTTGCAGATAAGAAATTTCCTTTTTGGAGTTTATCCAGATAAGTAAAATCATCCCCAAGCACATCTGTACGATATAATTCATAAGTTTCTTTTAGCCACTCTAAATATTCCTGATCCTCTAATAGATTTACCGCGGTCTTTCCATTTTTCACATTAACCTCAATCAGATTACAGACTGTATATTCATAGTTTTCTGAAAAACGGGAAGAAGGCAAATATGTCCCCGCCATAAAGTCAAAATTTCCCTTTTCGGTTTCCATCTTTTTTGCCTCTATCATCAGGCTCTTAAAGTCATCTACCGACATTTGATCGACGGGTTCCTGATATTCTGAATAGTATCGTTGATTCATGACAGCATAAAAATCAAGGTTTGTATAAGGCGTCAATATTCCGTATACTTTTCCATTATCCTTAACCGACTCCCATATTTTTGAAGGATAGCTATTATATAATTGTTTTCCAATATCTGTACCATCTATAAAATCATTCATCGGCTCAAGCATATCCCGCTGAATCATCATTGCATATAGATCATAGGTTCCATATATACCGGAACAATTTATAATGTCAACTTTTGCATCTACTAAAGAATCCATATAATCATTTAAATAATCTCCATATCCCTTTGATATATCTACAGTAATATCTACAAATTCGATTTGATATGGAAATCCTTTTTCTTTTAATCCTGCATTAACAGCCTCTTCAAATATAGATATATCCGAACCTGCGTTCATAATTCCCCATTTTAATAAAACATTTTTTTCTTTCTGTTTTATTCCCAAAAAAGCTAAGATACCAATTCCACAAATCAATACGATTCCCAATGCAGATACTAAAAGCTTCCATTTTTTCTTTTTCATAAACGCCCTCCTTCCCGGTTAGTAACCTAAATTATACAAACGGAAACCACATATTTATGTGGTTTCCGTTTGTATGTTATTTCAAAAAACAAATATTACTACACGGTGAGATTGAAATATAGGAGGGTTTTGCTACTTCCATGATAACTTGATGCAGTGGAATATGTTTCATTAGAAGCAGCCCGGCAACTTGTTGTGGTATAACCATTCCCACTATTCTCACCTTTCAGCATCGTCTCAGTTATACCTGTGGATGTATTCCTAACACTCACATATAACTTAACATAAACTCCTTTATTTCCAGAGGAATTTGCTGAAGCCGTTGTAGTTGTGCGTGTGAGATTTCCACTGATACCTCCACCAGAACCCGATTTGCTTGCAGCCATAGAAGTAAGGCCAAAACATACTAAAATTCCAATCATAAGCAAAACGCTGAACCACCGTCGCATACTTTTCATATTTACACCCCCATTAACTAAAACAATCTTAATATGATCGTACATCTTATCTAGTACAGTACAACGGGCCTCCTACCTCCTCACATTTTAATGATAAATGAACAGTTCCGCGATTCCAGCCAGAATCTATTATATGAAACGACGTTTCATATATCCAATTTAGTTTATAACTTATCTATAGTATACACGGTTTTCCGGCATTATGCAATATGTTTATTATGCTTTTTTTATATTTCTTTTAAATTTTTCTTTATAAAACGGGCTTTCCACGGTTTTCACCGCAGAAAGCCCGTAAACCCTGTTTATTTAGTCACCGCAACATTCACTGTGATGGCGCTGCTTCCTTCGTTTCTGGCGTAGATCCTGTAATAGCCGTCTTCATAAAGGGTGAAGGTATGAGAGTATCCCCCTGTTCCGGAAACGCCCCGCAGATACCCGTTGGGCTGGAGAAGGCCGATTCCGGTCTTCGCGTTCATGGGATCCGGTGTTATTGAAATAAGAATTTTACTTCCGGCATTGGCGTGAAACTGGGCCGTCTGCCTCATCATTCCCGCCGAAAGCTCCCAGTTATATGTCGTCAGTCCACGAGCGCTAAGAGTCTCATCGGATTCTACGATCTGCATTCCTTCATCCGGAAGCCAGACATATTCCTCCAGCTCATCTTGGGGCTCCAGCTCTTCAACAATCGTCTTTTCCGTTCTCTCATAAAGAACATTGTAAAAGGCCTCCGTGCCCTGCCCCGCCGCCAGGACCGATACCGCCGAAAGCGCCGCAAAGCATACGGACATCAGAAGCACGGCACACTTCCTTGTTCTGCTCTTTACCTTATACCGTTTCATCCGATCAATCCTCTCTTTCATGTCGCGTTCATTATTTCTTTTCAGCTTCATACTGGCCATCGGGAGCTCGCAGTACTCCCCGCACTCCTCAATAATGGCAATGCTGTATTCCTTCCTGTTCTTCCCGGTCCCGTCTCCGTAGCAGATTTCAAGATCGCAGCTCGCGTCGCACCACCTGTCCAGCTCATGCTCCACAACCAAAAGCAGCGGGTTGAACCAGTGAAACACCCGTATCCAGAAAAAAACGCTTTTTAAGAACAGATCGCCGTGCTTATAGTGGAAAAGCTCATGCTTTAAAACATAGTACAGGTTTTTGTCCTCATATTCCTTTTCCGGAAGCAGGATCAGGATCCTTCCTTTGTTTACAATGGACGGGGAGCCATAGCCGGGGAGCTGACAGACCGATACCTTCCGCCTGATCTTAAGCTTTCTTCGCAGGCTGTCTGCCATCCCCTGAACGTAAGGCTCCGCCTCCGGGATTTTTTTCAGAAGCCTGCTGAACCTGATCCGTTTCCTTCCGATGCGGATCAGCCTGACCGCGATCCCGGCCGCCCAGATGAAAATAAGGATCCTGCTGAGTTCTACCAGGAACGGAGTCCCCATGAAAAGCTCCGAAGCCGTCCCGTCAGAAAAGCACCCTGTCGCCAGCAGAAGATAGACGTAGGACGCCGGGACAATGAAAAACGCAAGGCTGACTGCCAGTCCCAGGCAGTTCGCCCCGGCCGCGTCCTCCTTGCCAAGCCACAGGCTGCAAAGCTTCCAGACGCAAAAAACCAGGCTACCGGTAAGGCTGGTTATCAGAATCATAAAGCAAAAACTAATCCAGTTCATCGAGATAGCTCCTCAGACTTTCTTTTTCTTCTTTTGTCAGGTTCCTGCCCAGAGCCAGCATGGCATACTCCACAGGGTTCTGGTCCCAATAGTCTGCCCAGCCCCTCGCCTGCTTTTCCATGAACTCCCGCTTTTCCATGAGCGGCACGTAATAGCGGTCTCCCTCCTCTGTGCGCATCACCTTCACATAGCCCTTCTGCTGCAAATGCTCGATATGGCAGTAGACCACCTGGCCGTACAGCTTATCCTCCCGTCTTTCGTTGACCTTTTTGCGCACCGACCTGGTGTTGGCCACATTGCCTTCTTCGATCACGTTCCAGACCGCCCTCATGACCTCAAGCTCCGCCGGAGTCATTTCTTTTTTCATGGGTATCACGCTCCTTTTTAACATAAATGGAAATATGTTTTCTTCAAAAGAAAAACATTAAACTATTTACTTTGATTCTATCATATTTCCCTTTATATTTCCATTGATTTTTCCAAATTTTATTATCCTCCTCCGGCCTGATACTGCAGGTTCATCTCCTCCAGGATCCCGCCGCATCCTCTCTCCCATGCGCCCTGTCGAATCCGTTCCAGGTCCGCTTCGATATCCTCGCTTTCGCCTGAAAGAATAAAAGAATGTTCATCCATTAACCAGGTGCTAAGCTCGGCTATTTTCTTTTTCAACTCATCGCTGTAGATTAGCTGCTCCTGAACGGATGTTTCAAGCTCCTTCGCCGCCTCCCAAAGTTCCTCGCGCTTTTCCAGGGAATCCCATTCCCCGGGAAGGGTAATCAGGGTATTTCCCAGGCTTCGTCTTTGCAGCTCCTGTATCAGCCGCTCACTCTGTGTGCCCTCCTCCAGCATGACCGCTCTTCCATCCTCTATGGCATAATCCACATTTTCCTCTCCATAGGCAAGGATATTGGCAAGCTCCTCATTGGTATACAGGGCCGAAAGGAGCTCAAAGGCCTCGTCCCGGTGGGCGCTTTGTGCGGACACGCCCATCACATCCGTGGTTTTATAAAGCGCGCCTCTGGAAAGCTCCGGAAGCTCCACTGCCGCCAGCTTGACGCCGTCGGAAATATTGTGCTCTGCCCTGGCGGCCGCCACGGCCGCCTCAGGGCTGTAGGAATAGACTCCCGTCATAAAGAAGTTTCCCTGCACCACCTGGCGACTCATATCCGTCCGTAAAATGCCGTCCCTTCTCCAGCTGTTCAGGGTTTTGATCCAGCTGATAAACGCATCATTTTCCACGATGGACTCTGCCCTTGGCACGCCTTCCCCGGTATCCACGCAGATCAGCTCGCAGCGGCTGTATTCATAGCGGCCCTGCAATAAATAGGTGAAAGAAACAGCTCCCACAAAATGAGCGTTTCCCGACGCCCGTTCTCCTTCTGCGGCCGTCCTCAGGATGCCGTCCAGCTCCTGAAAGCGGATATCCTCCGGCGCGATCCCGTATTTTTCGGCATATTCTGTGTTGAAGACCGCGTAATAGCGGTAATCGCCGCCTAGCGTGGGCGCTCCGTAGATTTCTCCATCACAGGACAGGGCCTCCCACACGTTTTCCGGATAGGCATCCATAAGCCTCCTTCCCTCGCTGCTGTCCTCAAGCCGCTCCCGCAGGGGAAACAAAATCCCCTTCCCGGCCAGCGCCTCCTGAACTACATAGCCGTTCATGCTTCCGGCGCAGTGCACGAGATCATAATCTCCGCTTGCGGCCAGATCGGCATAGGCGTCCACATAGGCTTTATAATCCCCCTCAAAGGAGATATGGGGAGATTCAAATTCCACCTCATAGGGCAGGCCCTGAGCCTCCAGCTCACGGTTCAGGCCCTGCACGTTGATCTCCTCTGTATCCAGAGAGAAGAGAAGGCATTTTAACCTGACCGTTTCCTCCGGCGATGCCTCCTCCTCACCATATTCTAAAATAGTCCAGTTGTTCCTTCCCTGCAAAAAGTCCTCTGTCTCCATGTAGGCCATTTCCCAGTCCTTCCCGGCCTGGCCGATCACAATATCCTCATGGACGGCGGTGGGAAGAAAATGATCTTCTTCTCCTCCCTCCCGGACCAGGACGCTTTCTCCGTCTTTGTATCGGTACATCTGAAAGCGGAATTCGTCTCCTCTGCCCTCTGTGACATCACAAAGCTTAAGCTCCGGGCTCCAGAAAAGCGACGCGCCCTGAGGAAACCCTGCAACCTCCGCCGCTTCTCCCGTAACCATATCGTATTCCAGGATCCGGACGCCGTCCCCATCCTGCACATTGCAGGCCATGACGCTGCCGTTCATATCCACGTTATACACATAGACATCCCCCAGAGGCTCTGAAATTTCCTTCGTCTCCAGATTCATCAATTTTAAAACCTGATTTTCCTGTCCCGGCCGGCTATCCCATTGTAAATAGACAAGGGTATTATCATACATGCCCCAGATCGAATAGGCCTGTCCCCCCTTCTCGGATGTAATATCCGGGCAGAGGTTCTCCGCCTCGCCGGAATCCAGATGATAGCGGTAGATCCCGCTGGTGACTCCCAGAATCTCTCCGGTCTCCGGATCAAAATCAGCCTCATTGGTGGCAAGGATGCATTTGTCTTCATAAAACAGGCTTTTTCCAAATACGCCGAAGGGGAACTGGGAGAAGGGCCCGATCTGCCGCTCATTTTCTCCGTCCAGGTCCATAGAGTAAAATGTCCCGTTAAAATCCCCGTCACAGCCAACGCGATACCATTTGTCCCCGAGCCGTCCCATCGTTACCGCCTCACCCCACAGACGGTACGCCGTACATTCCTCGGAATCGTGGAGGCAGTTGGATTTCGCGCACAGGGGAAAATACTCCTTTGTCTCATAATCAAAAAAGCAGACGACCCGATCCTCGGAATGCGGATCAAAATAAAGCAGACCGTCCTCTGTATAGCAGACATTGACATCCCAGTAAGAACCGGCGGCATCCCCGGTGGTTTCTTTTTCCCCGCAGCTGGAAAGCCCCAAGATGATCACCGCCGTAAAAAACAACCACATCAAACGCTTCATACCGTTTCCTCCCTTCCCTAATCTGAAAGCAGGAACACGCCCTCCGCCCGGATCTCGCGGCCGCTTAAATTCTCCAGAAAAATCCGGTAGCGGCCCTCCCGTGTGAGGGCGAATTCATGGGCGAAACGCCCCTCTCCTGACGCAAACCTCCTTGTCCCGTCCGGCTCTATCAGCCCGATCCGCATCCATCTGTCGTCCGGATCCCAGTCCGCCAGAATCGTCACATACCCGCCCTTTACAAAAAACTCTTCCGACTGCGCCGCCGTATTGTCTTCCAGCGTTACCCGGAAGATCGCGGCCCTCTCCCCCCTTTCCGTATCGATATCCACCGTCGGCGTGGTCATTCTCCATAGTTCGTCTGTGTTTTCTTTAAGCCGTGAATACGCCGCCCGGTCCCTTGGCTCCATCACCTCCGTTACCGTTTTCCGGTAAATGCGGTCATATTCCCGGATCGCTCCGGCGCTGGCCTCATAGACGGCGACGCTCCCCAGCGCCAGCATAACCATACAGACGGCGGCGGCAGTCCTGTGGGAGCCCTTTTTGCGCGCGTTCATCCGCCGCATATATTCGACCCGGTCCAAAAGCTCGTTCTTATTTTCAGCAAGGCGGGCGGCAAGATAAAACTCCAGCCCGCCCTGTTCACCGGCAATCCCGGAAAGGACGGAAAAATAGGGCTTCATCCCTCCCGCCCTGCGGCTGGCGCTCTTGTCACAGGCGTATTCACTCCAGCGTCCGAAAAGCCTGTGCAGCCACCACACGGCCGGATTGAAAAAATGAAGGATCAGGGCCAGTGAGATCAGATGCTTGATCCAGATATCCCTCTGCCTGTAGTGCGTCAGCTCGTGAATAAAGATGACCCGAAGCTCCTCGTCGGAATACTCCTCCACGGGAAGGACCGTGCAGGGGTGAAAGGCCCCCGAAAATTCCGGGACCTGCACCTCGTAGCTCTGCCGCAGGGCCACGCATCCCCTTTCGATATCCAGCTCATCGCACACGGAATCAAAAAGCTCCTGGCGGCGGCTTTCGCAGGGAAAGAAGGAACGGCCGCGCCTGTGAAGCTTTATAAGCCTGTAAAGATAAAGGCCGCCCATCACGCAGACGCCGGTCAGCCAAAATACGAAAAAGCCTGTGCCCGCCCGCTCCAGAAACGGGGTTTTTAAAAACAGGCTCCCGAAGAAGGCGGAATCTGCTCCGTAATACCGCGCGAGAAGAACGTAGAGTGCCGGGAACAGAAAGGAAAACAGAAGGAAAAACAGGATCCGGTGAAGAAGGTGGATATAGCCCAGCCTCTCCAGGATACGCCCGATCCCGTACCAGACTCCCAGAAGGACAGTCCCCGTTACGGTGGTGATGAACAGAAGAAACATCAGGTTAATGGTCCAGCTCATCGAGAATACTCCTTATTTTTTCCAGATCGGCTTTTGACAGTTTTTTTACGCGGGTTAAGGCCATCACAAGCTCCGGGGCGCTTCCGTCAAACCAGAGCTCCGTCTCGTCGTGAAGGAGCCGTTCCCTGTATTCTTCCTCTGACCGGAGGGCGTGGGCATAGGATAAATGCCCCTTTCTGTAGGTTTCGGCGTACCCTTTTTCTGAAAGCCGCGTGAGAAATGTGGCCACTGTGGTCCGCTTGTAATCCTTCCTGAACTGTGTTCTGAGGCGCTCCATCAGCTCCTGCACCGGGATGTCGCCGTCATAATCCCAGATCAGCTTCATAATCATCGCCTCACAGCCGCTCAGATGCTTTTCCTCTGATTTTTTTCGTCCCATTGTTACCGCCTCCTGTATTCTACATTTGTAACTGTTTATAGTATACTACATTTGTAAAATATTTGCAATCCCCTTTACGGGGCTTACAGATATTTTCCCGTCACGCTCTCCGGACAGGCCTTTATCTCCTCCGGTGTTCCGGCGGCCACGATCCTGCCGCCCTCCTCGCCGCCTCCGGGGCCCATGTCGATGATGTAATCGGCGCTTTTTATCACGTCCAGGTCATGCTCGATCACCACCACCGTGGCTCCGTTCTCCATCAGGGTGCGGAACACGGAAAGGAGGGTCTGCACATCCAGGGGATGCAGGCCCACGGAGGGCTCGTCAAACACAAAGACCGCGTCGGACTGGCCCCTTCCCAGCTCGCCGGCAAGCTTTAAGCGCTGAGCCTCGCCGCCGGAAAGTCCGGGCGTTTCCTCCCCCAGGGTCAAATACCCCAGCCCCAGATCGGAAAGGACCCTGAGCCGCTGGGATACGCCCTTCATGTCGCGGCAGGCCTCAAGGGCCGAGTGCACATCCATGGCCATAAGCTCCGGCAGGGAAAAGGCGCGCCCGTCCCGGCGCCGGTATTTGATCTGCCCCGCCTCCTTCCCGTACCTTGAGCCGCGGCATAAGGGGCAGGGGATCTCCACGTCGGGAAGGAACTGAACGTCCAGGCTGATCGCGCCGGTACCGTCGCACTCCGGGCAGCGGAGCCTTCCTGTGTTGTAGGAAAAATCCCCCGCCTTATACCCCAGCCGCTTCGCCTCCTCTGATCTGGCGAAGGCCTTGCGCAGCTCGTCGTGGACGCCCGCGTAGGTGGCTACTGTAGAACGCACATTGACGCCGATGGGCGAGGCGTCGATCAGCTTCACCTGGCGGATCCCGTCGCCCTCTGCCCTGCGCACATGATCGGGCAGCCGCTTTTCGCGGATCCATGCCTCCAGGCCGGGAACCAGGCTTTCCAGCACCATGGTGGTCTTTCCGGAGCCGGATACGCCGGTCACCACCGTGAGCCTTCCCTTGGGGAACCTCGCCTTAAGGGGCTTTACGGTATGGATGGGGCCTGTGGATAAGCGCAGGCTTCCCATGGAAAAGAGCTCCTCCTCCAAAACGGCCGCGCCGGTATGAAGGCCGCTCTTTTCCGCAAGAAAGGGCCCGATTTTCGAGACGGGGTTTTTTGCAAGCTCTTCCGGCGTTCCCTGGGCCATCACCGTTCCGCCGCTTTTCCCGGCTCCCGGCCCCATTTCAATGATCCAGTCCGCTTTTTTCAGGATCTGCGTATCGTGATCCACCAGAATCACGGAGTTCCCGTCCGCCGTCAGATCGTCCATAACGCCCGCGAGGCCCTTGAGGTTTGCGGGGTGGAGGCCGATGGAGGGCTCGTCCAGCACATAGAGCGCTCCGGTGGTGCGGTTTCTCACCGCCCTGGCAAGCTGCATCCTCTGCCGCTCTCCTGTGGAGAGGGTGGAAGCGGCCCGGTCCAGTGACAGATACCCGAGCCCCAGATCTAAAAGCCTGGCGGCGCCGCTTAAGAAAGCCTCGCAGATGCTTTCCGCCATGGGCCGAAGCTCTTCGGAAAGGGCGGCGGGAACGCCCTCCACCCAGCGCGTCAGGCGGGAAAGGGGCATTTTGCAGGCCTCGTCCAGGGAGATCCCCAGAACCCGCGGAGCCCTGGCGGCCTGGGAAAGCCGGGTGCCCATGCAGTCGGGACAGGTCTCCTGCTTTAAGAATTTTTCCACCCGCTTCATGCCCTTTTCGTCCTTCACCTTGGCCAGGGCGTTCTCCACCGTGTAGACGGCGTTAAAATAGGTGAAATCTAACTCCCCCGCCTGATTGGAGTTCTTGGGATGGTAAAAGATGTGCTTCTTTTCCGCCGGGCCGTGGTAGACGATCTCCTTCTCCTCAGCGGTCAGCTCCTTAAAGGGCACGTCGGTGCGGACGCCCATGGCGCGGCAGACGTCGGTCATCAGCGACCACATC
The DNA here is from genome assembly GCA_944375845.1 of uncultured Lachnospiraceae bacterium. GTDB lineage: Bacteria > Bacillota > Clostridia > Lachnospirales > Lachnospiraceae > Lientehia. The sequence goes on from CALWAW010000058.1 coordinate 16,627, forward strand.
AGGGAATTCCAGGGGGCCACGGCGCCCTGGTCGATACTTAAGGAATCGTCGGGCACCAGCGAATCCAGGTCTACGGTGCGGACAATCCCGGTGCCGTCGCAGGTGCGGCAGGCCCCCTGGCTGTTGAAGGCCAGCTCTTCCGCCGAGGGCGCGTAAAAAGCCGCGCCGCACTGCGGGCACACCAACTCCTTTCCCGCGGCCACCGCCAGGGAGGGCGGCAGGTAATGGCCGTTGGGACATCTGTGGGAGGCCAGCCTGGAATATAAAAGGCGCAGGCTGTTCAAAAGCTCCGTTCCTGTGCCGAAGGTGCTTCGGATGCCGGGGATTCCGGGCCTCTGGCGGAGCGCCAGGGCCGCCGGGACGTAGCGCGCCTCGTCCACCTGGGCCTTCGCCGCCTGGGTCATCCTCCTTCTGGTGTAGGTGGAAAGGGCTTCCAGGTATCTTCTGGAGCCCTCCGCATAGAGGACGCCCAGGGCCAGGGAAGATTTTCCCGATCCGGATACCCCGGCGATCCCCACGATCTGGTTTAAGGGGATGTCCACATCCACATTTTTCAGGTTGTGGACCCGCGCTCCCCGGATCTGAATGTAGTTCACAGGCTTTCCCATAAATGCTCCTTTCAGACGAAAGGCCCCGGGGTGCCCGGCAAGCCGGGCCCTCCGGGGCCGCTTTCTCATGGATTATTTCGCGACGATATTGACGATCCTTCCGGGTACGTAGATCTCCTTGACGATGGTTCCGGAAAGCTTCGCTCCCAGGGCCTCCTTTGCCCTCGAAAGAGCCTCCTCCTTCTCAAGATCCACCGGGATCGTGATGGTGCAGCGGGTCTTTCCGTTTAACTGGACGGCGATTTCCTTTTCGTCGTCGGCCATCTTGCCCTCGTCAAAGGCGGGCCAGCTGTTGTTTACGAAAACGCTCTCCTCATGGCCCAGCTGGCTCCAGAGCTCCTCGCCGATATGGGGGGCAAAGGGCGCCAGCATGGTGACGGCCGTCTCCAGGGTCTCCTTGTCGAGGCCGCCCTGCTTTTTCGCGGTTTCCGTCAGCTTGTTGGTGTATTCCATAAAGCCGCTGACCACGGTATTCAAGCTGAAGCTCTCCAGACGGGTGGTGATGTCGTAGACCATCTTGTGGCGCAGCTTTTCCATCTCCTTTGTGGCAGAAACGCCGCTGTCCTTATTGTCCATCACCAGGGCCCAGAACCTGTTTAAGAACCGGTTGACGCCCTCGATGCCCCTGTCGTTCCACTCGGAGTCCAGCTCCGGCGGACCTACGAACAGCTCGTACATTCTTAAGGAATCGCAGCCGTAGTCGCGCACCAGATCGTCGGGGGAGACCACGTTTCCCTTGGATTTGCTCATCTTGATGCCGTTCTTTCCGGTAATCATGCCCTGGTTGAACAGCTTGATAAAGGGCTCGTCGAAGCCCACCACGCCGATGTCGTGGAGGAATTTTGTATAGAACCTGGAATAAAGCAGGTGAAGCACCGCGTGCTCCACGCCGCCGATGTACATATCCACCGGCAGATATTTATCCGCCCGCTCCCTGGAAACAAGCTCCTTATCGTTCTTGTTGTCCACGTAGCGCAGGAAATACCAGGAGGAGCCTGCCCACTGGGGCATGGTGTTGGTCTCTCTCTTCGCGGGACGGCCGCAGACCGGACAGGTGGTGTTGACCCACTCGTCAATGGCCGCCAGGGGCGATTCGCCGGTTCCTGTGGGCTGGTAGGATTCCACGTCGGGAAGGAGCAGGGGAAGCTCCTCCTCAGGAACGGGCACGCAGCCGCAGTGATCGCAGTGGATGATGGGGATGGGCTCGCCCCAGTAGCGCTGTCTGGAGAATACCCAGTCGCGCAGCTTGTACTGGGTGGTCTTTTTGCCCAGGCCCCGCTCTTCCATGATGTCGGGCACCTTGGCCTTGGCCTCCTCGGAGCTCATGCCGTTAAACTCGCCGGAATTGATCATAATACCGGGAGCCGTGTAGGCCTGGGTCAGGTTCGGGTTGCTCTTTCCGTCGGGCGAGATCACCTGGATGATGGGGATGCCGAACTTCGTGGCGAACTCAAAGTCCCTGTCGTCGTGGGCCGGCACGCACATGATGGCGCCGGTGCCGTAATCGGCCAGCACATAGTCGGAGATCCAGATGGGAACCTTCGCACCGTTGACGGGATTTACCGCGTAGCTTCCGGTGAACACACCGGTCTTTTCTTTATCCTGAAGGCGGTCCACGTTGGATTTCATGGACGCCTGGAAGATATAATCCTCCACCGCCTTTTTCTGCTCAGGCACGGCTAAAGACGCCGCCAGGGCGTGCTCCGGAGCCAGCACCATGAAGGTGGCGCCGTAAAGGGTATCGGGACGGGTGGTGTAGACCTTGATCTTCTCTTCCCTTCCGTCTACGGCAAAGTCGATCTCGGCGCCGTAGGATTTTCCGATCCAGTCAGTCTGCATCTTCTTGACCTTTTCGGGCCAGTCAAGCTTATCCAGGTCGTTTAAGAGACGGTCCGCGTAGGCGGTGATCTTAAGCATCCACTGTTTTAAGTTCTTCTTGGTAACGGGGGCGCCGCACCGCTCGCAGCAGCCGTTCACCACCTCTTCGTTGGCAAGGCCGGTCTTGCAGGAGGGGCACCAGTTGATGGGCATCTCCTTTTCGTAGGCGAGGCCCGCCTTGAACATTTTCACAAAGATCCACTGGGTCCACTTATAAAAATCGGGATCCGTGGTGTTGACCTCCATATCCCAGTCATAGATGGCCGCGATCTGCTTGATCTGCTCCCTGATGTGGTTGATGTTGTCGGCCGTGGACTTCGCGGGATGCTCGCCCATTTTGATGGCGTAGTTTTCCGCCGGAAGCCCGAAGGCGTCCCAGCCCATGGGATGGATCAGATAATAGCCCTGGAGCATTTTATAGCGGCTCCACACGTCGGAGATCACGTAGCCTCTCCAGTGCCCCACGTGAAGGCCGTTTCCGGAGGGGTAGGGGAACATATCCAGACAGTAGTATTTGGGCTTTTTGCCGTCGTCTGTGTTGATGGGATGCTCCTCCCAGCGCTTTCTCCATTTTTTCTCGATTTCCTTATGGTTATAGGGTGCCGCCATGTTTGTTCCGTCCTTTCCATACAAATATAAAGGCCCCTCCTCTCCTCTTGAGACGAAGGGCCGTATCCGCCTCTTTCGCGCGATTTCACACGGATTTATCTTATCTCAGGGAGGCCTGTTTGTCAAGGCTTTATCTGCCTTATGAAGCGTCGGAAGGCTTCCCGGCCCTCCGGCGTGCGCTTATAGACCCCGGCGTCCGTGAGGACGCGACAGAACACGTCTCCCACCTCTTTCCGGAGGATCCCGTTCACATTTTCGGAAGTGATCCTCTGATGGCGCCTGCGGATCTCCTCCGCCCAGTCCGCGTGCTTTGCCGTCCGCTCGTCGTCCCGAAGCTCCGCCCCTGAAACGAGGCCCTCTGCCAGGACGGAAAGCTCTTCCTTCAGCCTTGCCGGGAGCACCGCCAGCCCCATAACCTCGATGAGGCCGATGTTCTCTTTTTTGATGTGGTGAAGCTCTTTATGGGGATGGAACACCCCCAGGGGATGCTCCTTTGTGGTGATGTTGTTTCGCAGCACCAGATCCAGCTCATACGCTCCGCCCCGCTTTCTGGCGATGGGCGTGATGGTGTTGTGGGGCTCTCCGTCTGTTTCGGCATAGATGAAGGCCGCCTCGTCCGTCCAGCCTCTCCAGGCCCTCAGCACACAGTCCGCCGCCTGTGAAAGCTCTTCCGGGCTTTCGCCGGAAAGCCGGAGCACCGACATGGGCCAGCGCACGATCCCGGCGCTCACGCCGGAAAAGCCGGGAAGGGAAACCGCCTCCTCCACCGGCGCTTTGGCCATGGCGAACTCATAGCGGCCGCCCTGGAAATGGTCGTGGCTTAGAATGGAGCCGCCCACAATGGGAAGGTCCGCGTTGGAGCCCACAAAGTAGTGGGGGAACTGCCGCACAAAATCCAATAGCTTTCGGAAGGTCTCCCCGGTGATGGACATGGGGGTGTGCTCCTTATTGAACACGATGCAGTGCTCGTTGTAATAGACGTAAGGCGAATACTGGAGCCCCCAGGGCTTTCCGCCGATTTCCACCGGGATCACCCTGTGATTCTGCCTGGCGGGGTGGTCGGGCCGCCCGGCGTAGCCCTCGTTTTCCATGCAGAGCTGGCATTTGGGATAGCCGCCCTGCTTCGCCAGCCTGGCGGCGGCGATGGCCTTCGGATCCTTTTCCGGCTTGGAGAGATTGATGGTGATGTCCATCTGGCCGTAGGGCGTTTCCGCCTTCCATTTCAGGTCCTTTTTGATCCGGTCACGCCGGATGTAGTTGGTATCCTGGCTGAACCTGTAATACCAGTCCGTGGCCTTTTCGGGGCTTTCCCGGTAAAGCTTCCGGAATCTTCTTATGACCTCCGAGGGCCGGGGCGTAATCCGCCCCATAAGCCCGGTGTCGAAAAGGTCCCGGTAAGTGACGGAGTCTCCGTCCAGAAGCCCGCGGGCCGCGCCAAAGTCCGTAAGCTCCTTAAGCACCGGGGCCAGCTCTCCTGCGGGCCCCTCAAGCCCGGAGCCGTCCCAGCTGTCAAGGCGCAGGGCCTCCAGAAGCACGTTCACCGCATAGATGGTATCCTCCGGCTCCAGAAGCCCCCGCTCCAGCCCGTAGGCCACCAGCCTTCCAACTGCCTGATCGATCATTGACCCGTCCTCCTATATGACTTTTACTCCGCCCAGGGGCCGCACTGCCAGCACGTGGCAGGAGCCGGGGCCGAACACGTGATCCATGCTCCTTCTGTATTCTTCCACAAAGGCCTCCTCCACGAAGGCCTGGATGGTTCCGGCAAATCCGCCTCCGTGGACGCGGCAGACGCCGTGGCCGTCCAGGATCCGTTCGCTGACCGCAAGGCCCACGGACACGCCCTGCTCCTGCGGCGCCTTGCAGGTATAAACGTTTTGCAGATATTTGTAAGATGAATTTCCCGATTCCTCCACCAGCTTTAAAAACCGCGGGAAGTCCCCCGCCGTCAGGGCCTCGGCCTCCAGGGCGGCCCGCCTGTTCTCGCTGAAAAAGTGGAGGGCCCTGAGCGCCGCCCGGTCTCCGCAGGCCTTCCGTACCTGGGGAAGCTGCTTCATAAATTCTGCTTCATCCACCTCTCTCAGCACCTGCTTTCCCAGACAGGCGGCTGCCGCCTTCATCTCGCGGGGAATATCCGCGTAGTCCTCCGTGAGATCGGCGTGGGAGCCCTTGGTATCGGTGATGCACAGGCTGTAATGATAAGAAGAAAAATCCACCGGGAGCCGCGAGACGCCGGGCTCCTCCGGATCCTTAAAATCGATGTGGATCAGCCCGCCCACGGAAGAAGCCGTCTGATCCATAAGGCCGCAGGGCTTTCCGAAATAGACGTTTTCGGCGTACTGGGCCTGCTTCGCGATCTCCACCGGGTCGATCTTCATCTCATGGAACAGGCCCGAGATCACCGTCCCCACCAGAACCTCGAAGGCTGCCGAGGAGGATAGCCCCGCCCCGATCAGCACGTCACTGGTCACATAGAGGTTGAAGCCGCCCGCAGGAAAGCCCTTCCGGGAAAGGCCGGCGGCCACGCCGCGGATCAGGGCCGCTGTGGTCTCCGTCTCGCTCTCCCGGACGGAAAGATCGGAAAGCTCCACCGTGACCGGCTCATAACCCTCCGACAAAAGCCGGATACAGCGGTCCCCGTTTTTCCCCGCCACCGCCAGCGCGTCCAGGTTCACCGCCGCCGCCAGCACCATGCCGTGCTGATGGTCGGTATGGTTTCCGCCCACCTCGCTTCTGCCGGGAGCGCTGAAAAGCTCCACGGGGCCCGGGCCGAAGGCGCTCTCGTACGCCCTGGCCGCCTTTATATAGCGGTCCCGCTGACGGGAAACCAGGTTTTTGTCCACGTAAAGCTCCTCAAGACGCCTGTCGTACCGCCCCGCCGCAAGTCCCTCCACTACTGCTCTGCTCTGTTCCATAATATTCCTCCCGCTGTTTTCTCTGCTTCCAGTATACAACGTTTCTGCCCGATGGCAAAAGAATTTTTAAAAAACCCCGGAAACCGCTTGTTTCCGGGGTTTTTCACGAGCTGGCGAGCGGACTCGAACCGCCGACCTCCTCATTACCAATGAGGTGCGCTACCGCCTGTGCCACGCCAGCATTTTCTGTTTTTCGCCGCTCTTTGCGGCAACATGAATAATATACTATAAGTTCACAGCCTTGTCAACCATCAAAATCAAAAAAATGAAAAGAGGCCCAAAGGGCCCCTATTTCACTCTTCTCTGGCGCACGATCTCATAGGCCAGCACCCCTGCCGCCACTGAGGCGTTCAGGGAATCGATGTCACCCTTCATGGGAATGGCCGCCGTCAGATCGCAGTGCTCCCGCACCAGGCGGCTGACGCCCTCCCCCTCGTTTCCGATCACAAGGCCGATGGGCCCCTTTAAGTCCAGATCGTACATGACCTGGCCGCCCATATCGGCGCACACAAACCAGAGTCCCTGCTTTTTCAGCTCCTCCATCGCCGCGGAAAGATTCGCCACCCGCGCCACCGGCGTGTAGTTGAGGGCGCCTGCGGAGGTTTTCGCCACCACTGCCGTGAGGCCCGCAGCCCTTCGTTTGGGAATGATGACGCCATGGGCGCCCGCCAGATTGGCGGTGCGGATAATGGCCCCCAGGTTGTGGGGATCCTCAATGCCGTCCAGAAGGAACAGAAAAGGGGGCTCTCCCTTTTTCTCCGCCAGCTCCAGCATATCCTCCACGGAGGCATACGCATAGGCCGCCGTATAGGCCACCACGCCCTGATGCTTTCCGTCCGGCGACAGGTTTCCCAGCCGCTCCTTCGGCACGTACTGGATCAGGCTCCCCTGCTTTCTCGCCTCCCTGGCGATGGTAAGGATGGGCCCGTCCTGGCAGCCCTTGAGCAGGAACACCCTGTCGACGGTCTTTCCGGAGCGGAACGCCTCCAGCACAGCGTTCCTTCCCTCGATCACCGATTCTTCATATCTCATGGCCGTCCCTCCCGTTCTGATATTCCAGGCATTTTTCCACCAGCTCCGTCATCCGCTCCCCCCGGCCCGAAAGGTACAGATACCCGAACAGCGCCTCCAGGCCCGTGGCGTGGCGGTACTCCGACATGGTGGCGTTTTTGGCCCGGCTTGAGGCCTGGGCGTTTCGTCCTCTGCGGTAAATATCCTGCTCCTCCCGGGTAAGCTCCCCATAGATCCCCCGGATCATGGAGGCCTGGGCGGAGGCCTTCACCAGCTCGCTGCACCGCTTATGAAGCTTTCCCGGCGCCGTGTTCCCCTTCGCCACCACCACGGTGCGGATATAGAGGGAAAAGACGGCGTCCCCGATGAAGGCGAGGGTCAGGGGGGAGTAGGTGCGCATATCCGGCCTGTTCTCCTGAAGGAAGCGCTCCTCCTGCTCCATAAGCTCCGGAATATACTCTCTTAAGCCCTCGTCCATTTTACACCTTCTCTTGTATCCTTAAGAAGGATGCCCTTTGCCGCCAGGGTATCGCGGATCTCGTCGGCCCTGGCAAAATCCTTGTTCTTCCTGGCCTGCTGCCGCTCCTCGATCAGCGCCTCGATGTCCGCCTCCAGAAGCTCTTCCTTCCGTTCGGTGATGATTCCCAGCACGTCGCAGAGGGAGGTGATGGTATCCTTCATGTACAGGGCCAGCGCCTTCGTGCTTTCCTCCGTCACCGAGGTGTTTGCCAGCTTCACCAGCTCGAACACTGCCGAGATGGCGTCGGCCGTATTGAAGTCGTCGTCCATGGCCGCCTCGTATTTCTCCTTGAGGGCCTCGGCCTGCGCCTTCACCGCCTCCTCGTCTGAGGTCATTTCATCTCCGGACGCGGCCCCGATCCGCTCCCCAAGCCGCTCCACCGCAGTCAGGATCCGCTCCAGGCCGTTTTTGGAGGCCTCCATCAGCTCGGCGCTGAAGTTCAGGGGGCTTCTGTAATGGGCGCTCAGCATAAAGAGCCGAAGCACCTGAAGATCGTATTTCTCACTGATTTCACGGACGGTAAAGAAATTGCCCAGGGACTTTGACATTTTCCTGTTGTCGATATTCAGGAAAGCGTTGTGCATCCAGTATTTTGAGAAGGGGACGCCGTTGGCCGCCTCGCTCTGGGCAATCTCGTTCTCGTGATGGGGGAAGATCAGATCCTCTCCGCCCGCGTGGATGTCGATCTCATCGCCCAGATAATGCTTCGCCATCACGGAGCACTCGATATGCCAGCCGGGACGTCCCTGGCACCAGGGCGACTCCCAGTAAGGCTCCCCGTCCTTCTTGGGCTTCCAGAGCACGAAGTCCAGGTCGTCCTCCTTTTCGCCTACCACCTTGATCTCCCGGTGGCCTGCCTGGAGATCCTCCAGGTTCTTGTGGGACAGCTTTCCGTAATCCTTGAATTTTCTGGTGCGGTAATATACGGTGCCGTCGTCGGCCCGGTAGGCGTAGCCCTTGTCGATCAGGGTCTGGATCATTCTGATCATGCCGCCGATCTCCCGGGTGGCCAGGGGATGGGTGGTCGCGGGCTTCACGTTCATGCCCTCCATGTCCTTTTTGCACTCGGCGATATAGCGCTCGGAGATCACCGAGGCGTCCACGCCCTCCTCGATGGCCTTGTTGATGATCTTGTCGTCCACGTCGGTGAAATTGGACACGTAGTTGACCTCGTAGCCTTTGTACTCGAAGTAACGGCGCACGGTGTCAAAAACGATCATCGGCCTGGCGTTCCCGATATGGATAAAATTATAGACAGTCGGGCCGCACACATACATTTTGACCTTCCCCTGCTCCAGGGGCTCAAACTCTTCCTTTGTTCTGGAAAGGGTGTTGAAAACTTTCATGGGGCTTCCTCCTTATAATAAATGAGAGCTCCGTCTCAAAAGAGACGAAGCTCATACTCCGCGGTTCCACTCTTACTGGATGCCGGACGGCACCCCTCTCGATACCCGTAACGTGGGATCTTCGTGCAGGACTACTGCCTTGCCATCGCCCTGCCGGCTCCGGAATGCACTTCATTTCCCTTTTCGCAAAGGCCGCTTTCAGCCGGTGACGGCCCCTCTCTGCTGCGCTCCGTGGAAACTACTCTTTCCTTCACTGCCTTTTTCTTTTCCTTTTCAGTCTATGCAGTTTCTGTGATTTTGTCAACCCCTATTTGGCCGCCCGGCGTATTATTCGCCCGGCACGCCGCTTTTGGGCCCGGCCGTATTCACTCGCCCGATACGCCGTTTTTTCCCGGACAGCCGCCGCAGGCGGCGCAGTCGGGCCTTTCGCTTCCGTAGCGTAGATCCTGCACCGTTTCCAGAAGGGCCGCCGCCTGCACGGCGATGCCCTCGCCGGCTCCCGTAAAGCCCAGCCCCTCCTCCGTCGTGGCCTTTACGCTGACCCGGTCCGCGGGGATCTCAAGGGCCTGGGCGATATTCTGCCGCATTTTCTCTCTGTAGGGCGCAAGCTTCGGCCTCTGGGCGATAATCGTGGCGTCCACATTGCCCACGAAAAAGAAGTGCTCCTCCAGGATCTCTCTTACTTTCTTTAAAAGCTCCAGGCTGGAGATCCCTCTGTACTGCTCGTCCGTATCGGGGAAATGCTGCCCGATATCGCCCAGGGCCGCAGCGCCCAGCAGGGCGTCCATGATTGCATGAAGGAGTACGTCCGCGTCGGAGTGGCCGAGAAGTCCCTTCTCATAAGGGATTTTTACGCCGCCCAGTATCAGCTCCCGCCCCTCTGTCAGGCGATGGACGTCGTATCCTGTTCCGATCCTCATATACCTGTTTCCTTTCTTTTTTTCCTATTATAACCAAATCTCTCTTTCGCCGCAATCTCTCAGAATGTTCTGCTTGACTATTCCGCCGCATACGGATATAATATCTACATGCGCGGATGTAGTTCATTGGTAGAACACCAGCTTCCCAAGCTGGATAGGCGGGTTCGATTCCCGTCATCCGCTCTCAGAAACCACGGTTTTAAGCCGTTTTTTGGGGTTTCATGTTCAGAGTGTTCTCAAAAGTGTTCTCAAATATTTTTTAGAAGTTTATTGGGCCATGAACTCTGGGATTGCACTTATGATTTCACTCTTTTTTTCTATCCCTCTACGATTTCTATGGTAGTGGTTTTCTGTGCAGAGGAATTTCTCCGATTCTTGCTCCGGTAACAAACATCAACAAGATCGCAATGTTTTGCATATCTGGATTTTACCTTTCTGCCCTTCTCTTTATCAGGGAAATAAGTACACCACCTTTCATCCTTCCCCTGCCATATTTTGTATGGATGTTTACTTAAATACTCAGAACGTTTCTTCATCTCTCAAATCCGGAGAATTTATTCCGTGTTATTCGTCATACCTTTTTGCGGATCGTTTTTACCCCAAATACAAAGTAAATGATGTGGCAGACCCAGACGATGGCCAGAATGATACTGGGCACAAGCACATTCGCCCGCATCATCATGAAAAATCCGATCCCCATCACCAGCGTCACCGGGATGATGATGCCGAGCTTGGTCTGCACCGTCATCCCCTTTTTCTTTACAAAGGATTCCAGAT
>CALWAW010000059.1 GCA_944375845.1 uncultured Lachnospiraceae bacterium
GTATAGCGGCAGGCCAGGGAAATCAGCATGGTCTGAAGGAAGGTGGTCCTTCCCGATAAGGGCATCCCGTAAAGGAGCAGATGTCCCTTTTCCCAGAAATCGTGGGAGAGGATCTCCTGTCTTTGGCGGGCCGGATCGTCCACAAGGCCCAGAACCGCCTGCACGGCGCCGGGCTCCTCTTCTCTCCATTCCTTCCAGGGCCCGCCCGTAAGGTCAAAAAGCTCCTTTTTCTCAGGAAGCTTTTCCGTCCAGATCCGCCTGGCCGGAGGGATATTCTTCCGCCTGCAATAATCGGCGATACAGGCCACCAGGGCCTCCAGCTGGGTCATCCCGCTGCCCTGCCTGTTTCCTGCGCCTTTCACCGGCCTTCTCCTCCCCGAAAGGCTCACCGCGCTCACCTGCGCCTGCCTTCCCGGACCGCCGGGAAGATAGGGCGCGCCCGCATAGTAGGACTGGATCAGCTGGTATGTGCCGTCCCCGCATTTCACATAGCTCCTGCCCGGGTTTCTGATATAGGCGGCGTCTCCCGTTCCCAGGACCTCGCGGCTGTCGGCCTCGGTCTGCACCTTCAGGCACCAGGAAAAATTGGCGTTCGCCTTCATCTGGTCCGTCACCACGCCGGAGGGCTTCTGGGTCATCAGCACTGAATGGACTCCCAGGGAACGGCCGCCCCGGAACACGTGGTCCAGCACGCTGGAAAATTCCGGGAACTGGGTCTTGAATTCCGCGAACTCGTCGAACACCAGCATCAGATGGGGCATCGGCTCCATGGAGGGATCCTTCCGCCGCCTTGCCAGGTATCCGTTGATGTCGCTGATCCCGTAATGGTCCAGAAGCCGCTGGCGCCGTTCCATCTCGCTGTCAATGGATAAGAGGCTTCTTCTGATGTCGCGGTCCAGGTTCGAGATGCTTCCCGCCAGATGGGGAAGGTTCCTGAAGGGCGTCAGCAGACTGGTGCCCTTAAAGTCCACCAGGATAAAGTTCACGTCCTCCGGAGAGAACTGAAGGGCCATGGAGATGATCCAGGTCTGGGCCATCTCGGATTTTCCGCTTCCCGAGGTTCCGGCCACCAGGCCGTGGGGGCCGTGGGCCGTCTCGTGGATGTCGAAATAGAAGGAGCTCCCGTCCTCCCTGACGCCGATGGGCACCGCCATGGTCCTCTCGCATGCGGTATTGGCCCAGAAATCTCCGATGTCAAGCTGATCCGTCTTTGAGACGTGATAGCAGTCCAGAAGGGGCGCAAAGGAAGGCAGCTCCCGCTTGTCCGCGCTCCCCATAAGCCGCACGGGAGCAAGGCTCCTGGCAAAGCGCTCGCAGTCGGCGCGTCCGATCAGGTCGGGCGCAAATTCCCTTCTGGTTTCTGCCTGAGCCCTGGTATAAAGGACGCCCCTTCCGCCCCCGGTTTCCAGAATCTGGGTCACATCCTTGGGAAGCTGCGCCAGGCTCTCTCCCAAGAATATGCAGCTTACGCCCAGGGACGGGTCGTTTTTCAAAAGATATTCGGCGAGCTTTCTCCCCCGAAGAAGCGAGGAGTCCGCCACGATAAACAGATAATGGGGGAGGGCCGGCGCCGCGCTTCCCCACGCGGGCCTTTCTGAGGCCCTGCGGGCCAGCTCCTTTTCAAGCTCCTCCAGCAGGGAGGCGGATTCAAAGGAGCCGTCCGCCATATAGCGCACCGAACGGGAATCGTCAAAGGTGTGAGGCAGCCACCGCATCCAGCTCCATGCCTTTTCCTCCCACGAGGGAAAGAGCACCGCCAGCTTCAGCTCGTCATAGCTGTGATGGGACGCCGCCTGGATCACCAGGCCGTATACGGCCTGAATGACATCTGCCCGCGGCCCGGCGATTCCCAGGCTGGGAAATCGCATCAGATCGGCGAGGACCGGCACGTCGGGCACCATGGCGTATTGCTTCGCCAGCTTTTCCGGCCTTCTGCTGAATTCGTCCTCCTCCGCCAGCATACTGATATGGGGCGTCCGCACAGAGAGGCAGAAGGGCTCTGCGCCCATGCCTGTGCGAAGGCAGAGGAAATCATTCTCCGAGGGAAGCCGCCCCCAAAGGCTCCTGTCTCGATTTACGGCCATGGAAAGACACTCCGCCGGCGAGGGGTTCGATTCTGTAAGCACCCTTCTCTGCTCCTCTGCCGCCTCCCTGAGGCGGGCCTCGCAGTCCGCCAGATACCGGTTGTACCGGAGCCTTCTGTTTTCCTCCGTCTTTTCAAAGCCCGAGGACTGCTTTTTATAATTGTAGACCGCCATGATGATGCCGAGGACCGCCATGCTCCCCGACATGGCCAGGGAGATTGGGCTCATGCCCATGGCCACGATCAGAACCGCCATAACCGCCACGCCGCCAAGGCCCGGCACCAGGGTGGTGACCCAGTTGATCTCCGGCTTTGCGCCGATGGAGGGCGCCGCCTCGATCTCCAGCTCCCCCGAAGGACGGGAGCGGCGAAGCCGCGGCGAACGGGTAAACCAGGGATAGGCCCCGGGCCCCGCGGGCCTTTCATCCGCCTTCTTCAGGCGGCTTCCGGCTTTTTCCCCGCCGTATACGGTCAGGCTGTCTCCCTTTAATTCCAGCCGGAAGCTTCCCATGAGGATCCGGGCCGCCCCGGAAAGGTCTGTCTCTTTAATCCAGACTCCGTTCACATAAGTGCCGTTCGTGCTTCTGTCCTGAATATGCCAGCCGCTCTCCCGCCGCTCAAAGACCGCGTGGATCCCCGAGACCATCGGATCGGAAAGCGAAAGCTCGCAGGAGGCGCTCCTTCCGGCCTTAAAGGAGGAGACCCCCTTCAGGGATACCGTAAGCCTGAGCTCCTCCCTTACAGGCTGCACCGCGATATGCTTCGGCCCGTTCAACACGTAGAACGCGCCGAAAGCGGGCGCGCCGTCCCGGACGGGCGCGCCGTTTACGGAAAGGGCGCCCCCGTGCTCCATCCGCCAGCCCTCCGGCCTTTTCACAAACCGCACCCACTGGCCCGCGCAGTCCGCCGGTGAAAGCATGTGATCCGCGCCCTGCCCGGCGGCCGCCAGAAACTGCTCCCTATGCTCCAGACTGTAGGACCGGACTCTGTTTCCCTCGTAAACCCTGATCGACTCCCCCATACTCACGCCCCTTTGCTCTCACGATTCCTTTTTATGAGCACCGCCATCCAGATAACCAGCCCGACGCCCGCCACAAGGCAGAAAATGTCGAGAAAGCCCACTGTGGTCGTCATATTGTAAATATCTGACAGGGCCCCTCCGATATTGTCCGTATCGATCTGATAGCCCTGCATCCGGAAATACATCACGCTGTCCAGAATCACCAGGCCGCCGTAGACGATGGATGCCGCCTCCAGCAGGCGAAATCCGAAGCCCGCGATGCCGATCAGCGTAAACAGGATCAGAACTCCCGACGCAGCGCGGGCGGCCTCGTAAAAGGGCGCGGAATTCTGAATCATGGGGCCGAGAAGAAAGCAGGCTGCCGTCAGCGCGGCCATGGCAAGGCGCACCGGCATGAAGCGCCTCGCCTTTTGGGGCGCCTTCTGCTCCCGCTCCCCGGCCGCTTCCCGGCCGCCCACGGTACGCTCTTTCCCGGCGCTTTCGGCGTCCCGTGCCGGCTCCCAGGCTCCGGACGTTCCCCAGCCGCCCACGGTACGCTCTTTCCCGGCGCTTTCGGCGTCCCTTGCGGGCTCCCAGGCTCCGGCCGTTCCCCAGCCGCCCACGGTACGCTCCGGA
>CALWAW010000060.1 GCA_944375845.1 uncultured Lachnospiraceae bacterium
AAAGCTCCGGCGATATGGAATTTACGGAAAACGTGATGCTCAAGGTCCGGTCGGCGAAGGGAAGCGCCGATTACCTGAAGGGCTTTGTGGGCGCCGTCTACGAGGATCAGGCCTGGATGGAGCTTCCTGATTCGGCCTATGAGGATCTGCCCGACGCCCCGGAAGCGGTTCACGTGCAGAATTACCCCTATCAGTTTCTTCAGAAGCTTTCTGTTTCACGGGATTTTGACCAGTACTATTATGATCTTTCGGTCAGCAATGTGGGGACCTGGCCCGGCATCGTCTATATCCCCTACGGCCTCATTGATTCCCAGGAGGAGCTGGGGGAGATCCTTCTGGACCGCGACCTGGGGGCGGTGTCGGAAAATTCCCTTTTCGGCACCCAGAATTACCGGCTTCACGGACTGGCCCTCTCGGAGGAATGCCTGACCCTCTATGAGCGGGCGCTGTACCGCTATGGGGCGGAGGCGGGCCCGGATACATCGGACGGCTTTTTTACCATGGAGAGCTGGCGGCCGTCACAGGAATTTCTCAGAGGGCTTCCGGACGGGGAGCGGGAGCTTTTAGAGCAGGCCGTCCGCTACCGTGATTTTGCCTACGGCGCCTATACCCAGGTGCCGGGGGAGCTTGCGTCCTTCCTTGAGGATTATTTAAAAGAGCGGGGGATTTTGATCGAGAATTATCCCACTGTCCGGGATTTTGCCGTCTCGGTGGCCCGGACTGTGCAGGATGAGAATGTCTACACCCTGACTCCCGGCCTCACGCCGGAGGGCGAGGATTTTGTGGAGTATTTTCTCACAGAAAGCCACCGGGGCTATTGCCGCCATTTCGCCTCCGCCGTGTGCCTGCTCCTTCGGGCCTCCGGCGTTCCGGCCCGGTATGTGGAGGGCTATGTGGCCTCTCCTTGGGGCGAGACCGACGAGGAGGGCTGGATGGTCCTGCGGGATTCCGACGCCCACGCCTGGGTGGAGATTTATGTGAGCGGCGTGGGCTGGATTCCCGTGGAGGCCACGGGAGCCTCGGCGGGCGGCCTTGCCCTCACAGACCCGGCGGGCCCGGAGGAAAGCTCCGGCCCGGTGGTGGAAAGCACGGAAGCGGAGGAGACCGAAAGCGAGACGGAGGAGAGCACCGCCCCCTCCACAGAGAGCGCCGCTCCCCGTCCTCAGGACGAGGAAGAAACGGAGACGGCAGAAATTCCGGCGGGGCCTCTGGCCGCCGCCCTCGCGGGCGTTCTCGCGGCGTCCATTCTCCTCAACCGGCTGCTTCGCGTCCTCATCAGGCGGATGAGGCTGCGGGGGAAGGACCGGAACAGGGCGGCCCTTTTCGCCTACCGGTATATCAGGGAGCTTTACGGGGTCATGGGCGGTGGCCCGCCCTGGAAAGAGCGCTTCCTGCGCGCCGGAGAGCTGGCCGAGAAGGCCCGCTTCAGCCGCCACGGGATCACGGAGGCCGAGCGGGAGGAGCTGATCCGCACAGAGAAGGCCTTCCGGGACGAGGCGAAGCGGCGGCTTCCCTTCTTCAAGCGGCTTAAGCTCAGATGGATCGGGGGAAAGGTGTAGGCACCGTACCGCCCAGAGATCAGGAAAGCTGCGGGGAAGGAGATTGCAGTTACAGATTCTAAAGTATAACTTGTAATTGGTACGGACTGTTGCTGTAATATACTTTGTAAACTCCGAGATTAAAAAGCTCGTATAATTGTGAAGCTTCGTTAGAAACAGAATAGACGGCGATACAGGAATCTGTACCGCCGTCTTACATATTTTCTCTTGTTATCACCGGGCGTCCGGATACGGAACGCGGACTCTATACGTTAAAGCGGAACAGGATCACATCTCCGTCCCGGACCACGTAATCCTTGCCCTCCATGCGGACCAGTCCCTTGTCCCTGGCTCCGGCGTAGGAGCCGCAGTCCAGAAGATCCCGATAGTTGACCACCTCGGCCTTGATGAAGCCTCTCTCGAAATCCGTATGGATTTTACCGGCGGCCTGAGGAGCCTTGGTGCCAATCCTGATGGTCCAGGCCCTGGTCTCGTCCTCTCCGGCAGTCAGAAAGCTCATCAGCCCCAGCGTCCGGTAGCTGGCCTCAATAAGCTTGTCCAGGCCCGATTCTGTAAGGCCAAGATCCTCCAGAAAATCTTTTTTCTCGTTCTCGTCCAGCTCTGAAAGCTCCGCCTCGATCTGGGCGCAGATCACGAACACCTCGCTGTTATGTGCCGCCGCGTATTCCCGCACCGCCTGTACATGGGCGTTCCCGGCCCCGTCGTCCGCCAGGTCGTCCTCTCCCACGTTGGCGGCGTAGATCACCGGCTTGGCAGTCAGCAGGTTGTACTCGGCAAACCATTTCTCCTCATCCTCATTTTCCAGAGAGAAGAGGATGGCGTCCTTTCCGTCCTCCAGATGCTTTTTCAGCCGCTCCTGCATGGCGAATTCCTTGGCCGCGGCCTTGTCCATGCGGGCGCTCTTGCCGGTCTTGGACATACGGCGCTCCAGCACCTCCAGATCCGCGAAGATCAGCTCCAGGTCGATGGTCTCAATATCCCTTAAGGGTTCTACGCTGCCATCCACATGAACCACGTTGGCGTCCTCAAAGCAGCGCACCACGTGAACAATGGCGTCCACCTCCCGGATGTTGGCCAGAAACTGGTTTCCCAGGCCCTCGCCCTTGGAGGCTCCCTTCACCAGCCCGGCGATGTCCACAAACTCCACAGTGGCCGGCGTCACCTTTTTGGAATGGTAGAAATCCCCCAGAAGCCGGATCCTGTCGTCGGGAACCGGGACAATGCCCACGTTGGGGTCGATGGTGCAGAAGGGGTAATTGGCGGATTCCGCCCCCGCCTTTGTCAGGGAATTGAATAAGGTGCTCTTTCCCACGTTGGGAAGCCCTACGATTCCTAATTTCATCGTCTCTATATCTCCTTTGTTTTTCGTATTTACAAGGTTTTTTCGGCTGGCTTTTGCGCCTGCGGCGGGCCCGGGGGGCCGCCACGCTATATAGTATAGCGCATGACGCCCGTTTCCTCAAGGCATCTTGGCGGATTTTTAATGTTGTTGACTATCGTCGTGATATTTTGAATATACTAATGATTTAAAAAACTAACATAACTTGAAACCAACTTGCGGCTTCTGAAAAAAACTGCCCCAAAAAGCAGATACAGATCAGAATGGTGTCATTGATACGAAAGAGCGTGATATGATGACATCTATCCGTACTTAAAAAATGCGGAATTGCCAAACTCACGCAGTAACAGCGTTTATACCCTATTATACCCTTGAATTCATGGGTATAATAGGGTATAATTTGCATAGAATATTTGTACAGAACAGGAGGTGCGCCGTGGAACCATTCGAAATTCAGGCTCGTACAGCAGAGCTGGAGCGGCAGATTTCAAATCTGCCTGCGGGCTCCATTACAAAGAAAAATGTCAATGGAAAGGAATATTTCTATCATCGCTGGACAGAGGACAAGAAGCGGCGGGAGAAGTATATTCCTGCTGAAGAATTGGAAGATTTTCGTGCTCAGATTGAGCAGCGAAAGGCATTGGAACGGGAACTGAAAACGCTGAAAAAGCACCTGCCTAAAACAAAGTCCGTAGATCTCTCTGACTTTTCCACCAATATCCGCACCGGCGAAGGGCTGCGTTCCTTTGCGGCCTCTGTCAGCGGCTATCATAGGCGCGAGTGTTTCCGGCAGCTGCACGACTATGTTTACGGTGAGCAGCAGGATAAGGTGTTCATTCTCTACGGTCTGCGCCGAACGGGAAAAACAACCATGATCCGTCAGATCTTTGCAGAGATGAGCGATACGGAGCTTGCTATGTCGGCGTTTATCCAGATTACAGCAAAAAATACGCTGGCAGATGTGAACAAAGACCTCAGGCGGCTGGAAGCGCAGGGGTTCCGATATGTATTTCTTGATGAAGTTACGCTGATGGAGGATTTCATCGAAGGGGCGGCGCTGTTTTCTGATGTATTCGCGGCCTGCGGCATGAAGATTGTGCTTTCCGGCACGGATTCACTGGGCTTCCTCTTCACCGAGGATGAGCAGCTCTATGACCGCTGCATTTTACTGCACACGACCTTCATCCCTTACCGCGAGTTTGAATCTGTTCTCGGAATCCATGGCATTGACGAGTATATCCGCTATGGCGGCACCATGAGCCTCGGCGGTATCTATTACAATGAAACCTCTACCTTTGCCAGCAAAGAGAGCACCGACGAATATGTAGACACTGCCATTGCACGCAACATTCAGCATTCTCTGCGCTGCTACCAGTATGAAGGACATTTCCGGCACCTACGGGATTTGTATGAC
>CALWAW010000061.1 GCA_944375845.1 uncultured Lachnospiraceae bacterium
GCTCCCGCAAATATCATAAGTATCCCGTCCTGTCTCTTTTTTCTGTATCCCTATTATACTTCCCTCACCGGATTCTGTCCATTGCCTTGCAGAAGATCACCGCCGTGAGGGCGCTTAAGGCCGTGGCAATCACGGCGGGCCCCGTCACGGCCGCCGGGCTTTCCGCCCCGTACTGGCTTCTGTAGGCGATCATGGTCACGGGAATCAGCTGGAGGGACGAGATATTAAGAATTAAAAAGGCGCACATTTCCCGGCTGGCCGTCCCTTTGGGGACAGGCCTTCTTTTTTTGGGCGAAAGCCTGCCCCAGAGTTCTTCCTTCTCGTCCGTTTTCCCATCCGTCCTCCGCCGCTCATCCTCCAGCTCCTCAAGGCTTTTCATGGCCTTAAGCCCCGCCGGGGTGGCGGCCCAGCCCAGTCCCAGAAGGTTGGCTGCCACATTGGCCGAGATCTCGTCCCTGGCTTTATGGCCCGCCGGAAGGCCCGGAAACAGAAAGCTCACAAAGGGACGCAGAAGGGCCGTGAGCTTCCGAAGAAGCCCCGCCTTTTCCGCCACCTCCATGATTCCGCACCAGAAGGCCATGACGCCGGCCATGGTAATGCACAGGGAAACCGCGTCCTTCGCCCCGGACAGCACTCCCTCCGTCAGCGCCGCCGGCTGTCCCGAAAAAACGCCGAAGATTACCCCTGCAAGAATCATGGCGCCCCAGAGATTATTTAGCATGCTTCCACCGGCTCTTTTTGCTTCATATTATGAAAAGGAGGCGGAAATCATTCCTCCTCCCCTAAAAGCTCCTCAAACACCTCGCGGACTGTGCTGATCCTGTGGGCTCGATAAGCCTTCGCCCCGCAGAAAATCAGGGCGTCCTTCATATTTCCCCTGGCCGCGTTCACCAGCGCCTTCGTGATGCAATAGGGCGCCTTAAGCGGATTGCAGCCCTCCAGACAGGAAAAGCAGCGCTCAATGGGCTCCTTCTCCTTTTCAATCCTCTGTAGAAATTCGTTTCGGATGGCGCGCCCCGGCATCCCCACCGGGCTTTTCGTGATGACAATGTCATCGGGGCCCGCGTCCAGGTACGCCTGCTTATAGGCGGGCGGCGCGTCGCACTCTTCGGTGGTCACAAAGCAGGTGGCCGCCTGGATGGCCTGCACGCCCACCTCGTCAAGGTAATGGGCCGCCTCCGCCCTGGTGCCGATGCCTCCGGCCGCCGCCACAGGGATCTTTTTTCCATATTTTTCCCCGTAACCGGCCGCAAGCTCCAGGATTTTTTTTAGCTCTTCGTCAAAGGCCTCTCCGCCGCTTTCCGCCAGCTGCTCCCTGCGAAAGCCCAGGTGGCCGCCGGCCTCCGGGCCCTCGGCCACCACCAGATCCGGCGCGGTGCCGTAATGCCTGTCCCAGAGCCTGAATATCACGGCCGCCGCCTTATAAGAAGAAACCACCGGCGCGATCCTTGTGCGGGAGCCCTTCGTCAGGGCAGGAAGCTTTTCCGGGATCCCCGCTCCTGATACGATCAGATCCGCTCCCGCCTCCACGGCCGCGCGCACGTAATCCTCATACCGCTTTGTGGCCACCATGATATTGCAGCCGATCACGCCCTCCGGCGCGATGGCCCTGGCCTTTTCAAGCTCCCTCCCGATGCAGCGCAGGTTCGTCTCTATGGGCGCCTGTTCAAATTCCGGTTCCCTGAACCCGATCTGGGCGGTGGAAATCATTCCTACTCCGCCCGCCGCCGCCACGGCGCCCGCAAGGCCCGAAAGGCTGATGCCCACGCCCATTCCCCCCTGAATCAAGGGGCGGGATACGGAAAGCCCGCCGATCTGAAAGCCGTTTCTCTTTTCTTTCATTCTGCCTCTCCTACATGCTCCGGAACCGTTTATACCGTCTCTCGATCAGCTCCTCCGGCGTCATCCGGCCATAACGCTCCAAAAAGCCGCAGATCTCCTGCTCCAGCCGCCTGCACAGCTTTTTGCAGTCCTTCCTGTCGGCAGGCTCCTCCTCCGGGATCACCTGCTCGACGACGCCCATCTCCTTAAGCTCCCTCGCTGTGATTCCCATGATCCGGGCCGCCTCGTCTGCCCTTTTGCTGTCCTTCCATACAATAGAGGCAAAACCCTCCGGGGACAGCACGGAGTACACGGCGTTTTCCAGCATCCAGACCTCGTCCCCGGCGGCCAGGGCCAGCGCGCCTCCGCTTCCGCCTTCTCCGATCACCACGGAGAGCACCGGCGTCTTAAGGGAGGAAAGCTCCAGAAGATTCCTGGCAATGGCCTCCCCCTGGCCCCGCTCCTCGGCCTCCATGCCGCAGAAGGCGCCCGGCGTGTCCACAAAACAGATCACGGGCCGTCTGAATTTTTCCGCCTGCTTCATAAGCCGCAGCGCCTTTCTGTAGCCCTCCGGCGACGGCATGGAAAAATTCCGCTCAATGTTTTCTTTTGTGCTCCTGCCCTTCTGCTGGGCGATGACCGTAACGGGACAGCCGTGGAGGGACGCAATTCCGCCCACCACTGCCTGATCGTCTCCAAAGGCCCGGTCGCCGTGAAGCTCCACGAAATCCGAAAAGATCCCCCCGATATAATCAAGGCCTGTGGGCCTTCCCTTTTTCCGGGAAAGCCTCACCCGCTCCCAGGCGTCGGGCTCGTTTTCCCGCCTGCTTCCGAAGCGCTCCGAAACGCCGCTTTCCGCGCCGTCAGGACGCCCCGGCTGATGAAGGGCCAGAAGTCCGGCCAGCATCGCCTTTGATTCCTCGCGGCGGATGATGGCGTCCACAAAGCCGTGCTCCACCAGAAATTCCGCCGTCTGAAAGCCCTCGGGAAGCTTCTGCCCGATGGTCTGCTCAATGACCCTGGGCCCGGCGAAGCCGATGACCGCCCCCGGCTCTGCCAGGATGATATCGCCCAGCATGGCGAAGCTGGCTGTGACGCCGCCCATGGTGGGCTCCGTCAGCACGGAAATATAGAGAAGCCCCGCGTCGCTGTGGCGCTTCACCGCCGCCGCCGTCTTCGCCATCTGCATCAGGGAGACGATCCCCTCCTGCATCCTGGCGCCTCCGGAGCAGCAAAAAAGAATCACCGGAAGCCGCTCCCTGGCGGCCCGCTCAAAGGCCCTCGTGATCTTTTCCCCCACGTTATGGCCCATGCTCCCCATGATAAACCGGCCGTCCATCACGCCGATCACCGTCTCAAATCCGCCGATCTTTGCCTTTCCCGTGATGACCGCCTCGTCCAGCCCTGTTTTCTCCTTGAGCTCCGATACCTTGCGGGCATAGCCGGAAAGCCCCAGAGGGTTGGAAAGGGGAAGTCCCCGGTCCCATTCCTCGAAGCTTCCCTCGTCGGCCACCAGCTCGATGCGCCTGTAGGCGTGCATCCGGAAATAGCCTCCGCATTTTGGGCAGATATAGGCTCCCGCCCTCACATCTTCCGTATAGATGGGCGCGCCGCATTTGTTGCATTTGCGCCACATTCCCTCCGGCACCTCCGGAAGGCTTTTGCTTCCGCTTTTGATCCTGATATAGGAATTGGACGGAGTCCTTTTTAACATTCTGATCATTTAAAGCACCTTTCCATGAAGCCGGTATCCACCGGCCCCGCCTCAAAAACGGGATGGGTAAAGACCGCGTACTGCTCCTCCAGGTTGGTCTCGACTCCCTCGATCCCCAGCTCTCCCAGGGCGCACTGCATTTTTTTTACTGCTTCGGCCCGATCCCCGCCGCGGACAATCAGCTTGATTATCATGGCGTCGTAATCGGGAGGAATCCTGCTGCCTGCGTACATGGCCGTATCCACCCGCACGCCGCAGCCCCCGGGAAGCATGAGCCCCGTCACGGTCCCCGCCATGCGGGCGTTAATCCTGCACTCGATGGCGTGGCCTGAAAAACGGATATCCTTCTGGGAAAACCGCAGAGGCTCTCCCCAGGCGATCCGGATCTGCTCCTTGACAAGATCCAGGCCGGTTATCATCTCCGTCACCGGATGCTCCACCTGGATCCTGGTGTTCATCTCAATAAAATAAAAATTCCCGCTTTTATCCAGAAGGAATTCCACCGTACCGGCGTTTGTATAGCCCGCCGCCTTCGCCGCCCGGACCGCCGTCTCGCCCATCCGCTCCCGCTGCTTCTCCGAAAGGGCCGCCGAGGGCGCCTCCTCGATCAGCTTCTGGTGATGGCGCTGCACGGAGCAGTCCCGTTCTCCCAGATGAACCGCGTTCCCGTGTTCGTCGGCCAGGATCTGGAACTCGATGTGCCTGGGGTTTTCAATATATTTTTCAATATACATGGTGCCGTCGGAGAAGGCTTTTTCAGCCTCCCGCCTGGCGTTTAAAAACCCGGCCTCGAATTCCTCGCCGGAACGGACAATCCGCATCCCCTTCCCGCCGCCGCCAAGGGCCGCCTTAATCATCACGGGATAGCCGATTTTTTCCGCCAGCACGCGGCCCTCGTCTACGTCCCGCACCGGCTCATGGCCTCCGGGAACCACCGGCACGCCCGCAGCCTCCATGGTGTTCCGGGCCTCGGACTTATTGCCCAGCTTCGCGATCACGCCGCTTTCCGGGCCGATGAACTTAATGCGGCACAGGGCGCAGAGCTCGGCGAACCTGGCGTTCTCCGACAAGAATCCGAAGCCGGGATGGATGGCGTCGGCGCCCATGGCCACCGCCGCCGAAAGGATCCGCTCCATGTTGAGATAGCTGTCCTTTGACTTCGCGGGCCCGATACAGACCGCCTCGTCCGCCAGAAGCGTGTGAAGGGCTTCGCTGTCCGCCTCGGAGTATACGGCCACCGTCTTAATGCCCATCTCCCGGCAGGCGCGGATGATCCGCACGGCGATTTCTCCCCTGTTCGCGATCAAAATCTTCTGAAACATCCTGCACCTACCCTATCATAAACGTGAGCTCGGCAGTCACCGCCGCCTTGCCGTCCACCGAGGCCGTGGCCTTTCCCACGCCCACCGGCCCCTTTCTTTTAATGATCTCGCACTCCAGCCTAAGCTTATCGCCCGGAACCACCTTTTTCCTGAAACGTGCGCTGTTGATGGCTCCGAAATAAGCGGTTTTTCCCTTGTTCTCCTCCAGGCTTAAGACGGCCGCCGCGCCCACCTGGGCCAGCGCTTCTACAATCAGAACGCCCGGCATGACCGGCTCACCGGGAAAATGCCCCTTAAAGAAATCCTCATGGAAGGTCACACATTTATAACCCACGGCGCGGATCCCCGGCTCCAGCTCCTCGATACAGTCCACCAGAAGAAAGGGATGCCTGTGGGGAATCAGCTCCTCGATTTCCTTGATACCCAGCATAATCAAGCCTCCCTCCGGATGCGGAATAAGGGCTGGCCGTATTCCACCACCTGCTCATTTTCCACCAGGACCGCGTCCACGATCCCGTCGTATTCACATTCGATCTCGTTCATCAGCTTCATGGCCTCGATGATCCCCAGCACCTGGCCCTTTTGCACCCGGTCGCCCGGATGCACGAACGCCTCCGCGTCCTCGGCGGGCGCCGCGTAGAAGGTTCCCACCAGTGGAGCCTTGACAAGCTCCCCGTCCTCCTCCCGGCCTTTGGCCGCCGTCTCCGGCTCAGAAGCCTCAGAAGCCTCCGGAGCGCCTTCCGCGGCCTTCACCGGCGCAGCCTCCGCAGCCGCCATGGGAGGCGCCTGGAAGAAAGCCCCGGAATTTCCCGCGGCCAGCCGGAGCCTCATCCCGTTTTCCTCCAGCTCAAGACCGGAAAGCCCCGACGCCGATACGGCGTCGATCAGTTTTAAGATCTGCTCAAATTCCATCCTGATACCTCTTTATAATAATAGAAGCGTTATGTCCGCCAAAGCCCAGTGAGTTGCTGACGGCATAGTTTACCTCCATGGAAACGCCTCCGCCGACGGTGTAATCCAGGTCGCACTCCCCGTCGGGCACCTGATAGCCCACTGTGGGGTGAACATAGCCCTCCTCCGCCGATTTGACGCAGGCGATAAATTCCACGCCTCCGGCGGCCCCCAGAAGATGCCCGATCATGGACTTGGTGGAGCTGATCTTCACCTTTCCCGCGGCCTCTCCCAGCGCCAGCTTAATGGCCCTGGTCTCAAAAAGGTCGTTGTGGTGGGTTCCGGTGCCGTGGGCGTTGATATAGTCCACCTGCTCCGGCCGGATCCCGGCGTCCTTCATGGCCTCTGTCATGGCTCTGGCCGCTCCGCTCCCGTCCTCGGCGGGGGAGGTGATGTGGTAGGCGTCGCAGGTGGCCCCGTATCCGGCCACCTCCGCGTAGATATGCGCCCCCCTGGAGAGGGCGTGCTCCAGCTCCTCCAGCACCACGATCCCGGCGCCCTCGCCCATCACGAAACCGCCCCGCTCCTTATCGAAGGGGATGGAGGCCCGAAGCGGATCCTCCGTGGTATTCAGGGCTGTAAGAGCCGTGAACCCGGCGATCCCGATGGGGCAGATGCTCCCCTCGGCGCCTCCGGCCAGCATCACGTCGGCCTCTCCATACTGGATGGAGCGGTAAGCCTCGCCAATGGAATGGGTGCCTGTGGCGCAGGCCGTGACCACGTTGATGTTCTTTCCCTTAAGTCCCAGCTGAATCGCCACGTTCCCCGCCGCCATGTTGGAGATCATCAGCGGCACCAGCAGGGGATTCACCCGGCCTGGGCCCTTCTCCATGAGCTTTGTGTGCTCCCGCTCCATGGCCTGGAGGCTTCCGATGCCGGAGCCGATGCTGGCGCCGACCCGGTACGGATCCTCCCGTTCAAGGTCGAGGGCCGCGTCCTCCACAGCCTCCCTGGACGCCGCCACCGCGTACTGGCTGAACAACTCCATCCTCTTTGCCGCCTTGAAGTCCATATAGTCCTTGGGGTCGAAGCCCTTGACCTCGGCAGCCAGCTTTACTTTGTAATCTGTGGTATCAAACCTGGTGATGGGCCCGATCCCCACCTTATTCTCTCTGATCCCCCGCCAGAATTCCTCTGCCGTGTTCCCGATGGGGGTGATGGCGCCAAGGCCGGTCACAACAACTCTTCTGCCCATGGTCTCCTCCTGTCACATAGCCATTCCGCCGTCCACACAGAGCACCTGCCCCGTGATGTATCCGGCCGCCTCTGACGCCAGAAAGCTGACGGCGGAGGCGATATCCTCAGGTTTTCCAAAATATCCCAGCGGGATCTGGGCCGTGGCCCGCTCCCGTACTTCGTCGGAAAGGACCCTCGTCATATCTGTGTCCACAAAGCCGGGAGCCACTGCGTTGACGGTGATTCCCCGGGAGGCCAGCTCCCTGGCCGCTGACTTTGTAAGGCCGATGATCCCCGCCTTGGAGGCGCAGTAATTGGCCTGGCCGGGATTTCCCATAACTCCCGACACCGACGAAATACTGATGATCCTCCCGCTCCTCTGCTTCAGCATCTGCCTGGAGACGTGGCGGATACAGTTGAAGGCGCCCTTTAGGTTCACCCGGAGCACCTGGTCGAAATCTTCCTCTGTCATCCGCATCAGAAGCCCGTCTCTTGTGATCCCGGCGTTATTCACCAGGATGTCGATCCGGCCGTGGCGCTCCGCCACGTCCTTAAAAAATGCTTCCGCCGCCTCAAAATCCGATACGTCGCAGCGAACGGCCTCGGCCTGGCCGCCGGCCGCCTCGATCTGCTTTACCGTCTCCGCAGCACTTTCCTCCGAGCCGTTATAGTTGACCACCACAAAGGCCCCGTCCTTCGCCAGCCTGAGAGCGATTGCCCTGCCGATCCCCCGGGAGGCCCCGGTGACCACCGCCGTCCTTTTTACTGATTCCATATCTGCTCCAGATCCTCCCATTTTTCCACGTTGAAGGTTTTCGCGCCCCTGTCGATCTTACGGATGAAGGACGTAAGCGTCCTACCCGGACCGATTTCCACAAAGGTATCCACGCCGTCCGCCAGCATGGCCTCCACGCTCTGCTGCCATTTTACGGGAGAATAAACCTGACGCTTTAAGAGCTCCCGCACCTCTTCTGTTCCGTAAACATACTGCGCCGTCACATTGGCCACGTAGGGAATGGCGTGCTCCATCACGGGAATCGCCTGAAGCTCCTCAAAAAGCTGTTCCCCCGCCTTTTTTAAGAGAGGGGAATGAAAGGGCCCGCTGACGTTGAGCCTCACCACCCGCTTCGCTCCGGCGGCCTTAAGGGCCTCCTCGGCCTGCGCCACCGCCTCCGTTTTTCCGGAGATCACCAGCTGGCCGGGGCAGTTGTAATTGGCGATCTGCACATCCGCAATGGAGGAAATCGCCTGCTCTGCCGCCTCCGCCGTCATGGCGAGGACAGCGGACATGGCCCCCTTCCCGGCGGGAACGGCCTCCTGCATCAGGATCCCACGGCGGCGCACCGCGCAGATGGCGTCCTCTGTCCTTAAGACCCCTGCCGCCGCCATGGCGCAGTACTCGCCCAGGCTTAAGCCCGCCGTCACCCGGGGCTTCGGAAGCCCCCGTTTTTCCATCTCCGCCGTCATGGCGAGACTGGTGGTCACCATGGCCGCCTGGGTGTACTCCGTAATGTCAAGCCTGGGATCCTCCCCGAAGCACAGGGCCTTCATATCCAGCCCCAGAAGCTGGCTTGCCCGGTCGAAAACCTCCCTGGAGGCAGGGCTGTTTTCATAAAAATCCTTTCCCATGCCCGGCTTCTGGGCGCCCTGGCCGGGATAGATATACGCTATTTTACCCATTTCTCACAGCTCCCGAACAGCGCCGCCGTCTCATCCATCAGCTCTTCAATGATCTCCTTACAGCTCTGCTCCTTATGGATCAGCCCGGCGATCTGGCCCGCCATCACGTTGCCCTCTGTTACGTCGCCCTCCACCACGGCGCGGCGCAGGCCGCCGATGGTAAGGTTCTCCATTTCCTCGAAGGATGCTCCCTCTTTTTCCAGCTTCAGATATTCCCTGGTCATCTTGTTGCGGATCAGCCGCACCGGATGCCCGGTGCTCCGGCCTGTAACCACGCTGTCGATATCCTTTGCGCCGATAACCCGCTTCTTATAATTTTCATGGACCTGGGATTCTTTCGCCACCACGAAGCGGGTGCCGATCTGCACCGCCTCGGCCCCCAGCATGAACATGGCCGCCATTCCCCGGCCGTCTCCCACGCCTCCGGCGCCGATCACGGGGATCTGTACCGCGTCCGCAATCTGAGGCACCAGGGTCATGGTGGTCAGCTCGCCGATATGTCCGCCGGATTCGCAGCCCTCGGCAATCACCGCGTCCACGCCGCAGCGCTCCATGCGCTTTGCCAGCGCCACGGAAGCCACCACCGGAATCACTTTTGCCCCGGAGGCCTTCCACAGCTCCAGATATTTTTCCGGGTTTCCGGCTCCGGTGGTCACCACCCGGACCCCCTCCTCGGCGATGACCTGCGCCACTTCCTCGGCGTAGGGGCTTAAGAGCATCACGTTGACGCCGAAGGGCTTATCTGTGATCTCCTTCACCTTTCTGATCTGATCCCGGACCCACTGGGCGGGCGCGTTGGCCGCCCCGATGATGCCCAGTCCCCCGGCCTCGGACACTGCCGCGGCCAGATGATATTCCGCCACCCAGGCCATGCCGCCCTGGAAAATGGGGTATTCGATTCCTAAAAGCTCCGTAACCCTTGTTTTCATGGCTTACTCCTCAACACCCTTGCCCTTCAGGTACGCGATCACGTCGCCCACAGTGGAAAGGCTCTCCAGATCCTCGGAGGGGATCTCCACGCCGTACTCCTCCTCGAGGCCCATCACCAGCTCGAAAAGATCCAGGGAATCTGCTCCCAGATCGTCCTTAAAAGAGGTGGCCTCTGTGATCTCCACTCCGTCCGCGTTTAACTGCTCTGCGATAATGTCCTTCATTTTTTCTAACATGCTGTGATTCTCCTTTTCTTTTATTTACCATGTAATGATCGTGGCGCCCCATGTGAGGCCCGCCCCAAATCCGGCCAGCAGAAGCCTGTCTCCTTCTTTGAGCCTTCCCTCCCGGTTCAGCTCGTCCAAAAGGATCGGGATGCTGGCGCCGGACGTGTTGCCGAAGCGCCCCAGGTTCATTGGAAATTTTTCCAGGGGCTGCTTCATCCGCCTGGCCACGGAGGCGATGATCCGCTCGTTGGCCTGATGTAAGATAAAATATTTGATATCCGCGCATCCGAGGCCCGCCCTTTCAAGGAGGGCCTCCATGGCCTCCGGCACCGTTTTCACCGCGAACCGGAACACCTCCTGCCCGTTCATGGAAAGGAACTCCCCTCCCTCTTCTCCGCCGGGATACCAGGGATTCTTTACCGGGGAAGCCGGACAGGAAAGGCAGCCTCCACGCCCGCCGTCGGAGCCCATCAGGAACTCCCCCACTCCGCCGCTTCCGCTGCAGCGCTTCAGCACTGCCGCCCCGGCGCCGTCGCCGAACAGCACGCAGGTGCTCCTGTCGCTCCAGTCAATGGTCTTGGAGAGGGTGTCCGCCCCGATCACCAGCGCACTTTTGTAGGCCCCCGCCTCCAGATACACCTTCGCGGTGTTTAAGGTGAAGAGAAAGCCTGAGCAGGCCGCGCTCAGATCGAAGCAGACCGCGCCGGAGACCCCCAGGGCCCCCTGCACCTGGCAGGCTGTTCCCGGAAACAGGAAATCCCCGGTGGAGGTTCCCACCAGGATCATATCCAGCTCCTCCGGCTCCATGCCCGCCCTTTCCAGGGCGGCCCCTGCTGCACGGACGGCCATGGCCGCCGTACCCTCACCTGTGACCCGTCTGGTATGGATCCCGGTCCGTTCGGTGATCCAGGCGTCACTGGTATCCACC
>CALWAW010000062.1 GCA_944375845.1 uncultured Lachnospiraceae bacterium
AAAAGAAGCAGTCCGCCGGCCCGGCTGCTGTCCTCAAGCTTCGCCAGCTTCGGCAGGATGTGTT
The DNA here is from genome assembly GCA_944375845.1 of uncultured Lachnospiraceae bacterium. Lineage (GTDB taxonomy): Bacteria > Bacillota > Clostridia > Lachnospirales > Lachnospiraceae > Lientehia. The sequence goes on from CALWAW010000062.1 coordinate 65, forward strand.
CGTACTTCGTGGTCTTGCTGGAGGAGCCGAGGTTTTCATGGCCCTCGATCTCCCCGATGACCGATAACAGGCAGATTTCTTTCTGCCCCTCCCGGGAGAGGATTGCCTCCCCGTATTCCAGGACCTGGTCCTTTTCGCTCTGTTCTTCCATGGCGTTCCTCCTTTTATCCAATAAAAAAGAATCCTGTATTTCACAGGATTCTCGTTCCACGGAGGTTTTATACCGTCTTACGCGGAGTAGGCCCAGATATTTTTGATCTGATGCTCAAGCTCATCGTATGTCCATGTCTGCGCGCTGCGCTCAGGGCTGTTGGGGTCGTGGACTAAAAGCTCCTCTCCGTTTCTTCCGTAAATCACGATGAAATGGCCCGTACTGGTGAAATCGCCCGGCCTCATGCTGCAGATCAGCGGGCAGCCCATGTCCAGATACTCGTAAAACTCGTTCTCATGGAGGGAGATGTTCTCCCAGGAAAGCCCCAGAAGCTCGGCGCCGGAGCTCATCAGCTCCCAGCTTGTCCCCACGTTTTCCAGATAGAAGCCGTTTTCCATGGAAAACTCCGACATGGCCTTGGGGTCCATGGAGGTGTCGCCGGTGAGGCCCACGTAGACCATGGAGAGGCATACGGGCCCGCAGCCGCTGAGGGCGATGAGGTCGTCGCCGTAGGGCTCGTAGCCCCAGCGCTTATCCCACTGGATGAACAGGGGAACCTCGCCCTTTCTGCATTCTCCCGAAATATCCACCGTCTGATGCAGGTTCTTGTATTCGGGATACTGGTAGACGAACTCCAGCGCCTCGGGCGTGGTCTCCATAAATTCCTGAAGATAAGAGGGATATTCCTCGGGGTGGGCGAGAACGTAAAGGCGCATATCTGTCGCGGACACCGCTTCCTCCTCCGTCTCGGGCTCTTCTGCCGCGGGCTGGGAGGAGGGCTCTTCCTTCGCCGCTCCGGCGCTCTCTGCGGCGCCCTGCACGCCGCCGCCCTTCTCTCCGTTCTGTTCTGCCTTCGGCGCGGTCACGCGGCCCAGGATAAAGGAAAAAACGCAGAGCACGGCCATAAGAACCGCCAGGGCGATCCTTCTTCTTTTCTGACGCCTGCGCCTGAGCTGTCTTTTCTCTTCCATTCTGGAAATGCCGTTCCCCTGGCCCGGGTTCTGTCTGGGAGGCATCCTCCTGTCGGTATATGGGCTCATCGCTGCACCCTCCCCCTTCGTACAATCTTATTTAAGTATAAATGCAAAATATTGTTGAACCATGAATCAAAAATGAAGATTTATGAAATTTTTCAAAGGATTTGTAAATTTTTTTATACGGGAATGGCAAGCCCCAGATCGAAGGAATAGAGATACCGCTCCTTCACCGGCTTCCCGGTTCCCATCTCCAGTGCCTTTCCGTAATGCTCCAGCTGCACCCGGTAGCGGTCCTTAAGCCAGTCCGCCGCGGCCTCTCCCAGATACCGGACCCGGTCGGTCTTATAATCCACAAGGACCAGCTCTCCGTCCTCCTCAAACCAAGCGTCGATGACGCCCTGGATCAGCATCCCTTCGCCGGAAAGCTCCCGGTAAGCGCCGCTCACCGCAGCGGCCGGCACCTCCATCACAAACTGCTGCTCCTTCTTAAGGGTTCCCGCCCGCTGGGCGGCCGCCATGCGCCGTCCAAGGGGCGAGCGCAGAAGCCGTTCGGCCTCCTCTGTGCGAAGCCGCCCTTTCGCGCCATCGGGAAGAAGGCCCTGCCGCTCCAGCTCCTTTACCGCGGCTCCCACGGCCTCCGGCTCTGTGTCGAAGGGGAGAAGTTCCAGAAGCTTATGATAGGCGGTCCCCCGCTCCGCTCCCGTAAGAAAGCCGTCCTCCTCCAGGAATTTCGGCCGCTTCGGCTCCTCTTCCTCCGTCCCGTAAAGATACGCGGACTCCGGCTCCGGGGCCGCGGCCTCCTTAAGCTCCGATACGCTGAATTTTCTCGGCGCCAGCACGGCCTTCATAAAGGGATAGCTCCAGGAAAGGCTCTCGTCCACGGCCTTCGCCAGTTCCCCCGGCGCGCGCTTTCCCTTAAGCTGCTCCTTCATAAGCTCCCCGGAGAGCTGATGCAGGACGCTTTTCCTGGCCAGCTCCTCCGGCGTCTCCAGGGATACGAAAAAGCAGGCCTCCCTCTGATACAGGCTGTGGAATACGGGAGGCGTGATTCCCCGCTCCGCCAGGAGCCTCTCCATGGCCCCGGTCCTTGCGCAGGCCATCAGAAGCCAGTCCAGATAGGAGCCGCCCCGGGCCACGGCCCCGTAGGGGAGGGCCGTCTCCTCCGTAAGCCTCAAGCTGTCCCATTTGGTCAGCTTCGCCTCCAGGCTCCGGTCGGTCCCTGTGACAATCAGCTTTTCCTGGGCTCTGGTGAGGGCCACATAGAGCACCCGAAGCTCCTCCCCCAGATTCTCCAGCCTGAGCCGCCTTTGCAGCACCCGCTTCGCCAGGGTGGGGGCCCTGAGCCGGTTCTTTCTGTCGATATAATCCGCCCCGATTCCCAGCTCCGGATGGAGGAGGATTTTTTTGTTGGAATCCTGCTGGTTGAACCGCTTCCCGGCTCCCGCCAGGAACACAATGGGATACTCCAGGCCCTTGCTCTTGTGGATACTGGTGATCCGCACGGCTCCCGCCCCCTCCGCCGCGGGGGATGCCTCCCCGAAGTCCACGGAATATTTCTGAAGCCGCTCGATGTAGCGCACAAACTGGAATACGCCCCGGTAACTGGTGTTCTCGTAGTCCACGGCCCGCTTGATGAGCATTTCCACGTTGGCCGTCCGAAGCTCCCCGCCCGGCATGGCCGCCAGGATGTATTCATAGCCGGTTTCCTTTAAGATATACCGGAGCAGCCGGTGGAGAGGCATATAGACCGCCTTTTGACGAAAATCCTCCAGCATCCCAAGAAACGCCGCCGCCTTCTCCCTTAAGGGCCCGTCCTCAGCGGTCTCTGACCGGGCGAAGAAGGTGAGGGCCCCGTAAAGCCCCCTCACCTCCTTGGGCGTGGGATCCCCCTTAAAGCGGGCCGTCACCTGCGCCAGCTCTTCGGCGGAAAAGCCGCCCATGGGAGAGGCCAGAACCGCCGCCAGGGGAATATCCTGCATGGGATTGTCGATGATCCGCAGAACATGGAGGACGCACTGGACCTCGCGGGCTGAAAAATATCCGGTCCTCGTCTGGGCATAGGCCGGGATCCCCGCCTCCATCAGGCTGTCGGAAAAGGTCTCCGCCCATCCGTCCACGGTCCGAAGGAGGATGACGATGTCGCCGTATCCGGCCCTCCTGTACTCCCCCGAAGCGCTGTCCTGGATGAGAAGGCCGCGGGCCGGGTCCGTAAGCTCCCGGATGCGGCGCACCACCGCCGCCGCCTCCTGCTTCCTGGCGTCCTCCTCGTCCTTTGTGTCCATGAAAATCAGCTCTGTCCTGTAATCCATCCTTTCAGGCGTCCCGGGAAACTCCCTTCCGGGAATCAGGGCCGCCGCCCCGTCATAGGAAACGCCGCCCAGCCTTCTTTCCATCAGCTGGGAAAACCACAGGTTCACAGACTCCAGAACCTCCCTGCGGCTTCTGAAATTCTTATGGAGATCGATCTTCTGGTAGAGGCTTTCCTCCTCTGTGTAAGTATCGTATTTCTCCATGAAAAGCTCCGGCCTGGCCTGGCGGAACCGGTAAATGCTCTGCTTCACGTCGCCCACCATGAAAATGTCGGGCCTTCCCGCCCTCTCGGTGGAGATACTGGTGAGAATGGCCTCCTGGAGCCTGTTGCTGTCCTGATACTCGTCGATCATAATCTCGTAAAAGCTTTCGGAAAGCTCCTTCGCGGTCTCGGAAGGGACCAGCTTTCCCTCCTCCTTCACCGTCAGGATCTGAAGGGCGTAATGGGCCACGTCGTTGAAATCGGCCAGGTTCCGCTCCCGCTTGGCCTCAAGATAAAGACGGCCGAACCTGGCCGCGAGGCGCAGAAGCTCCGCAAGGGGGGCGCGGCAGCCCTCAAGGTCCGCCGACACCTGCTCCCAGGGCCCTAAGTCGTACTGCTTTGCCAATCCCTTAAGCAGCTCCTTGCATTCGTCCCTCATGGCCGAAAGCCTGGCCGCCTGCTCCTCGTCGGCCTGAAGCTCCTTTTTTAACCGGGGCTTCGTCATAAAGGCGCCCCGCTTCGGAATCTCAGAGAGCACCTTCTGGAGCTCCCCATAGCTTTCCGCCTCCAAAAGCCGCTCCGCAAGCCTTCTGTCGGACCGGAACATCCCGGCGTAGGGGTCGATGCCCGCCTCCAGGGCGGCCCGCTCCGCCTCCAGATACTGCTCCTTAAGGCTCTCCGCCTCCAGAGAGACCTCCCTTCGCAGGCTTTTCATCCATTCCGGCTCCCCGTCGGGGGAAAGCTGCGCTTCCCAGGAGGCGAGCTGCCCCTCCGGGTCGGGATAGGCCGACACGAACTGGTACAGCGTCTCGATATATTCGGCGATGCCGCCGTCGGCCTTCCCCTCGCCGTAGCAGTCCACAAACTCAAGGAAGGCCTCGGAGCCTTCCGCGTACTCCTGCTCCAGAAGCTCCTCCATCACGTCCTCGCGAATCAGCTTAAGCTCCCCCTCGTCGCCGATGCGAAAATCCGGCTCCACCGGAAGGCTGTCAAAGAAATTCCGCACCACGTAAAGGCAGAAGCTGTCAATGGTCATGATCTTCGCGTGGGGAAGAATATCCTCCTGCCGCTTTAAATTTTTATCGGAGGGGAATTTCTCAAGAAGCTCTGAAAGCCGCTTTCCGATCCGCTCCCGCATCTGGGAGGCGGCGGCCCTTGTGAAGGTCACCACCAGAAGCCGGTCCAGATCCACGGGCTTTTCCGGGTCCGTGATCATGGACATGATCCGCTCCACCAGAACGGCGGTCTTTCCGCTTCCCGCGGCGGCGGCCACCAAAAGGTTCCTGTCCCTTAAGGAGATGATCTTTTTCTGTTCAGCTGTCCATTCCACTGCCATCTGACTCACCCGCCATTTCTTCCCAGATTTTTTCCGGCTCCGGCTCCTTTAAATTCCTGTAGCCGTAGCCGGGGGCCTTTCTGTCAAAGCCGCACACTGCCTGGAACCGGCAGTAATCGCAGCCGGTGCTCTTCTGCCTTTTGTAGGGCCTTGCGGACACGTCGCCCGAAATGATCCCGTTTCCCAGCTCCCGGATCTTTTTTCTCACGAATTTCCTGAGGTTTTCAAACTGCTCCCTGGAAATGGCGCCGGAGCGCTTGGGATCCGGCCTTCCGTCCTTAAAGGAGGCGGGAAGCCATCTGGAGGCCCCGTCTCCGCCCTCTCTCTGGAGCAGCCTTACCGTCTCGCCGCTTGCCTCAAAGACGCCCCTGGGGCGCAGGGCCGACAGAACCGCGTCCTCCACATCCTGCGCGGCCTGCTCCCGCTCAAGGAGGGGATCCCGGATCTGATAATAAAACATGCCCGCCGGTACGATCTCCTTTCCGGGATGCTCCCGGCTCTCTTTTTTCATGACGGCGTCCAGATATACGGCCAGCTGAAGCTGAAGGCCGTGGTAGACGCCGCCCAGGTCGAAATCGGTGCCGCCTGATTTATAATCGATGATCTTCACATAGACCTGCCCCTCGTTCTCGTAAAGATCCACCCGGTCGATCTTTCCCCGAAGCTCCATGGAGCCGCCCTCCAGGGAAACCCTCATGGTCTCGTTCTCTCCGGGGGAGAAGGTGAGCTCAAAAGCCGCCGGCTGAAAGCTTCCCGCCTTCAGCTGCTCTCCCAGCGCCCACACGGTCTTTTCGGTGATCCGCTCCATTTTACGCGCCAGATACTCGTTTCTGGCGGAGCTTTCCAGGATCCGGTTTCCCAGGGAGGCCGCCGCCTCCGCCATGGACTCCTTCACAAGCCCCCTTCTCTGCTCTTCGGAGAGCTCTCCCAGGGCAATCCCCCGCTCCCCTGCCTTCACAAAGCAAAGCTCCAGCGCCTTGTGGAACACGTTTCCCATATCCAAAGCCGCGAACTCAAATTCACGGCGCTCCGCCAGGGCCAGCCCGTAGGTGAGGAACTGGGCGCAGGCGCAGGCCGCGTAGGTCTCCAGCCTGGTGACGCTGCCGCTTAACGGATCGCCGTAAAGGGCCCTGGCCGCCGCCCTTGAGATCTGCTCTCCGTCATAGGAATAAAAGGCGGCGTCGGTGATCTTCAAGAGCAGCTCCTGATCCTCCTGCCGCCCGGAAAGGCAGCTGTACAGAGCGTCCCAGGACTTTGGCTCGCATCCCCTTCTGTACTGCTCCATGCCCTCCGCCAGCGCTTTAAAGGCAAGCTGGGGCGTAAGCGCCCCCTCCATATCCTGCGGCGGGCCTGAAAGCTCCGGGAACACCCGGAAAAGCTGGACGGCGTAGGGGGACGGCGCCTTTTTTTCTCCCTCGTCCCCGGCGGCTGCCCAGGACACGTAAAGCCGCTCAGAGGGCCTGGCCGCCGCCAGATAAAAGTAAAGCTTCTCCCGCCTGCTGCTCTCGCGCCCCGAGGGCGCAAGCTCCGCGTAGGCAGAGAGGGCGGTCCGGTCAAGCTCCGATAAGAGCCCGCCCTGCTTTCCCGGCTTCGGCACGCTTCCCTCGTTGGCCCCGATGAAAAACAGGGCCCGGATCCGGCCCAGACGGCTTCTTTCCAGATCGCCCACCAAAAGCTCGTCCAGAGCTTCCGGGATCACGCCCACCCGGATCTCCTGAAAGCCCGCGTCCAGCACCTCCCGGTAGGTTTTAAGGGGCAGCGTCTCGTTTCCCAAAAGGCCCACGGTCCTGTCGAAAAGCTCCAGGATCTGTCCGTAGGCCTGCTCGTACTCCTTTGCCAGGCTGTACTGGGCCTCCTGCCTGAACTGCTCTGCCATGGCAGAAAGCTTTCCGGCCGCCTGCTGGCCGTCAAGCCATTGAAAGAGAGCCTCCGTCATGCTGCGGACGTCCGCCCCCTTCTCCCTCAGGCGGTCCTTAAGAATAAGAAGCGGCTCTGCGGCCTGCTTCCTGGCCTGGTTCAGCTTTTCCAGGTTCACATGCTCGCCGCCCCGGTAAATCCTGTCCCAGGTCCCGGCCCATCTTCTGCTTCCCCGGATTCCCAGGGCCAGCACATAATTTTCCAGCTCAAAAAGGGCTTCCTCCTCAAGGGGCGAAAACCCGCATTTTAAATAACGAAAAACGCTCTCATAGGAAAAATCCTTCTCAATGACCTCCAGGGCCGCCCGCATATATTCCACCGCCGGATTTGTGAGAAGGCTCCTTTTATCGTCCAGAAACACCGGGATTCCCGCCTGATAGAAAGCGTGCTCCAGCAAAGGCCGGTACTGCTCCAGGTCGCCGCAGATCACGGCGATCTCCCGGTAGCGGTATCCCTCCTCCTTCACCAGGCTCCCGATCCGCTTCGCCAGGGCCTTTGCCTCGGCAGAAGGGCTCGCCTCAGGGCCGCAAAACACGCTCTTCGGCTTTCCCTTAAGGCCTTTGCAGGGATAGCGGAACAGACGGCGGGACAGGGCCTCAAGCTCCGGAGACTCACTGTAGCGGGGCAGCCGCTCCGGCTTTAAGATCACGTCCCTTTCCCGGCCCGCGCCGGATTCCTTCGCAAGCCCCAGCAAGGAGGCGATGGTCTTTCGGCTCAGGGCGAAAAGATCCTCCCCGGCCTTTTCTGAAAAGGGCTCCGCCTCAGGGTCGATGGTGACCGCCACCGACACCCGTTCCCCGTACCGGAGCAGAAGGCCCAGAACCTCGTACTGGGCGGGGGTAAAGCCGATGAAGCCGTCCACGGCGATCACGGCGTTTCTGACCCGCTTTGACCGGGGAAGCACCCGGCACAGGACGGGAAGCAGCTCCTCGGCCGTGATCATCCCCTCTCCCATGGTTTCCCGGAAGGCCCGGAGCAAGAGGCGGATATCCTTAAGCTTTCTGTTTAGCAGCGCCCTTTTTTCTGTTTTCTCCACAAGGCCCGAAAGCTCCTCCTCGCCCAGCCTGTACTGGCCAAGCTCTGAGATCAGGGATTTCAGCTCCTCGATGAAGCCGGGCCTGTCCAGATGCTTTCCGTAGATTTCCAGCCCCTTCTCGACGGAGGCGCAGGCCTTTCTCAGCAGCATGCTTTTTCCCGTATCGTCCAGCACCGTCCCCGGGTCGAAGGAGAGCTCCTCAAATACCCGGTAGGCCAGGCGCTCAAAGCTTAAAATATCGATGTTTAAAACGCAGCGGCCGGGGTGGAGCTCCACCAGGGCCTTCTGGGCCTCCATGGTGAACTGCTCCGGAACCAGGGCGATGAACTGCTTTCCGGGGCTTTCCATGGCCTCCTTTATGAGGGTTCTGTTGATGTATCCGGTCTTTCCGCTTCCCGCGTTCCCCAGAATCAGCTGTAATGACATGGCGTTCCTCCCCGCGCTTAAGACAGATCGTTGAACTGTCCGATCATCCGCTTGATCTCCTGCATTTGCCTGTCAGTCTGGGCGATGGTGTCGGCGCACTCGAACAGCCTGCGGCTGATCTCCTCGTGGCCCTCCACCTCCTCGATGTTCTTTTTATAGCGGAGCTGATGCTCCAGGCTCGCCCAGAAATCCATGGCGATGGTACGGATCTGGATCTCCACCCGCATGGGCGTCTTCCCCTTGGAGAAAAACACCGGGATCTCCACGATCATGTGATAGCTTCTGTAGCCGTTCTCCTTGGGCTCCTTGATATAATCCTTGACCTTTAAGACGGTGATGTCGTCCTGATTCGCCAAAAGCGCGGCCACCATGTAGATATCGTCGATGAAGGAGCATATCACGCGCACCCCGGCCACGTCGTGAAGGCCGTTCAGGATGTTCTCCTCTGTGGGCTCCAGGCCGTATTTTTTCAGCTTTCTGTATATGCTGGCCGGTTTTTTGATCCGGGACTTGATGGTGGCGATGGGGTTTCTCTTATAGCGGACGGAAAACTCGTCGTCCAGCACCTGAAGCTTGGTCTTGACCTCGCGGATGGCGCACCCGTACATCATCATCAGATTGGCAAAGGATTTGATCCTCTGCTCCAGTTCAAGCTCCTCGTTCGTCTCTGTATTCAACCTGCTCTCTCCCTTCACGGCCTTTTTAAGCAGTATACCATTTTCCCTTTTGGCGCACAAGATTTCTTTCCTGCATAGAAACGTCCCCGCCCTCATATCCTGTACAAAAAGAGCACAGGAGCCGCCATGAGTTCCAAAACAAAAATCGTTGTCCTTAAGGCAAAGGAGCTGATCTATACGGCGATCTTCATTGCCCTGGGGATCCTGTTCATCGTCCTTTTGATCTTCATGTTCGCCCCGAAAAATAAAAAGACGCAGCAAAGCTCAGAGGCCTCTTTGTACACCCCCGGCGTCTACACCTCTTCCCTGTCCTTAAACAGCCAGGCGGTGGATGTGGAGGTGGTGGTGGACGAAACCTCCATCAAATCTGTACGCCTGGTGAACCTGGCCGATTCCGTGGCCGCCATGTATCCCCTGGTGGAGCCCGCCATGGAAAACCTGTCGGAGCAGATCGTGGAAAACCAGAGCCTTTCCGGCCTTTCCTACGACGAAAGCTCCCAGTATACCTCCATGGCCCTCGCCGAGGCCATCGGAAACGCGCTGGAAAAGGCCCGGACCGCAGAGTGATTCTCTGCTATCTTATGCCCGAGCGTCTCTTTTCATACAATAGCCCCGCGGCCATGCCGCGGGGCTTCTCCCATCCTGTTAAAACTATGATATATTTAATTTGTCGAACATCCTTATAAGTTCTCTCAACAGCTGTTCTCCTTCTATAATTTCCCACATATCATGAACGTCCCGAGTATTATAACATAATGCATCACCATCCCTTTCAAAAATAAAACACCAATTCTGGTTGCCATTGACTACACCTATCTCTAAAAGCACTTCCATGTTCCAATTGGCTTTTGGAAAATAATTTTTATTTTGAGGGCTTCGCTTCTTTTGATACTCACATAGCAAATCTATAAGGGCATTTTGATCGATACATTCCGATATTTCTTGTCCGGCATAATTGACCTGCCCAAGCCTAAAAGATTTATTCCTATCGATTAACGGGAACGGTTTCAAAAAAGAATACAAGTAAAACGCGACTGCCGCTATGATAATCGAAAAAGCCGAGAAAAAAACAATTATTTTTTTCCTTTTCATAAAGCCGTACCCCCTCCATATCCGCATACGAACATGGCGCAAAGTCAGATAAAATCTCACCTTTCCCCGCTATAACAGTTCCTCCACCATCTCCCGAAGCTCTGCGCTGGTCTTAAAGGTGACAATATAAGCCTTTTCCCTGTAATCCAGGTCGCGGCAGATGATCGCATTATATCCGTATGTATCATCAAAGGGCAGAAACAGGTATGTATTTGCCGGAAGCTTTTCCATGTCCTCGTTTCCGTACATGCTCCAGTCAATGGGGCGGTCATAGCGGTAAATCACCTTTACCTCGTCCCCTATGGGCTCGTCCACCCGGATTAACAGCACAAATTCCAGCCTTCCCTTACGGAGGCTTGCGTCCCAGCATTTTTTGATCTCGCCGTGAAGCCTCCTGTAACCGTCCGTTCCCTTTTCCAGCGTCAGGGTCTTGCCTCCTCCCTCGATCTCAATGGAGTCGGGCTCCTTTAAAATGTAAATCTCATCGCCGTCCTTTTTTCTCCCGGTTATCCAAAAAATCACTGCCGCCGTCCCGACCGCCGCCAGAATAATTACAGCCGCAAACAGCGCCTTCGCGGAATTGATTTTCTTATTCATGGGCCGCCTCCTTTCTCCTCCGCCGCTTTCTGTTCCTCTGTACGCTTCTCTGCCCGCTTCAGCTGAACAATCATGCCGGTCACGGCCAGGGCAGCGCCTGCCAAAAGCTCCAGGGACCTGCTGTCAAGGCCGGGAATGATGATTATAATCTGCCTGACGGCCGCCATGCCGCCCGTAACCGCCGCCACTGCCATAAAGGCCCGTCCTGAATACTTTACGCACACGGCTCCCACCGCCGCCGCAGGAAGAAGGGCGAGCATCTCCCGCCACAGCAGACTCCCGCCCGGCATCAGGCTCCGCCAGATGGGATAGGCCATATACGCGCCAAACATGAACAGCCCCGCCCTTCCGAATTTAATCACCAGCGCAATTCCCAGAAGCGCAAATACCAGCGACAGCACGCCGACAAAGGTGAGGTTGACCGCTCCCTGATCCGTATAAACGGTTCCCAGCCAGTTCCCGAGCGAGTAGCCGCCCATCACACCTGCAAAAAACATCCAGGCCTTCTGAAAACGGATACCCGCATAGCAAAGCAGAAGCGCCAGAGCCAGCAACAAAATATGACCGATCACACTGCCCGCGCCAAAACCAAGCGCCCCCCACAGCTCCAGCCATCCAAAAGCATCACCCGGAACAGACATACAACTCCCTCCTTTCTTTTCAGCCGCCCGCCGCCTCCAAAAGCAGCTGCGTCAGCTCTGCCGTGGGCTTAAAGACCACCACCACGGCCCTTTTCAGATAGTTCCCGTCCATGGAAATGTACAGGTTTGATTCAATTCCCTCTTCCTCCGCCAGGGGAAAGAACGTGTAGGTATTGGCCACCAGGTTCTGCCATTCAATCGTCCCTTTATAGCGGAAGGTCACCTCCATGGTATCCTCCGGCTTTTCATCCAGATGCGTCAGCAGGACCCTTAAAGGAAGGCCGCTGTAGCGGTCGACGGTGGAATTGTCCCAGCACCACTGTGCCTTCTCAAAGATCTGCTCGTATTCTTTTGCTCCGGGCTTCAACACCCGCGTCTGTCCCTCGTATGCGACCTCGATCACGTCGGGCCGGTACAGCCCCGGATCCTGTCTGTAACCGCTTTTCTGATCGAAAAGCCAGAAAACTGCCGCCGGAATCAAAGCCGCCAAAAGCGCTGCGGCCGTTCCCCCGATCACGGCCAGAATCAGCCGCCCCGTCCTTTTTTCCATGCCCGCCCCTCCTTTCACCCGGAAAAAGCCAATTTAACGATCTGTTATTGTAATTACAGAATAACATCTCCCCCGCTTTTTATCAATATTCTTTCGATAAGTTTATTAAAATTATGTTAATTTTACAAAAAGAAAACGGCTGTAAAACAGATTTCTTATATCTGCTTTGCAGCCGTTTTCAAAATCACCGCTTCTCAGCTGTTTTTACGCTTATCGATTATATAGAATAAAACAGCGGCGGCAATAAATTCAATCATAAAATACCGGAAAATATGCCGGTTATGAAAGCACCACCCGATCAGACTCAGAATCAGCGCGGCGCAAAGGGCGCGGAATCCCGCCCAGAGGATGCGGAATATGGTGTCCTTCATCGAACCCCTCCTTTCGGAGTTACTTCCGTTTGTCCAGATAGCGGATCATGCCCGGCCCTAAGGCATCTGTGGGACGGGCGATAAAGCCATGGCGGGCGTAGAAGGCTTCCCGGCCCTTGGCGCACATCAGATCCAGCATCAGCTCCGTGCCCTCTGCGGTCATGCTCTCGGCACGGGCGATCAGCCGCTCCATCAGCATGTCCCCGGCCCCGTGCCCCTGCACCAGGGGATGAACGATCAGATCCTGGATATAGCAGATCACCGCCCCGTCGCCCACCAGGCGGCCCATGCCCACCGGCTGGCCCGCCACATAGACGCCCACCGTGTAAAGGCTTCTCTCAAGGGCGGCCTGAGCCTGGGCGCGGGTCAGTTTTTTCCAGCCCACCGAGGCCCGAAGCTTTAAATACGTATCCACATCGATCTGGTTTTCCTTAAGCTCCAGCACGTCCATTTAACGAACCCTCTCGGGGAAGCCGATCTTCTTCTGCACCTTCCGCAGGGTCTTTCCGGCATAATAGGATGCCTTTTCGGCATTTTCTTTAATGATTCCGTCCACGTACGCCTTGTCAGCCGCAAGCCTCGCCTGCTCGATCTGAAGGGGAACGAGGATCTGAGCTACGGCCGCGCCCACCGCCATCTTGAAGTCGCCGTAGCCGCGGCCGTCAAACTCCTTCACCACCTCGTCGGGCTTCCTGCCCGTGCAGGCGCTGTAAATGTCGATCAGGTTCTTGAGGCCCGGCTGCTCGTCGGTGTAGCGGATCACGCTCACGGAGTCGGTGACCGCCCTCTTGCATTTTCTCATAATGGTGTCCTTGTCGTCCATCAGGTAAATGCTCCCGTTGGGGTTCTCATCGGACTTGGACATCTTTTTGGAGGGATCCTGAAGGCTCATGATCTTGGCCCCCACCTTGCCGATATAGGCCTCGGGGATGGTGAACACCTCGCCGTAAACAGAGTTGAACCGCTGGGCGATATCCCTGGTGATCTCCAGATGCTGCATCTGGTCGATGCCCACCGGCACCACGTCGGCCTGATATAACAGAATATCCGCCGCCATGAGGACAGGGTAGGTGAAAAGGCCGGCGTTGATGTTGTCGGCGTGCTTGGCCGCCTTGTCCTTGAACTGGGTCATGCGGGAGAGCTCGCCCATGTAGGTAAAGCAGTCCAGAATCCAGGCCAGCTCCGCGTGGGCCGACACATGGGACTGATAGTAAATGCAGTTTTTCACCGGATCCAGACCGGCCGCGATATAGAGGGTCAGAAGGGTCCTGGCCCTTTTCCGCAGGGTGGCGGGATCCTGCCGGACCGTGATGGAGTGAAGATCCACAACGCTGTAAAAGCAGTTATATTCGTCGCTGATGGACACCCAGTTCTTGAGGGCCCCCAGATAATTTCCCAGCGTCAGGTTTCCTGTGGCCTGCATACCGCTGAACAATGTCTTTTTCCCGTCTAACATGTATTTCTCCTCCTCTTGCATTGTTTTCAGTGTACCATTCCGCTATCTTCATGTCAACTCTGTGGAAATCCTCTTTTTCCTGTGCTATAATGGGACCAGCGCCCGCAAATACCGGGCACGGGAAGGATGACTGATATATGGAGCCATGGGTATTAAGGGAAGCGGCTTCCGTGATCGACGCCGCTTTAAAGGAAGACCTGGGAAGCGGGGATCTGACCACAAGCGCCTGCGTTCCCGAAGACGCCGCCGTCAGGGGCAGCTACATCGCAAAGGAGGACGGCGTGATCTGCGGCCTTGCGCTTTGCGGCCTTGTGTTTGAGCGTCTCGGCGGAGGCGTTTCCTTCACCGCCCTGAAAAAGGACGGGGAAGCCGTGAAAAAGGGCGAAACCGCCGCCTTTGTCTCAGGGAACGCCCGGACGATCCTCTCGGGTGAGCGGGTGGGCTTAAATCTGCTTCAGCACCTCTCGGGAATCGCCACGGCCACGGCCCGCGCCGTGAAGGCCGTATCCGGCACCGGAGCAAGGATCACCGACACCAGAAAGACAACGCCGGGCCTCAGGGCCCTGGAAAAGTACGCGGTCCGCGCAGGAGGCGGCGTAAACCACCGGTTCGGCCTTTCCGACGGAATCCTCATCAAGGACAACCATATCGCCGCGGCGGGCGGCATCACCGCGGCCGTAAGGCGGGCAAGGAGCCTCTCTCCCCATACCTTAAAGATCGAGGTGGAGACAGAAACCATGGCCCAGATCGAGGAGGCCCTTTCGGCAGGGGCAGACATCATCATGTTCGACAATATGTC
>CALWAW010000063.1 GCA_944375845.1 uncultured Lachnospiraceae bacterium
TGGGCTACGAGCCCTCTGTGGCCGAGCTTGCCAAGGCCCTTGACATGAGCGAGGAAAAGGTCATGGAGATCATGCAGATCGCCCGTGAGCCCGCGTCGCTGGAAACGCCCATCGGCGAGGAGGATGATTCCAACCTGGGCGATTTCGTGGCGGACAACAATGCCGTAACGCCCGAGGGCAACGTGGAATCCGTGATGCTCCGGGAGCATATCGATTCCCTGCTTGAGGATCTGAAGGAGAGGGAGCGCCAGGTGATTGTGCTGCGCTTCGGCCTTGAGGACGGCCATCCCCGGACCCTTGAGGAGGTCGGGAAGGAATTTAACGTGACAAGAGAGCGGATCCGCCAGATTGAGGCGAAGGCGCTCAGAAAGCTGAGAAATCCGGTGAGGAGCAAACGGATCCGGGATTTCCTGTAACAGATCGGATCAGGCGCTGCCCGTTATGCGGGCAGCGCTTTTCGCGCGGCCGCCGGAACCGGCGGCTGCTTCAGGGATCGGGAGGTTTTTATGCGGAACTATCAAAGAGAGCTGGATCAGCTCCTTTCGGGGCTTGAGCCGGGAAAGGCGCCCAGGCTCCTGCTTCACGCCTGCTGCGCGCCCTGCTCCAGCTATGTGCTGGAATATCTGTCCCGGTATTTTCAGATAACCGTCCTTTACTATAACCCCAATATCAGTCCCGGGGAGGAGTATCGGAAGCGGGCGGCGGAGGCACGGCGGTTTATCCGGGAGTTTGAAGAACAGGAGGACTTAAAAAACACGGACCGTTTTCCCGTCTCCTTTGAGGAGGGGCCCTACGAGCCGGAAGCGTTCTTTGAGATGGCAAAAGGCCTGGAAGAGGTGCCGGAGGGCGGCGAACGGTGCTTTCGCTGCTATGAGCAGCGCCTCAGGCTGGCGGCCCAAAAGGCGGCGGCCGGCGGATACGACTATTTCTGCACGACTCTTTCCATCAGCCCTTTAAAGAACGCCCATAAGCTGATGGAGATCGGAGAGCGGCTGGCGGAGGAATACGGGGTTTCCTATCTTCCCTCGGATTTCAAAAAAAGGGACGGCTACAAGCGCTCCGTGGAGCTTTCCGAACAGTATGGCCTTTACAGGCAGAATTACTGCGGCTGTGTTTTTTCAAAACGGGGGACAGAGCAAAAACTGCTTTACAGAGAGGCGGGAACGCGCTAGAATAAAAGTAATCTGCGGCTGTATGCGGCATGCCCGTCAGGGAATATGATTAGGAGGATATGAACGAATGAAAGTACTGGTTATCAACTGCGGAAGCTCGTCTTTAAAATATCAGGTCATCGACTCTGATACCGAGCAGGTTCAGGCAAAGGGACTCTGTGAGAGGATCGGCATCGACGGCCGTCTGATCTATCAGCCCGCCGGCGGCGAGAAGGAGGTCACGGAGGCTCCCATGCCCACTCATACCGAGGCCATCCAGATGGTGCTTGACGCTCTTGTAAACGAAAAGACCGGCATCTTAAAGTCCCTGGACGAGGTGGACGCCATCGGCCACCGCGTGCTCCACGGCGGCGCGAAGATCACCCAGTCCTGCGTGATCAACGACGAGGTTATCAAGGTCATCGAGGAGTGCTGCGACCTGGGCCCTCTCCACAATCCGGCAAACTTAAAGGGAATCTACGCCTGCCAGAAGCTGATGCCCGGAAAGCCCAACGTGGCTGTATTCGATACCGCCTTCCATCAGACCATGCCCACAAAGGCGTTTATGTACGGGCTGCCTTATGAATATTACGAGAAGTACCATATCCGCAAATACGGCTTCCACGGTACGTCCCACAGCTTCGTCTCCAAGGAGACCATCAAGTTTCTGGGCCTTGACCCCGATAACTCCAAGGTGATCGTATGCCACCTCGGAAACGGCGCTTCCATCAGCGCGGTGAAGGACGGCAAATGCGTGGATACCAGCATGGGCCTTACGCCGCTTGAGGGCCTGGTGATGGGCACCCGCTCCGGCGACATCGATCCCGCCGTTGTGGAGTATATCTGCAATAAAGAGGGCAAGACCGTCAGCGAGGTCTTAAACATCCTCAACAAGAAATCCGGCGTGTTCGGCCTTACCAAAGGTCTCTCCAGTGATTTCCGCGATCTGGAGGACGCCATGGCCGACGGAAATCAGCTGGCTGAGGACGCCATTGAGATTTTCTGCTACAGGGTAGCGAAGATCGTCGGCTCCTACGTGGCCGCCATGAACGGCGTCGACGCCATCGCCTTTACTGCCGGTATCGGCGAGAACGCTCCCCTGGTGCGCGAGAAGATCTGCGAATACCTGGGTTACCTGGGCGTGAAGCTGGATGCCTCTAAAAACAACTGCCGCGGCAAGGAGGTTGTGATCTCCGCCGATGATTCCGCGAAGCTGGTGGCCGTGGTTCCCACCAACGAGGAGCTGGCCATTATGCGCGAGACCGTTGCTCTGGTTCGATAATCACGAAAATAAAGCTGAAAAAGAACGCTCCGCGGAGCGTTCTTTTTTACAGCTTATTTTTATATTCATACAGCTTTTTTGATTTTGTCCGTTCCTTTGCCGCCTTTGCGGATGCCTTTGTCATCTCAGGCTGATAGATGAAGAAGTACAGCACGATGGATAAGACTACGGCAGCCAGCCCATCCAGCACCGAATGCTGCTTTAAGAATACCGTGGACAGGCAGATGGCAATGGTGAGCAGGGTGGAAACAGGACGGATCCAGCGATGCTCTCCGGAAAGCGGGCAATTCCACCAGGCCAGGTTGACGCCCAGGGAGGCGAATACGTGGATGCTGGGGAATACGTTGGTCGAGGTATCCGTCTGGTAAAGCTTTACGATGATCCAGGAGAAAACGTTCTTTTCCGGGTTGACCGGAGGCCTCATGGTCTGTCCGTTGGGGAACAGGGTGCAGATGGCCAGGCAGACCGTCATTCCGATAAAGAGAAAAGAGGTCAGACGGTAAAACTCCTTTTTGGGCCGCTTGAATAAAAAGTAGGCTACAGTACCTGCCACGAATGCGAACCAGAACAGATACGGAATCACAAAGTATTCGCAGAACGGGATCAGGTCATCGAAGGCAATGTGTATATTGGTAAAGGCTGTTTCTGCCGTCACATGACGTTCCAGCCAGAAGAACCAGGGAAAATATATGAATACATATAAGAGAACCCAACATTGCCGGTACTTCCTGAAAAAGGCTTTGATTTTCTTCATGTCCCGGAGATCCCTCCTTTCCATGCAGCTGTCAGTTCTCTTTTTGACACTATAGCACGAAATATTTTAGTTGGCAAGAGGCTTAAGAGAATCTTTACAAATAATTCTGAAAAATTAGTTAATACAGAAAACGGAGCTTCCGGCGCTCGCAGTGAAAGCTGATTTCAGTCTGGAGGCCGCAGTCCTCACCGTCCGTATGCACCTGTATGGGACGGCCGGAGGAAAGGGAGGCTTCCTTGCAGGAATAGGTGCGGACACCCTTAAAGGAGGTGTGCTTTCCAAACAGAGACGCGGTCAGCAGAAGCGTCAGCTTAAGCCGTGATACGCCGGAAACGACGCAGAGCTCCAGAAGCCCGTCGGCCGGGTCGGCGCCGGGAGCGAAGCAGAAGCCGCCGCCCTCATATTTCTGGATATGGGCGGAAATAAAGCGGATCTGTTTTAAGGGAAGCTTTTTTACGCCGTCAATGGTCAGGCAGCCATCGGCGCCCCTGCAAAGGACGATCTGCTTGATCCCGATCAATAGATAAGACAGCTTTCCCAGGTGGAGTCTGTTTAAAAACGGTTTCAGTCCTGTGGTAAATATATTCCGGCACACCTCGGCGTCATACCCGGCTCCGCTGCTCACAAGAAATCTTCTGTGCAGAGGCTGTCCCGACGTCTGGCAGGACAGGATTCCGTAATCCACATACCGGACGCGGGAGGAACCCAGGATCCGCTCCAGTGCCTTTTCGGGACGGCGGGGAATCCCCATCCCCCGGGAAAAATCGTTCCCGGAACCGGAAGGGATGTAAGCCAGGGTGAGGGGTGCGGAGACAGAAAGGCCGTTGATCACCTCGTTGAGCGTGCCGTCTCCCCCCAGTACCACCAGCGTGTCGGGCTCCCTTCGGGCAGAGAGCGTTTCGGCCAGTCTGCGGGCATGGCCTGCATATTCTGTCAGGTAAGCGGTATAGGGGACCTGTTCTCTGTCCAGCCTGTCCTTCAGCTTTTCCCAGAGCTCCCTGCTCTTTCCGGAACGGGAATTTGGATTGACGATAAAGCGGTACATAAGCTCCTCCAGGTTGTCCGGCTGACGCCTCACAATTTAAAACAATTATAGCATAGCATCGGGGAGAGGTACAAAGAAAAATTTTATAAACAAAAGAAGTGTAAAAAGTCTTGACAATTAGAACAATACAAGGTATACTTATCAGGCAGTCAAAAATGAACAGAAGAATTGACGCGTGTCAGGGGTCTTAGCTCAGCTGGGAGAGCATCTGCCTTACAAGCAGAGGGTCACAGGTTCGAGCCCTGTAGGCCCCACTGTGGCGGAATAGCTCAGTTGGCTAGAGCACACGGTTCATACCCGTGGTGTCGAGAGTTCAAATCTCCCTTCCGCTACTTTTAAAGCCTCAAAATCCTGGTAAAATCAAGGGTTTTGAGGTTTTTTTATTGCCATAATGCTGAATGTCTGCCCGGCAGAAGGCGCATGAATTTCGTATGATCGCAGCCTTGTAATTGCCGGAAGGCTGTGCTATAATCCGGTTAAGAAGGGAGGGAAGCGATGTCGGATAATGAATTGTTATTGGCCTTTTCCAGCATCCTGGATCAAAAGCTGGCGCCGGTGTCCGCAGGACTTGCAAAGCTGAGAACCGCAGTGGAAAAAGTGGACGAAAAAGTCGAAAAGCTGGATGCCAGAGTCGGCCGGCTGGAAGAAAAGGTGGAAAAGCTCGACGCCAGAGTCGGCCAGCTGGAGGAAAAGGTGGAAAAGCTCGACGCCAGAACCGGTAAACTGGAAGAAAAGGTCGAGAAGCTGGATACAAAAGTCAAAAGGTTAGATACGAAAGTCGACCAGCTGGAGGAAAAAGCCGAAAAGCTGGATGCCGGACTTACAAAAGTAAACGTAACCCTCGAGAATCAGGTCGTGCCCAGAGTGCGGACCATCGAGAGCTGTTATCTCTCAACATACGAAAGATACCAGTCGGGAGCCGGTAAGATGGATTCTCTCGAAATGGATGTAGATATTATAAAAAAGGTTGTTTCTGAACACAGCAAAAAGCTAGAGAAGCTGGCGTAACAGCCGGTATCAGAAAAGGGTCCTGGCGCCAGGACCCTTTTTGTGACTTTATCACGGAAAAAACAAAAAGAACTGGTATAATATAACCAGAAAGAAAAAACCTAACAAATAAGGAGGAAGCATATATGTCAGTATTAAAGATCACAAAAAATAATTTTGAAGAGGAAGTCATGAACAGCAGCCAGACCGTGCTCCTGGATTTTTGGGCCGCCTGGTGCGGACCCTGCCGGATGCTCTCGCCGGTGATCGATGAGCTGGCCGCAGAGCGGACCGATATCAAGGTGGGAAAGATCAACGTGGACGAGGAGCAGGAGCTGGCGGCAAGGTTCGGGGTGATGAGCATTCCCACCCTGGTGGTCATCAAGGACGGAAGGATTGTCAATCAGGCGTCCGGGGCAAGGCCCAAGGCCCAGGTGCTCAGTCTGATAGACGGCTGAGCCGGTCCATATCCAGGATCTCCACGGAGCCCCGGGAAAGGCGGAGGATTCCCTCATTCTGAAAATAGCGAAGCAGACGGGTGACCACCTCCCTTGCGGTGCCCAGATGGGAAGCGATGCGCTCGTGGGTGAGCTTCAGGACGCTTCCGCCCTCCAGAGCGCTTTCTTCCGCAAGAAAAGAGGCCAGCCGCTTATCCATGGTCTTCCACATGATCTGCTCCATCAGCCACATGACCTCCGAAAAATGGGTGGCCATGATCTGGCTGGTATAATTGGCGATCACGGCGGACCGCTCCATAAGTCCTTTATAAACGGCGGGAGGGACGACCCAAAAGCCGGTGTCCTTCTCCGCTTCAATGATTACGTCAAACTGGAGGCTTTCGATCATACAGGAGGCGGAGAGCAGGCAGATATCCCGCTCAAAAAGCCGGTACAGCGTCACCTCGCGGCCATCGTCGGAAACGCTGTAAACCCGCAGCTGGCCGCTTCCGACCACAAGAAGGCCAAGGCAGTCGGCTAAGCCTCTGTGAAGGACCGTTCCCTTTTTGACAGAACGGCGGACAGCCGACTGGGAGAGGACGCGCTGCTCGTCGGCCGTCAGCTTATCCCAGACTGGAAAATACTGTGAAAAATCCATAATACACCTCCCATAGCAGCTTCAGTATATCGTTTCTTCGGAAGCGCTGTCAATCCCTCCGGCGGGGGGCGGGAGGTTTCAGAAAGGAGGAGCCATGGAGCATATTTATGATATCCTGATTGTGGGCGGAGGCCCCGGCGGATACACGGCGGCTCTCTACGGAGCCCGCGCAGGCCTTGACACGGCGCTGGTGGAGAAGCTTTCCGCGGGCGGGCAGATGGCCCTTACGGAGCAGATTGACAATTACCCCGGCTTTCCGGAGGGGATCGACGGCTTCACCCTGGGAGAGAACATGAAAAAACAGGCGGAGCGGTTCGGGGCCGAATCTGTTTACGGCGAGGTCATAAGGGCAGAGCTTTCCGGTGCGGTAAAAAAAGTTTACACGGCGGACGGCGTGCTTTCGGCCCGCAGCGTGATTGTGGCGGCGGGAGCGGTCCCCAAAAAGCTGGGGCTTCCCGGAGAGGAGGCCCTGACCGGCCGCGGCGTGGGGTACTGCGCCACCTGCGACGGAATGTTTTACCGGGGAAAGGATGTGGCCGTGGCGGGCGGCGGTGAGACGGCCGTGGCGGACGCGCTGTTTTTGTCCCGGATCTGCCGCAGAGTATATGTGATCCACAGAAGAGACAGCCTTCGCGCCTCAAAAGCTTCCCAGGAGGCCCTGTTCCAGATGGAAAACGTCGAGATGATCTGGGACAGCACCGTGGCAGAGCTTCACAGCAAAGACGGAAGGCTTTCCGGACTCAGTATTTACAATAAGAAAACAGGCGGGACTTCGGAGCTTTCCTGCCAGGGCTTATTTGTGGCCATTGGGCAGGCGCCGGCCTCAGGACCTTTTGCCGGAGAGCTTTCCACAGATGAAGGCGGCTATCTGAAAGCGGGTGAGGACACCAAAACCAATCTTCCCGGCGTGTTCGCGGTGGGCGATATCCGCACAAAAGCGGTGCGTCAGGTGGTTACGGCAGTGGCCGACGGCGCCAGCGCCGTCCATTACGCGGAGGAGTATCTGAATGGAAAATAAGGGATCGTCGCTTTAGATGAGCCAAAAAGGGCGGGGCTGTGCCGCCCTTTTTCTGGTAGTGCGCCTGGCGGCGCACGTTTCTCAAGGGTGCAAGTCCCAAATCCGCCCGGTAGCGGGAAGGATGTAGCCGAAGGCAAGGGTGTCCACCGTGAGGTGGAATCTGAAGGAAGCCAGATGTGGGGAACCTACTAACCCACGGGCCTACGAAAATGACCAGGGCACAGGCAAAAGAGAAGTATCCGGAGTGGTATGAGCGTGTTGTGGTACAAGGCAATAAAAGGCGGAAACAATGGGATATTGCCGGGAAGGTGCATCGCAGTGACCCGTATGCGCTTTATCACTGGTGGCTGCGGCAGATCGGCGGGATTGAAGGCGGCCACAGGTATTTCTTTTTGATGTGCCTTGCCATTTATGCCTACAAGTGTGGGGTGCCGAAAAAGCAGCTCCGGCAGGATATGAAAAAAGCATTTGCAGAGCTGCAGAAGGTGGAGCATGTCAATCCATTGACCGAGGACGATATACGGAGCGCACTGGAGGCCTACGACAAGGAGTATTACAATTTTACGATTTCCGACATTGAGGCTTTGACGAATGTGCGGATTGACAGGAATAGGAGAAATGGGAGAAAACAAGCGTTACATGTTCAGTATATGAACATGAACAGGCAGTTCAAGGTTGCTAATGGAGAGTGTACTAATGGCGGTCGTCCATCGGCACAGAAACATGTGCATGAGTGGCGGGAGCAGCACCCGGAAGGACGGAAAGCCGATTGCCATAGGGACACTGGCCTTGATTCGAAAACCATTCGGAAATGGTGGGAGTATCAGCCATCAAAAGTGCAGTTTGAGGACGGGCATATTACGGTGAAAGTTGCTCCGTCTCAGGAAAAGAGTGATCTGCTGGTCGAGGTGTTTAAGGACAGGCCGTAGAACGGCTCCAGGAGACCCTGTGAGGCGTTTTATCTGTTCAAATGGGTTTTTATATGCTGAGGATAAAAAACACTCATAAGGGCGTTTTTTCGAGTTTTTTGATGATGTCGAAAAAGAAAAAAAATATTTGCAAAGCACTTGCAAAACACATGAATATTGAGTATAATAATAGTGCAAATTATAAAGAGATGAAAGGAGTGCATTTATATGGCTGCAACGAAAGGAAATATGACTTTAAGAATGGAACCTGAGTTGAAGGCACAGGCGGCTGCCCT